>DAHXOA010000122.1 GCA_027365145.1 Acidimicrobiaceae bacterium | reverse complement strand
TTGAGCACGGCGGACAGATCGGCGTCGACGACCGCTGGTACGGAGATCTGACTGATGGCGATGTCCGGGTCCTTCAGGCCATGCCCGGTGAGCACGCAGACCACCGTGGCGTTCCCATCGACCCCCCCGGGCAACCCGGTCTTGAGCAGCCCGGCCACCGAAGCCGCCGAGGCCGGCTCGCAGAACACCGACTCCTCGGTCGCCAGGAACCGGTAAGCCTCCAGGATCTCGGCGTCACTCACCGCAGCGATGCCCCCGCCCGACTCGGCGGCGGCCGACGTGGCGCCGTACCAGCTGGCCGGGTTGCCGATCCGGATGGCGGTGGCCACCGTCTCGGGATGCTCGATCGGGTGTCCGTCCACGATCGGTGCCGCCCCGGCGGCCTGGAAGCCGAGCATCCGCGGGAGCCGGGTGGACCGGCCGGCCTCCTTGAATTCGAGGTAGCCCTTCCAGTACGCGGTGATGTTGCCGGCATTGCCGACCGGGATGCAGTGGACCTCGGGAGCGTCCCCCAACTCGTCGACGATCGCGAACGCGCCCGACTTCTGCCCTTCGATCCGGAACGGGTTGACCGAGTTCACCACCGTGACCGGTGCCCGCTCCCCGAGCTCGCGGACGATGGTGAGCGACTGGTCGAAGTTGCCCCGCACCTGGAGTACCCGGGCCCCGTGGATCAATGCCTGCGCCAGCTTTCCCAGGGCGATGTGCCCTTCGGGGATCAGGACCGCGCAGGTCAGCCCGGCCCGCGCCGCGTAGGCCGCAGCTGAGGCCGACGTGTTGCCGGTCGACGCGCAGACCACCGCCTTCGCTCCCTCTTCCGCCGCCTTGGAGATCGCCACGGTCATCCCCCGGTCCTTGAACGAACCGGTCGGATTGGCCCCTTCCACCTTCAACAGCACCCGGGCGCCGACCCGGACCGAGAGCCGGGGTGCGGGCAGCAACGGGGTGGCACCCTCCAACAGCGTGACCACCGGGGTGCGGGCCGACACGGGCAGAAAGTCCCGGTACTCCTCGATCACCCCCCGCCACGCCGGCCGGAGGCCCTGCTCCCGGTCGGTGCTCATCTCGCGCTTCCGCCGACCGGCACCGCGGTGCCGAACGACTCCGGTCCGTCGACGATCCGGATGGCGCCCCCGATCCGGCGGACCGGCTCCAAGGCGGCCAGCGCTTCAACCGTGCGCTGCACCTCCGTCCAGCGGGCCGCATGGGTCACGAACAGCAGGCGCGCTCCCCCGGCCTGCGCGTCCTGTTCCATCGAACGGATCGAGACGGTGTGGTCCCCGAACGTCCGGGTCACCTGACCGAGTACACCCGGTTCGTCGTCGACGTCGATCCGGACGTAGCACGGGGAACGGAGCTCGCTGGAGGGATACAACCGGACCGGAAGCCGATCGGGCACGGGAGCGGTGGTTCCCGCACGGACGTTGCGGGTGGCGTCGATCAGGTCCCCGAGGACCGCACTGGCGGTGGGCGCCCCACCGGCACCTTGGCCGTAGAGCATCACCTCGCCCGCGGCCTCGCCCTCGATGAACACCGCGTTGCACGCTTCGCGGACCCCGGCCAGCAGGTGGGCGGTGGGCAGCATCGCCGGATGGACACGGGCCGCGAGCTGTCCGTCGTCGCCCACCTCCACGATGGCCAGGGGCTTCACCACGTAACCGGATCGGGCGGCGAACTGGATGTCCGCCGGCTCGATGCCGGTGATCCCCTCGCGCTCCACATCGTCGATCACCATGTCGTACCCGAACGCCACCCCCGCCAGGATGGCCGCTTTCGCGGCGGCGTCGAAGCCGTCCACGTCCGCGCTGGGATCGCGCTCGGCCAGTCCCAGCGCCTGGGCTTCCGCCAGCGCTTCCCCGTAGTCGACACCCTGCTCCGACATCCGGGTCAGGATGAAGTTGGTGGTGCCGTTCACGATTCCCATCACCCGGCGGATGCGCTCGCCGGTCAGCGACTCGCGCAGCACCCGGACCAGGGGGACCGCACCTGCCACCGACGCCTCGTAGAGGAGATCCACCCCCCGGTCCCGGGCCAGCGTCCGCAGCGCCACGCCCCGAGCCGAGGCCAGCAGGGCCTTGTTGGCGGTGACGACCGGCTTGCCGGCCTCCAACGCGGCGGTGACCAAGGACCCCGCCGGCTCGACGCCACCGATCAGCTCCACCACCAGGTCGATGGCAGGGTCGGTGACCAACCCGGTCCCGTCGGTGGTCAACAGCTCCGCGGGCACGTGGGCGGCCCGTGCCCGGGACAGGTCCGCCACGGCGATGCCACCCAGCTCGATCCGCGCCCCGCTCTGCACCTCGAGCTGGGCGGCGCGGGACCGGAGCAGGTCGATCAACGCCGAGCCGACCGTGCCGGCTCCGAGCAGAGCGACGCGCACCACCGGTGCGTTCGAAGCGGCTGCGGTCACCCGTGCACGCTATCGCCTGGCCGGCGGGTACCCGGGGAAGGTGACCGGGTCTCGTCAGGGACCACGTCGAGCCGGGTCAGGTCGTCGTCGGTCTCGCGCCGTACCACCACCCGCGAGGTCCCCCCACCGCCGACGAATACCACCGCGGGCCTGGCCACCTTGTTGTAGTTGGACGCCATGGAGTGGCCGTAGGCGCCGGTCACCGGCGTCGCCACGACGTCGCCGACGGCCAGGTCGCCCGGCACGAACCCCTCCGACACCACCACGTCACCCGATTCGCAGTGCTTGCCCACCAGCCGGATGGGCATCGGGCGGTCCGCTCGGGTGGCCCGGGGGACGAAGACCTCGTAACCGCTGTCGTACAGCACCGGGCGGGGGTTGTCGCTCATCCCCCCGTCGACCGAGACGTAGGTGCGGTAGCCGGGCACCGACTTGACCGTGCCCACCCGGTAGAGGGTGATCCCGGCGGTGGCCACGATCGACCGGCCCGGCTCGGCCGTCACCCGGATCGAGCTGGGGATGCCGGCGCGGGTGCAGGCGGCGCGGACCGCGGTCGCCCACTGTGCCATGGTCGGTGCCTCCTCCCCGTTGACGTAGGGAACGCCGAGGCCGCCCCCGACCACCAGCTCGGCGAGGCCGAGCGGGGCGAAGAACTCGGCCAGGATCCCGATGGCCCGCACGAACGGGTCGAGCGAGAACACCTGGCTCCCCAGGTGGGCGTGGAGCCCGACCAGTTCCACCACTCCCTCGGCCTGCAGGGCGCGCAGGCGCCCGACCGCTTGGTCCGCGGCGCCCGACGCCAGCCCGAACCCGAACTTGGAGTCGTCCTGGCCGGTGCGCACGAACTCGTGGGTGTGGACCTCGACGCCGGGGGTGATGCGGGCCAGCACCTTCGGGCACCATGACGGCGTCGCCCGCACCAGGCGCTCGATCCGGTCGATCTCGTCGAACGAGTCGACGACGATCCGGCCCACCCCGGCACCGAGGGCCGCGACCAGCTCGTCCTCCGACTTGTTGTTGCCGTGGAGCACCAGCCGGTCCGGGGCGACGCCGGCGGCCAGGGCCACGTGCAGCTCCCCGCCGGTGGAGACGTCGAGGCACATCCCCTCCTCGACGGCCAGGCGGGCCATGGCCAGGCAGAGGAAGGCCTTGGTGGCGTAGGAGACGCCGTCACCCCAGGCCTCGACCGCCTGGCGGCAGCGGGCGCGCAGCTCGTCCTCGTCGTACACGTAGAGCGGGGTGCCAAGCTCGTCGGCCAGGTCGACCAGGTCGACACCACCCACGCTGAGGCGGCCGTCGCCGTCGACCGAGGCGGAACGGGGCAGAAGGGCCAGATCGATCGGATCGGTGGGGTCCACCGCTACATCGATTCCGGTGCCGACACCCCAAGGAGGTCGAGCCCGATGGTGAGCCCGATCCGGGCGCCCTCGACCAGCCAGAGTCGGGCCTGGGCCCGTTGGGGGTCGACGTCGTCGGCCAGGATCGGGCAGTCGTGGTAGAAGCCGTGGAAGCAGCCGGCGAGACGGCGTACCCAGGTGGTCACCTTGGTCGGCGCCCGGTCGATCGCGGCGGTAGCGACCACCTCCGGCAGTTCCTCGAGGCACCGGATGAGGTCGAGCTCGCGCTCGTGGACCAGCAGGGTGAGGTCGACGGCTTCGACCGGGGCACGCCGGACACCTCGCTCGACCGCCTTGCGGGCGACCCCGCCGATGCGGGCGCTGGCCATCTGCACGTAGAAGACCGGGTTCTCCACCGACTGCTCGCGCGCCGACGCCAGGTCGAACGTCGTCGCCTGGTCGAGGGAGGTCATCAGGCTCAGGATGCGGGTGGCGTCCGGCCCGATGTCCGACACCAGCGAGTCGAGCGGTACCGCGTTGCCGGCCCGTTTGCCCATCTTGACCGCCTCGTCGCCGTCCACCAGTGAGACCATCTGACCCAGCTTGATCTCGAGCCGGTCGGCCTCGACGCCGAGCGCCTCGACCCCGGCCCGCAGGCTGGCCACCTGACCGTGGTGGTCGGCGCCGAACACGTCGATCACCCGGTCGAACCCGCGCACGAGGAACTTGTCACGGTGGTAGGCGAGGTCACCGGCCAGGTAGGTGGCGTCCCCGTTGGACTTGCGGAGCACCCGGTCGCGGCTGTCGCCCAGCTCGGTCGCCCGGAACCAAGTGGCGCCGTCCTCCTCGAACACCAGGCCCCGCTCGGCCAGCAGGGCGATGGTCTCGTCCACCGCACCGCTCTCCTCGATGGACGCCTGGCTGTACCACTCGTCGAAGACGATCCCGACCGAGGCCAGCGTCGCCTTGATCATGTCGAGGATGTGCCCGGCCGCCCACCGTCCGGCGGTGGTGACGTCGTCGTCGGGACCGTCGTAGGCCGCGGCCAGCTGGGCCACGTACTCCCCCTGGTAGCCGCCCTCGGGGACCTCGTCACCCCGGTGGCGGGCCAGCAGGCTCTCGCCGAGCCTGCGGATCTGGCCGCCGGTGTCGTTGACGTAGTACTCGCGGCTGACCACGTACCCGGCCCGCTGGAGCACCCGGGCCAGGGCGTCGCCGTAGCTGCCCCACCAACCGTTGCCGACGTGGATCGGACCGGTCGGGTTGGCGGAGATGAACTCGATCTGCACCCGCTCGCCGTGACCGACGTCGGGCCGGGCGTACCCGTCCTGCCCAGCGGCCAGCAGTTCGGCCAACGCGTCATGGAGCCAACCGTCGTCGAGATGGAAGTTGACGAACCCGGGCCCGGCGATCTCCACCGATCGGGTGTGCGGGGGTGGATCGGCGGCGAGGACGGCCACCAGGGACTCGGCCAGCTTGCGGGGCGTGGTGCCGGCACGCTTGGCGGTCACCAGAGCCACGTTGGTCGACCAGTCGCCGTGCTCGCGGCGGGCCGGGCGCTCCAACTGCACGTCCTGGGGGTCGACGGAGAGAGCCGGGCCGGTGGCGGGGCCGGTGGCGGGGTCGAGCGGTCCCGGCGCCGAGACGGTGGCAAGGGCGTTGCTGACGGCGGAAGCGAGCTGTTGGCGGATCGGCATGCTGGAGTGAGGATACGCCGTCCGGCGCTGGGGCCCGGAGTGGCGGACCCGGCCCACCGTGGAGCCGCCCGGAGTGGCGGACCGGGCCCACCGTGGAGCCGGCTGCAGGACGTGGCACTACACTGGGCGGTCCGGAACCACGGGGGACGGTCGGGTCGACCCACCCCGGGACGGAGCAACGCCCTCGTAGCTCAGCGGATAGAGCATTGGCCTCCGAAGCCATGTGCGCAGGTTCAATTCCTGCCGGGGGCACGTACCGGTCCTGGACATGAGCGTGCGCGACAGGCGGCGCAGGGATATTGCCGGAGTTGTAGGCGGTGACTGGGTCGGCGTCGGCCGTGCCTCACCCCAGTCGGGCCTTGTCGAGGGCGGCGATGAAGGTGGGCCGCCGCCGGTGCGTCTCCCGCAACGCTTCGAGGTGCGCGGCGAACGCACCCTGGAGATCCGCCGCTCGTGCTGCCTGGGCCGCCCTCTTCAGGATCGCCACCGCCCGCGCGTACGCCGCTTTTCCGGTCGTCTCGAGCTGCAGGTCGGCCAGGCGCAGGTAGACATCGAACGCGTCGCCCGGCGAAGACGCCTCCCGCGCCTCGGCCAGGCGCATCCACCACTGCGGCCCCGGGTCCCAGTCCGGATGGGTTCCGGGCACCTGCCAGGCAGCCTCGGGCTCACCGTCGGAGAGCAGCACGTCGACCAGGCCGCCGAGGTCGTGCTCCGCCAGCACCGATCGGGCCGATGGGCGCTCTGTGGGCCACGCCCCGCCAGCCTCAGCCGCGGTGCGGAGGAGGCGGTACGTCGACGACGAGGGCATCCGCTGGTGCTGCTGCCGGCGGAGCCGGAGCACCTCCTGGTCCTCTCCCCGGCGTACATGAACCCCAGCGGCAAGGTCGTAGAGCTGGCCGACCTGCCAGCCGCTGGACTCGGCGATCCCGCGAGTGGCCCAGGACAACACGTCGTCGTCGCGGCCCAGCTCCTCCATGGCCTCGGCAACCTGGATGAACTGGTACGGCCGGCTCAGATCCCCGCCCAGCAGGTCCACAAGGGCCTCCGTGTCGACGTCGAGGATGGCCAGGCGCTCCTGGGCGTAGGCGGCGGCGAACGAATCACCACTGCCCGCTTCGACCCGCTGGTCCACCTCCCGGCGGTAGGCCATCAGCCCGGGCTCGCCCAAGGCATCGGCATAGCGCACCGGGTCCACCTCGAAGAAATCCTGGTCGTCGAAGCCGAACCGCACCATCCAGCGAGCCAGCTTGATCGGGTCCGCATTCCCGGCGTCGCACGCCCGGGCATGCAGGTCGAGCAGTTCGCGAGCCAGGTCGCCGATCATCCCGTCGGAGTCGTCCGCCTTGAAGATCACCTTCACGACGTGCCCGATCGCCCGCTCGATGAGCACGACCAGCTCGGCCGTGGGCGACGAGCCGACCGCCTCGCTGATCGCCCCGACGACGGGCATCGCCTGCATCGCCCAGCCGCCACTCTCCCGGTAGCCGAGGTACCGGCTCGTCCGCAGTCCGCGATCGATCTCCGCTTTCAGCTGGGAGAGATCGCCAGAACCACGGGTCGCCGCCAGGCGGACCGCCCGAGCCACGTCCTCGTGGCGCTCGGCGGCCTGGCCGACGATCATCCGAAGATCCTCGGGGTCGAGGGACGCGATCGACGCGTCGAGCACTTCAGGTCCGGGGCGTGGAGCACGTGGGCTCATGGCATCTGCTCGCTGCTCATCGTCTCGCAACGGTAACGCGCTGGCACCATCATGTTCAGGTTCGGCCGACCTTGAGGCCGCCCCGTCGGTGCTGGAGCCACAGTTGCGGGTGCCGCGA
>DAHXOA010000082.1 GCA_027365145.1 Acidimicrobiaceae bacterium | reverse complement strand
GGCAAGCGCCAGTTCGAGGAGAACCGTCTCTTGGGGGTGGAGATCGCGGCGGTGGCCACCGATCTGGTGGTGGTGGGCCGCACCAACCGCCGTGCCTTGGTGGCGGGAGCCACTGGTGCCCCGGGACGGAGCGGTGCGACGATCTCCATCGTGGAGCTGGCACACCGGAGCCAAGCGGTCGAGTGGGTCCGAGAGCAGCTCGGGCCGGACGATGCGGTCCTGTACGAGAACGACCTGCCGGACCACTACCCTTGACCGACCGGGCGGAACCGTACGGGAGCCTCGTTCCGCCCGCATCCCGCACGATCGGAGGAGCCGAACCACCGTGTCAAGTACTGCCGTCATCATGGGAGGACCGTCCCCCGAGCACGACGTGAGCGTGCTCACCGGGCTGCAGGCGGCCCGCGGGCTCTCCGGGACGACGTCCGTCCGTTGTCTCTACTGGTCGAAGACCGGAGCCTGGTTCGAGGTGGATGCCTCCCTGGAGGCGGAGGCGTTTCTCGAAGGGGTGCCCCGGGGGTCGACGCCAGTGCAGTTGGAAGTCGGGCCCGACGGTGGGTTCCGCACCGCCGGAGGCCGCATGGGTCGGTCCCGCGCCATGGAGATCTCCTCGGCGATCGTCTGCTGTCACGGCGGCCCGGGGGAGAACGGGACTCTCCAGGCGGCGCTCGACCTGGCTGGGGTTCCCTACAGCGGACCCCATGCGGCCGGGGCGGCTCTCGGTATGGACAAGCTGGCGTTCGGAGCGCTCGCCTCGGCGGCCGGCCTGCCGACCCTGCCGAGGATCCTCCTCACTGCGGACGGTCCTGCCCCCGACTTCGCAGGTCCCTACATCGTCAAGCCGCGCTACGGCGGTTCCTCGATCGGTATCGATGTGGTCTCCGACCTGGCGACAGCCCGTGCCCGGCTGAGCGCCAACGCACACCTGCGGTCCGGGGCGGTCCTTGAGCCCTACCGCCCTGACCTCGGCGACCTGCAGGTGGCCGTGCGGACGTGGCCGTCGCTGCAGCTCTCGGCGATTGAGCGACCGTTGCGTGGGTCGGGATCCGGCGACATCCTCGACTATCGCGACAAGTACGTGGCCGGCGAGGGGATGGCCGGTGCGCCGAGGGAGCTCCCGGCCCGTATCACCGCCCGACTCGAACAGGCGCTTCGGGCCGCGGCGGGCGCGGTGGCGGGGATCGCGGATGTGCGGGGTGTGGCCCGGATCGACTTTTTGGCGGACAGCGACACGTTCTACGTCAACGAGATCAACACCATCCCGGGGTCGCTTGCTCGCTACCTCTGGGTGGATCCGATCGTCCCCTTCGCCACCCTCCTTGCCGATCTGGGGAGCGAGGCCATCGGTCGACCGACGCATGCATATTCGGCGGCGGGTGCCGACGCCTCGGTCTTGCGGTCCGCCGGGTCGATCGCCGGAAAGCTGGGCTGAGCCCTTGGCGCCTCCGGTGCGCCCGATCTACGCCGGCGAGGTCGTGGTGGTGGAGGTCACTCCACACTGGCTCTTCCTCTCCGGACCGCTGGTGGCCGCGTTGGCCATCATCGGTGTGGTGGTCGGTCTCGATGTCGGGTTTCCCCACACCTCGGTCGGTGGCCACTGGCTGGAAGGTGCGGTCGCCGCAGTGCCGGCCGCTTGGCTGCTGGTCCGGACGGTCAGGTGGCGCCGTACCCGGTTCGTGGTGACGTCAGCCCGGATCGTCGGGTACGAGGGCATCGTGGCGCGCCGCACATGGGAGATGCTGTTGGCGGACGTGGAGCGGGTCGACGCCGTGCAGCCGGTGGTGCGGCGCCTGCTCGGGACCGGTTGGCTCGAGATCACCCGGGCGGGCGATCGGGAGGTCACCGTGATCACCGACGTGCGCAAGCCGGCCGTGTTGCAACGCGTGATCAGTCGACGGATCCCGCCGCCGGACCGGCCGACGACCGAGCGGTGACGGCGGGCGGAGGCGGCGTCGACGGCGCGGTGTTGGCGTTGCGACGGGAGCGATTGGTGGTACCGTCCGCCGCTCGCACCACCCATGCCGGGACGGACAGCGTGGCCGGGTCGATCGCTCCCGGCCGGCACAGGGCGACGACGCATCCTCCGAATCCGGCGCCGGTCAGCCGAGCCCCGTAGACGCCGTCTCCGCCGGTCAGGTGCTCGACCAGCTCGTCGAGCACCGGCGTCGACACCTCGAAGTCGTGCGCCAGACTCTGATGGCTCTCGACCATCATCCGGCCGCATTCGCCCAAGTCACCGGCGGCGAGGGACGCGGCCACCTGGCGCACCCGGGCGCATTCGCTGATCACGTGGCGCGCCCGTCGTTCGAGCAGTCGATCCCGGAGCCCGGGGAGGTCCGCCTCCTCGGCGCGTCCGAGGGGGCCGATGGCGGCGGCGGCGGCGTCGCACTCGGCCACCCGGGCTGCGTAGCGCCCGTCCCGGAGATCTCGTCGGGTACCGGAGTCGACGACCACGATCTCGGCATCCGAGGGGATGGGAATCTGGTCGTAGCTCGACCGGGCGAAGTCGATCAGCATGGCGTGGCCGGCCAGGCCCCCGGCACACACCAGCGGATCCATGAGCCCGACCGGTACCCCGGCGAACGATTCGGCCTGGCGGCAGAGTTGGGCAACGGTGAGGGCAGAGCCTCCGACTCCCAGCAGGTCGGCCAGGGCGACCATCAGCGATGCGCTGGAGGACAGACCGGCTCCGACCGGCAGGGTGGTTCCGACGCGGGCGATGCCGCCCCGCTCGGGACGGACCAGGGCGATCAGCGCGGCCACGACCCGTGCCCAGGGGGGGTTGATCGACGACAGCACGGCGGGATCGGGGGGGACGTCGCGGCGCAGGGCCACCCCCTGGGGATAGAGCGTCGAAAAGATCAGGAACTGGCGCGACGAGGTCGGGGTGAACTCCACGGTGGTCCCGAGGTGGATGGCGAGCGGGAGAGCGAGACCCTG
>DAHXOA010000055.1 GCA_027365145.1 Acidimicrobiaceae bacterium | reverse complement strand
CGGCCTACCGGCCTTCCGGTGGAAGACGGGACCCTCGGAGCAAGGCTTCCTGTGTGATCGTCGCCACCAGCTCCCCGGTTTGGGTGTGCATGGTGCCCTGGGCGAGCCCGCGCCCGCCGGCGGCGGCGGCGGGGTGGACCGAGAAGAGGAGCCACTCGTCGGCGCGCACCTGACGATGGAACCACAGACCGTGGTCGAGGCTGGCGCCGCCGAACGGCTGGTAGCTCGACCCGGGGGGCAGGGCGCTGCCCACCACGCCCATGTCGGAGACGCAGGCGATGGCGCAGGAGTGCAGATGGGGGTCGTCGGGCAGGGGTGTGCGCAGCCGGACCCAGCACGGGTGGAGGGTTGCCATGCCGCCTTCTCGCCGGATGGGGCGGATGTCGAAGGAGGCGGTGCCGGGGAACCGACCGAGGAGCGACGCCACCGGTCCGAGCTCGTCGGGTCCGGGGACGTCCAGGTGCTCGTCGGGCTGCCACGTCTCCCCGGGCTCGTGGACCTGGAAGGAGGCCATGAGGGCGAAGATCTCCTTCCCGTCCTGGACGGCGGCGGCCCGCCTGGTGGTGAACGACCGTCCGTCCCGGCTCCGCTCGACGGCGATCTGGAGCGGGATCCCCGGGCGGCCCGGGCGGATGAAGTAGGCGTGGAGGGAGTGGGGCTGGCGCTCGGCCGGGACGGTGGCGCACGCGGCGCGCAATGTCTGCGCGGCGACCAGCCCCCCGAAGAGCCGCGGTGGCCCCTGCACCGGGCACGGGGCGAGGAAGTGGTCCTCGCCGTCGTCCTCGAGGGTGAGGAGGGTGAGGAGGCTCGGCAAGGGCGTGCCGTCCTGCGGAGCCGCCGCCTCCCAGCGGGCGGCGTCGTCGTGGCCGGTCGGGTCGGGTCGGGAAAGGGCGCTGGGCACGGGGGGCAGCCTACCGGGGCTGGTCAGCCGATCGCCGCCCCGAGATCGTTCCCCTCGAGCAGCTCCATGGCCAGGTGGGCACGGCGCTCGGCGCTCTCGGCCATGACCGTGGCCTCCGAACGGTCGGAGCCCATGGCGCCGGTGGCGTAGCGGGTGAAGACACCCTCGCTGATGCACGACAGCCGCCAGTTGGCGAAGGCGGCGTAGTACGCCAGATGGGTGAGGTCCCGACCGGACCGGGCGGCGTAGCGATCGGCCAGCGCGGTCAGGGCGGGGAACCCGGGAAGGGTGGTGGCCGGTCGGGAAGCGCCAGTGGCGTTGCGGCCCGAGGAGTACATGAGCATGGTCCCGATGTCGGCCAGCGGGTCGCCGAGCGTGCAGAGCTCCCAGTCGAGCACGGCTCGAACCTGCCCGTCGGGACCCACGATCGTGTTGTCGAGCCGGTAGTCGCCGTGGACGGTGGTGGCCGACTGCTGGGCGGGTACGCGCTCGCTGAGCAGCCGGTGGGCCTCGCCGACGAGCGGGGAGGGGCGGAACACGCCTGCCTCCCGCGCTTGTTCCTGGGACTGGAGGAACTGGCCGTACCAGCGCCGGAGCTGGCGTTCGATGTACCCCTCACGCCGACCGAGATCCCCGAGGCCGACACGGTCGACGTCGACACGGTGGAGCGCGACGAGCACGTCGACGAGGGCGTTACCGGCGGCTCCGAGCGCCACTGGGGTGAGCACCCCCTCCGCCTCGGCGGCGGTCCGGAGCACGTGGCCCTCGACGAAGCCCATGACGTAGAACGGCGCCCCGTTGACCGACTCGTCGGCGCAGAAGCCGAGGGCCGAGGGGACCGGCACCGACGAGCCCTGGAGCGCCGAGATGATCCGGTGCTCTCGCCCCATGTCGTGGGCGGTGGCCAGGACATGGCTCATGGGCGGACGCCGGAGGACCACCTGGCGTCCTCCGGCGTCGGTCACGACGAAGGTCATGTTGGAGCGGCCACCCTGGACGAGCCGGAAGTCGAACGGCGCCTCCATGCCGCCGACGTTGGCGACCAACCATCGGGCCACCCGTTCGGCGTCGATCCCCTCCGGGACGCGGCGCTCGGTCATCGGGGACGTGCGGCGGCGGCCGCCGCGACCGTCGCGGCAACCCGGCTGGCGACGTGCACCGCTCAGGACCGGCTGTTCGCGTACCGCTCGGCTCGCTCAGCGTAGGCCGCCAGCTCGGCGTCCTCGCGGAGGAGGTCGGCGTACTTTCGACGGGCCTCCTCCCGTTTCGCCGGGAGGTACTCCGTGGGCCAGAGCCCTTCGTGGGGGCGGTAGTCCTTCAAGACGTTGCGCGCCACCGTCGACTTGTGCACCTCGTCCACGCCGTCGGCGATTCCCATCGACGGCGAGCCGGCGAACATGGCCTGGAGAGGGGTCAGGTTGGTGGTGCCGAGCGATCCCATGATGTGCAGCGCCCGGTAGGAGACGTCACGGAGGACCTTGGCGCAGGTGTACTTGCACGCGGCGATCTGGGTCCGGCTCGCCTGGGTGCTGGAGTTGTCGATGGTCCACGCCGTCCAGAGGACGAGGAGCCGGAGCATCGTGATCTCGGAGTAGGAGTCGGCGATCATCTCCTGGACCATCTGGTGCTCGGCGATCACCTTCCCGTGTGATTGACGGCTGAGCGCCCGCTCGCACATCATGTCGAACGCCCGGCGGCACTGGGCGACGGTGCGCATGGCGTGGTGGATCCGCCCGCCACCAAGCCGGCGCTGGGCCAGCACCTTCGCCCCATCCTCGGGTCCGAGCAGGTGGTCGAGCGGGACGCGGACGTCGGTGTAGCGGATGTGGTTGTGGCGGCGGGGATAGGGCATGATCTCCACCCCGGGGGTCTCACGTGGTACGACGAACATGCCGTTCGTGCACATGACGAAGAGGATGTCGGCGACCGACCCGGCGCTCGTGAACCACTTCTCCCCGTTGATCACCCACTCCTCACCGTCGCGTTCGGCGTGGGTCACGAACAGGTTGGGGTCCGAGCCGCCCTGCGGTTCGGTCATGGAGTAGGCCGACCAGATCTCCTGGTTCATGAGCGGCTTCAGCCAGCGCTCCTTTTGCTCTTCGGTCCCGTATGCCGCCAGCAGCTCCATGTTCCCGGTGTCTGGGGCGGCGGTGCCAAAGATGATCGGAGCCGAGCCGTACTTGCCGAGGATCTCGTTCAAGAGCGCCAGCTTCAGCTGACCGTAGCCGGGACCCCCCAGCTCCTTGTCGAGGAAGAGGGCCCACATCCCGCGGTCGCGGACTTGTTGCTTGAGTGGGTCGACGATGGCCTTCAGCTTGGGGTCATGGGACCGGGCAGCGCCGGGAAAGACCAGGTCGAGCGGTTCGATCTCGGTGCGGCAGAACTCCTCCACCCAGTCGAGCTGTTCCTGGAACTCCGGCTCGGTCGAGAACTCCCATGCCATGGCGACCCCCTGTCCCCGCTCGCGCCCGCTCTGGGCGCAGGCCGGGTTCTCCCCCCGGACCTGTCGATGCGGCCGCGGGCATCCTATCGTCCTCGGTCCGAGAGACTCCTCTCTGGTGCCACCGGCGGTGGTCGCCATCCGGCGGTGGTCGCCATCCGGCGGGAGCCCGTAGGGTGACGCGACACGCGAGCAGGCACCGAGCGACACGCGAGCAGGCACCGAGCGAGGAGAGCCATGGACGGGACAGAGCAGGGAGCGGGTGGGCTCCCGGGGATCGGCGAGCTGGTCGCTCGCCACGGGGTGAAGTGGTCGGAGCACGGGCCCGGCGTGCTCCCGGCGTGGATCGCCGACATGGACTTCCCGGTGGCCCGGCCCATCCGGGAGGCCCTCGCCGTCGCCGTCGAGCGGAGCGACCTCGGGTACCCGCCGGGGCATGATCACGCTGCCGTGCGCGAGGCGTTCTCCAACCGGGCCCGCCAGCGCTACGGCCTCGACGTCCCACCCGACCGGGTCGTCCTCACGACCGACGTGCTCCAAGGCCTCTACCAGAGCGTGCTCACCCTGACGGCGCCGGGGGACGGGATCCTCGTCCAGACGCCGATCTACCCGCCGTTCCTGGCTGCTGTGGCCGAGACGGGCCGCCGGCTGGTGGAGCACCCGCTCGTTCCGGGCACCGGGCCGGGCGGTGGCTACGGGGTCGACATGGAAGGCCTCGAAGCGGTCTGCCGGACGGACCACCCGAGGGCGCTACTCCTGTGCAACCCGCACAACCCGACCGGCCGGTCGTTCACCGAGCCGGAGCTCGTCGCCCTGGCGGAACTGGCGTGTCGGCACGACCTCGTGGTGGTGGCCGACGAGATCCACGCCGACTTGGTGCTCGAGGGTTCGGGCCACCGCTCCATCGGCGGTCTCGACCCCGAGGTGGGGGGGCGTACGGTCACGCTCAACTCCACCAGCAAGGCGTTCAGCATCGCCGGAGTCGGCTGCGCCGTGGCTGCCTTCGGTTCGGCGCGGCTGGCCGATCGGTTCGCCTCGGTGCCCGACCACGCCCGGGGCGCCGTCTCCGGCCTGGGGTTGTTGGCCACGTTGGCGGCGTGGAGGGACGGCGATCCGTGGCTGACTGCCACCCTGGAGCGACTCCGAGCGAACCGGGACGTGGTCGCCTCTGCGGTTGCCGACCGGATGCCGGGTGTCGTGGACACCGTGCAACAGGCCACCTATCTGGCGTGGCTCGACTGCCGGGCGGCCGGGCTCGGTGACGACCCGGCGGCGTTCTTCCTGGAACGGGCCGGGGTGGCCCTTTCGCCGGGGCCCAGCTTCGGCGTCCCGGGGCGCGGGTTCGCCCGGTTGAACTTCGCCACCACGCCCGAGGTGCTGGCCGGGATCCTGGACCGGATGGCCGAGGCGCTCGCTGCCCGATCGCCCGGCTGATCGGCGTTCGTCGCCCGACTCAGCCCGCTCGATGGCGAGCTGCGAGCGCAGGCCGTCGGGGAGCTCGAGGGGTCGCCGGTACAGGGCGCGCAGCGCACCGACCATCTGACGGGTCTGTGCCCGAGCCGGAAGCGGATAGGCCCCGGGCGCAACCGGGCGGCTACCGCCTCGATGCGATCGCCGTCGAGGTGACCTAACGCCGCAGGTGACCTAACAGTGGGCGCTGGCCCCGAACGCGGCCAGGGAGGTGTCCCGATAGATGGTGAGACCACGCGAGAGGAGCCGGGCGTTCGGCGCCAGGTAGGCGAAGAACGGGTCGTCGTGGAGCGCTCGGGCGGCGGCGGCCGCCTCGGCTCTGGGCACCGGCTGGCGGAGGTCGACGATGCGGGTTTCCGGGGCCACGGGCTCCACGCTATCCGTCGAGCACTTCCATTACCGACCGGGTGGACGGTCCGATCCACCGTTGGGCCGCACGTTGATGGTCGGGTGAGAGGTTGTCGAAGAACGCGTAGCCGACGAGCTCGAGGGCCTCCTCGCTGGCGTCTTCGGCGACGGCCTCCAGCGCCCTGAAGGCCCGATCGAGGGCGGGCTGGGCTTCGCCGACGGTGGCGAGCCATCCGGCGACCAGGGCGGCCAGCTCGGCGAAGACGGCCGCCGGGCCGGGGTCGTCGTCGGCCAATGCCACGAGCTCCAGGTAGGCGGCGTGGAGCTCGGGCACGAGGGAGAGCAGCGTCGCGGTGGCGTCGCCGGGTCCCTCGATCTCCCCGGGCGGCTGGATGGGACCCGGTCGCCCGGTCGGGTCGTAGCGGAGGGGGGGACTGGACCGGGCGGACTGCAGGGCGGACGGCCGGTCGAAACGGCCGGCGGGATCGTGAGTGGGCATGGGGGCTCCTGGGGAGACGTGCGTCCGGTCGGATCGGTTCCGTGCCGTGGTGACGGACCATGGCGGAGAGCCGTGCCGACGAGAGGGTGGAAGCCACCCGGTGGTGCACGCAGCACCGTAGCGAGTGCCGGGTCCGGAGGCAAGGCCTCGTCGCGAGCGTGGCCGCGTGGCCGTTCTGCAGTCGGAACAGCCTGTCTCGTGGGTTCGTCGGCTCACGGAGAAGGCGCGGCGCTCGACGGGTCGGGAGGACGGAGATGACTG
Organism: Acidimicrobiaceae bacterium; assembly: GCA_027365145.1. GTDB lineage: Bacteria > Actinomycetota > Acidimicrobiia > Acidimicrobiales > RAAP-2 > JAKADK01. Next base: position 7,393 of record DAHXOA010000055.1, on the reverse strand, counting down.
AACGGTCACTCTTGACCCCGGAGGGTAGTGGAGTGAATACTTAAGGCGGTAAAGGTAGGTCGATCGTGCGCCGTCCGCAGACGAACGGCGATGCAGACGGACAGGGGCGTGATGGCCACAGAGGGCTCGACTCGAGGGACGGGGTCGGAGGGTTACTGGCGTCGCCACGTGGTCGCCTCCGTACTGCTTCGCACCGCGATCGTCGCCGTGCCGCTCGTCGTCTCCGGCATCGTCGGCGTGATGGTCGGGCTGTCCATCGGCGGGCCCGGGCTTGGCTCCATGCTCCTGCGGCTCGTGCTCGCCGGCGCGGCTTCGTTGTGCGCCTTTGTAGGCATCGAGCGCCTGGCCAGGCGGTTCCTGCCCCTCGCCATGCTGTTGAAGCTCAGTCTCTTGTTCCCGGACCAGGCGCCCTCACGGTTCTCCGTCGCCCTGCGAAGCTTTAGCGTCCGGAAGCTCCAGGCATGGGCGCGCACCGCCCACGAAGAAAGTGGACTGTGCGAGCTGACCGATAAGGTCCTCACCCTGGCGACCGCCCTCAATACCCATGACCGGCGGGCCCGAGGCCACTCGGAACGCACCCGGGCCATCGCCGACCTGATCGCGGCCGAGCTCAGGATCCCGGCTGCCGAGATGCATGCCGTGCGGTGGGGGGCCTTTCTCCACGACGTCGGCAAGATCTTCGTGCCGGCCGAGATTCTGAACAAGCCGGGGGCTCCGACCGCCAGGGAGTGGGAGACGCTGAGGCGGCACCCCGGTGATGGTGGCGTTCTGGTCGAGCCGTTGCGCCCGTTCCTCGGCAGTGGGGTGGAGGCGGTCCGCTGTCACCACGAGAACTTCGACGGTTCGGGCTATCCCCAGGGACTGTCCGGTGACCAGATCGCCATGGCGGCACGGATCGTCTCCGTGGCGGACTCGTTCGAGGTCATGACGGCTGTGCGCTCCTACAAGCGGCCCATGAAGGCGGCCGATGCGCGCCGCGAGCTCACCCGCCACAGCGGCACGCAGTTCGATCCCACCGTCGTGCGGGCGCTTCTCAACGTGTCACTCGGCCGCCTGCATTGGACGCTCGGTATTGCGGCCTGGCTGGCCGAGCTGCCGTTCATCACCGTCATCCCCCGTGCGTTCGCACAGCTCGGCGCGGTCGCCGCCGGGCCAACGGTGTCGTTGAGCGCCCTGACGAGTGCTGCTGCCCTGTCGCTCGGGGCGGTCGTCGTCCCCGCGTCGGTGGCACCGGCTCCGTTCGACATACTGGCGGCATCGACGCACGGAGCAGCTTCGGTGCCGCCCACTGCTTCTTCCCAAAGCGGCACCGGGCGAGCGGTTGCCGCCGGCAGCCCGGTCACCGGCGACCGTGTCCGGCGCTCGCCATCCGGCACGGGCACCTCTCCGGTCACCGTCCACGGCCAGCAGGGTCTCTCCTCGGCATCCGCTGCCACCCCGGCATCCCACGACAATGCCGCTACCGCCGGCGCGGCCTCGACGGCCGGTGCCGGTGAGCCCACCCGGTCGGCATCCGCTGCCACCCCGGCATCCCACGACAATGCCGCTACCGTGGGCGCGGCCTCGACGGCCGGTGCCGGTGAGCCCACCTCTTCGGCATCCGCTGCCACCCCGGCATCCCACGGAAAGGCCGGTACCAGGTAGGCAACGTGTGCAGATGTCGTCCGCCTGCGCCCGACGACATCTCGGGCATCGGGCAGGCACCGACCGCCAGCCGCGTGGCTGGTGGTTCCTCAGGAGCGGCGGCACGCTGCATCCGATTTGCATAAAGATACTGAGTCGTGCATACTCTCCCGGGTGTTCGCCGCCGACGAGGACCGACGAGGACCGTCACGGACCGTCACGTGTGATCGGACATCGCGTGAAGTGGTGACGGCGTGAGGGTCGGCGTCGCCGGGGCGTCGGGCTACGCCGGGGGCGAGCTGCTCCGCCTGTGCGCCTCCCACCCCGATCTCGACGTGGCCGTGGTCACGGCGGGGAGCGCGGCGGGAGGACCGGTGGCGACGGTGACCCCCGCGCTGGCTGGCGCTTACCCGGACCTGGTCATGGCCCCCACTGGGGCCGGCGTGTTCGACGGTCTCGACCTCGTGTTCCTGGCGCTCCCGCACGGAGCGTCCCAGGACCTGGTTCCCGAGCTCGACGGGTCGGTGGGCGCCGTGATCGACCTGGCTGCCGACTTCCGGCTGCGAGACCCGTCCCTGTACCCGGTCTGGTACGGCGAGGCCCATCGCTCGCCGCACTACCTGGAGCGGTTCGTCTACGGCCTGCCCGAGCTGGACCGCGGTCCGCTCCCGGGGGCGCGGCTCGTCGCCGCTCCCGGCTGCTATCCGACGGCGGCCGTGCTCGCCCTGGCGCCCTTCGTCCGGGCGGGCGTGCTCGATGACTCGAGCGTGATTGTCGACGCCGCCAGCGGGGTGTCGGGTGCAGGACGCGCCCCGAAGTCGAATCTCCACTTCGGTGCGGTGGACGGCTCGATGGTCGCCTACGGCTTGCTCGACCACCGCCACACCCCCGAGATGGAGCAGAGCCTGGGCCTGCCCGTTCTCTTCACCCCCCATCTGGCCCCGATGAGCCGCGGCATCCTCGCCACCTGTTACGCCCGACCGGTACCGGAAGCCAGGCTCGACTCGGGCGCGGCACTGGCGATCCTTCGCGCCGCCTACCACCAGGAGCCTTTCGTCGTGGTGCGCGACGACCCGCCGGCCACGAAGGACACGGCCGGGTCGAATTGTGCCCACGTGACGGCCAGGGTGGATCCCCGCACCGGATGGCTGGTGGCGATCGCCGCGCTCGACAACCTGGGCAAGGGTGCGGCGGGCCAGGCGATCCAGTGTGCGAACCTGGTCCTCGGCCTGCCTGAGCAGGCAGGGCTACCGACGACAGGGGTGTACCCATGACCATCACGACGCCCGAGGGGTTCGTGGCCAACGGCATCGCCTCGGGGATCAAGGCATCGGGAGCGCTCGACCTGGCCATCCTGGCCTCGGCCACGGGGGTGGCCGTGCCGACCGCCGCCGTGTTCACCACCAACCTGGCGGCGGCCCCTCCCGTCACCGTGTCGAGACGGCACCTGGCGGCCACGGGTGGCCGGCAGGTTGCCGTGGTCGTGAGCAGCGGAAATGCCAATGCCGCCACGGGAGAGCAGGGACGTCGCGATGCCGAGGCGATGTGTGCGCTGAGCGCCGAGGGCATCGGATGCCGACCCGAGGAGGTGCTCGTCTGTTCGACCGGCCTGATCGGCTACCCCCTTCCGATGGACGTGATCGTGGGCGGGATCCCGAAGCTGGTCGCCGGCCGTGGAGCCGGAGTGGAGCATGCCACCGCTGCTGCCACCGGGATCCTCACGACCGACGGCGGCCGGAAGGAGGCGCTCGTCGCCGGTCCGGGGTTCGCGGTGGCCGGCATGGCGAAGGGGGCGGGCATGTTGGCCCCGAACATGGCCACGATGCTGGCCTTCCTCACGACCGACGCCGCGGTCGGGCCGGGTCCGTTGGCCGAGCTGCTGGCGCTGGCCGTGGGTGGCTCGTTCAACGCCATGTCCGTCGACGGATGCACGTCGACCAACGACACCGTGGTCCTGATGGCTTCCGGACAGGCAGGCCCGGCCGATCCTGGCGCCCTTGCTGCCGTCGTGACAGAGGTCTGTGTCGACCTGGCGGGCCAGATGGCCGCCGATGCCGAAGGGGCGTCGAAGGTGGCCCACGTCCGGGTGACGGGGGCGGCGAGCGATGCGGATGCCTCCCGGGCGGCCAGGAAGGTCGCCGAGTCATTGCTGGTGAAGTGCTCGTTCAACGGCGAAGATCCCTATTGGGGCCGGGTGGTGAGCGAGCTGGGTTCGTCGGGCAGCGCGTTCGCGATGGACCGGGTCCAGGTGGCCTACGGGGGAGTGACCGTGTGCCGGGCGGGCGTGGCTGTGGCCCACGATGCCGGGACGGTGCGCTCCCATCTGGCCGGGCGGTCGATCGACCTGCACTGTGACCTCGGGATCGGTGACGGTTCCGGCGCGATCATGACCGTGGACCTCGGACACGGGTACATCGACGAGAACCGGGGGACATCGTGAAGGGCCCTGGGGTCCGCTCCCCGGCCGCCGCAGTCCCCGCCCCCGCCCCCGCCCCTGTCGCCACGGGCGCCGGCGCCGGCGCCCGTGGGCCTGTCGCTCCCGACAGTTCCGACCGTCCCGGCCGTCCCGCGTTCGTCGCACCGGAGGTGAAGGCCGGGATCCTCGTGGAAGCACTGCCGTACATCCGGCGGTTCTGGGGCCAGATCGTCGTGGTGAAGTACGGGGGGAACATTCTCCAGGCGAAGGTGGACTCCCCGGCGGTCGACGAGGACGCGGCGCTGGCATCCTTCGCCGAGGACATCGTGCTCATGCGCTCGGTCGGCATGCTCCCGGTGGTGGTGCACGGCGGTGGTCCCCAGATCGGCCAGCTCATGGCCCGGGTGGGAAAGTCCACCGAGTTCCGGGACGGGTTCCGGGTCACCGATGCCGACACGCTCGACCTGGTGCGGATGGTCCTCGTCGGGAAGGTCAACCGCGACATCGTGAAGTCGATCAACGTCCACGGGGCGCTGGCGGTCGGGCTCTCCGGGGAGGACGCCAACCTGATCACTGCCACCGCCCGCTCGGCCAGCCTCGGCTACGTGGGCGACGTCGTGGAGGTCGATCCTGTCCTCCTCCACCAGCTGTTGGCCCAAGGGCTCATCCCGGTGGTGGCGACCATCGGCACGGATCTGAGCGGCCAGGCCTTCAACATCAATGCCGACACCGTGGCCGGCGCACTGGCCGCTGCCCTCGATGCCGCCAAGCTGGTCTTCTTGACCGACGTGACCGGGGTGCGCTCGTCACCCGAGGACCCCGACAGCCTCATCCCCCGGCTCTCGGTCGATGCGCTGGCGGCCATGGTCGACTCGGGCGCGGCGACCGGCGGGATGATCCCGAAGGCCGAGGCGTGCATCCGGGCGATCCGGGCCGGTGTCGGCCAGGCCCACATCCTCGACGGCCGAGTGCCCCACGCGCTCCTCCTGGAGATCTTCACCGACGCCGGGGTGGGGACGATGGTGCGGGCATGAGCGACACGGCGCCGGATCGTTCGGCGCTCATGGCGACATACGCGACCCCGCCGGTGACGTTCGTGCGGGGGCGCGGCACCGAGCTCTGGGACGCCGAGGGTCGCCGGTACCTCGACTTCCTGTCCGGCATCGCCGTCACCGGTCTCGGACATGCCCACCCGGTCGTAGCCGACGCGGTGGCAGCTCAGGCGCGCCAGCTCTGGCACGTCTCGAACCTGTTCGGCAACACCCTGGCGCCGGCGGTCGCCGTCACGCTCGACCGCTTGATCGGCGGGGGGGCACAACCGGCGGGGGGCCAGGTGTTCTTCGCCAACTCGGGCGCTGAGGCGAACGAGTGTGCACTGAAGCTGGCCCGGCGGTGGGCCGGCCCGGGTCGGCACGGGATCGTGACCACCGTCGGATCGTTCCATGGCCGCACCCTCAACACCTTGGCCGCCACCGGGCAGCCGGAGAAGCATCGACCGTTCCTGCCCATGCCCGAGGGCTTCGTGCTGGTCCCGTTCGACGACCTGCCGGCGATGGAGGCGGCGTGCGATCCCACCCGGGTGGGTGCCGTGCTGGTCGAGCCCATGCTGGGCGAGTGGGGTGTGGTCCCCCCGTCGGAGGGGTACCTGGCCGGCCTGGCCGCGCTCTGCCGGGACCGGGGGATCCTCTTGATGGTGGACGAGATCCAGACGGGCGTCGGTCGAACCGGCCGGTGGTTCGGGTTCCAGCATGCGGGCATACTCCCGGACGTGGTGACGATGGCAAAGGCGCTGGGCAACGGGATGCCGGTGGGCGCCTGCTGGGCGCGCCGGCCCGTCGCCGAGGCCTTCCGCCCCGGCGACCACGGGAGCACGTTCGGGGGGCAGCCGTTGGCCATGTCGGCCGTCGCGGCCACGCTCCAGGTCATGGAGGACGAGCACGTGCCGGAGAGGGCAGAGCGGGCCGGTGCCCGGCTCCGGGCGGGCCTGGGCCGTCTGGACGGGGTCGTCGACGTGCGGGGCGCCGGCCTGCTGGTGGGGGTCGTCCTGGACGGCCCGTTCGCTCCGCAGGTGTGTGAGAGCGCCCTGGCGGCGGGGCTGGTCGTGAACGCCCCGAAGCCCGACGTGCTGCGCCTGGCGCCGCCGCTGCTCGTGGCCGACATCGAGATCGACGAGGCGGTCGACATCCTCGGTGCCGTGCTCGCTCGGGTCTGGGCCGCCGCACCCGGGACGTCGGAGACTGGCGCCACGGGGTCCACGACCGGGTCCCTGGCCTGGCCACCGCCCGGACCCCCGGCAGGGCCGCCGGCCGGGAGGAAAGGTGGGGACGGGTGACGAGACGGCTGCTCGACGTGGACGACCTCTCGGTGGAGGAGCTGGAGGCGGTCCTGGGTGTGGCGGCGGGGCGAGCGCTCGATCCGAGCCAGCCGCTCGACGGCAAGGGAGTGGCGCTCGTCTTCGAGAAGGCCTCCAACAGGACGCGCAACAGCTGCGAGATGGCGGTGGTGGCTCTGGGCGGCCATCCGGTGACCATCCAGAGTGCCGAGGTCGGCATCGACAGCCGGGAGAGCGCAGAGGACGTCGCCCGCTCGCTCGGGTGCTTCCACTCGATCGTGTGCGCCCGGGTGATGGCCCACGGCACCCTGGAGCGCATGGCCGGGGCCCTCGACCACGCTGGTGTGCCGGTGGTGAACCTCCTCTCCGATCGAGCCCATCCCTGCCAGGCCATCGCCGACGTCGCCACCATCCGACAGCTCTTCGGCACGGACGATCCGACCGCGCACCCCGTGGCCTTCGTGGGGGACGCCAACAACGTGTGGCGATCCCTGGCGCTGGCCGCCGCCATGGTGGGGATCCCGACCCGGGTGGCGTCGCCGCCGGGGTTCGGGCCCACCGACGAGGACGTCGCCCGGATCGTCGGGCTCGGCGGGGTAGTGGTGGTCACCGACGATCCCCGAGAGGCCGTCGCCGGGGCGGGGGTGGTCTACACCGACGTGTGGACCTCGATGGGCCAGGAGTCCGAGCGATCGGCCCGGCTCGCCGCCTTCGCCGGCTACACGGTCGACGAGGACCTGGTGGCCCTGGCGGCGTCCGACGCCGTCGTGCTCCACTGCCTCCCCGCCCACCGCGGAGAGGAGATCACGGCGGGCGTCCTCGAGGGGCCCCGGAGTGCCGTCTGGGAGCAGGCGGCCAACCGGATGCACGCCATGCGCGGCGTCTTCACCTGGTTGGCCCTCGCCGGCTTGCGCGAACCACTGGACGATCCGGTGACCGGCCGGTCCGTCCCGGCTCCGGGTCCCGGGGGAGCGGACCATCGGGGGCACCGATGAAGCCCACCAAGCAGCAGCGGTTGCACC
>DAHXOA010000015.1 GCA_027365145.1 Acidimicrobiaceae bacterium | reverse complement strand
AAGCAGCTCTCCCGCCAGTGTGAGGACGTCGAGCTGACAGTTCCGGCCAGCTCAGGCAGCTGGTGCCCGAAGCGCTCGTCGGCTGGTGTCGGCTGGGCCATGTCCCCTCCCCCCCGGATGCGGTCCCGCCACCGTACCAAGGGCCGTCACCGCCGGGCCCCCCCGGGGCTCAGTCTCCTGCGGCCACGACGATCACCGGTGCAACGACTGACTCGGCGGAAGTGCCGACCGTCAGGGGCGCGACAGCCAAACCTGGTGGCGACGCGATGGTACCGACGAACGTCAGGGGGCCACGGTCTGCAGGCTCCGCTTGATGGCAGCCTTCCGGAGCCCGTCATCGAACGACGCGAGGCGCGCGCCGACGTGTTCGGCGGCGAGCAAGACACAGCAGTCAGGCATCTTCAGCCCGGTGTCCAGACGCAAGAGCGCCAGCTTGACTGCGCTGTCGACCGGAAAGGGAACCTCTTCGACCTCCAGTTCGCGCAGCACCAGGCGGACCTCATCCAGCCGATCGTCCCGGGCGGGTCCGACGAACACTTCCGCAAGAGTCAGCGGGTTGGCGCCGAAGTCGTCATCGATTTCCCGCGCCAGCAGGGCTTCTGCGGCTTCGTGGTGCTCGTCTTCACCTTCGAGATAGGCGATGAGCACGCTGGCGTCCAGCACGATCATCCCGGCCATTCCTCCCGCATCTGCTGCAGGTACGTAGGGCCGTACGCACCGCTGAGGGCGCCACTGTGCTTGTGCAGCGCCGCCAGCCGGCGCCGATGACGCTCCTCGTCAGCGCGCTGGGCCGCCTCATGGGCGAGCTGGGCGGAGCGATGGCCCTCCAACGCCAGTCGTACCAACAGTTGGCTGCGGCTCAGGTCTGGCCATCGCCTCGCCGCCGCGTCCAACGCGTCGGCGAGGTCATCAGTCTCGGTCACGAAGTGCCGCGGACGGGTCGTCGGCATCCCCCGTAGTGTAACACTGCCTCCCCCGTAGTGTAACACTGCCTGCTTGACGTTGGCCTCCCGCACGGAGCCCGTGCCCCGCAGCCGGTTCGGTTTGTGCGGTAGCCGGACTTGTTCCTGGAGACACAGCCATCACCCACAGGACCTGCCACGTGCCCGGCTAAAACTGACACCATGGGAGTAGTCGTCGACCGGTTGTCGCAGAACGACGAGGGTGAGTTCGTCGCCGCCGTACTGGCGAGCCGGTCGCTGCACCGTCCGTGGGTCGATCCTCCTGATACTCCCGAGCGGTTCGCGGCCTACCTCGAGCACTCCTCCCGCGAGGACCAAGGGGCCTACGTGGTCCGCCACGACACCTGTGGGGGCCTCGTCGGTTACGTCAGCGTCGGCAACATCGTGCGACGAGCGTTCCAGTCCGCCTACCTCGGCTACGCCGCGTTCGAGGGCCACGCTGGCCGGGGGCTGATGGTCGCCGGCCTGCGAGCCGTTGTCGACATGGCGTTCGGTGAGCTCGGCTTGCACCGGGTGGAAGCGAACATCCAGCCTGCCAATGCCAGGTCGATCGGGCTCGTCAGGAAGCTGGGCTTTCAGCGAGAGGGATTCTCTCCGCAGTACCTCATGGTCGACGGCGACTGGCGGGATCACGAACGCTGGGCCCTGCGCTCGGAGCAGTGGCCGACGTGAGCAGCCGTGTTCGGTGGCGACGAGTCTTGTGGGAGCCAGCCCCGCGTTGGTGAGCGCAGGCGGATCCGTGATCGGGCGCTCTGTGGATCAAGGCCAGGTGTGGTGGCCCGGCCGTGTCCGCTCGGGGATATCGGAACCATCGAGCCACGCGAGCACGGCGCGCCGTGAGAAGCGCCACTGGTCACCGAAGCGCCGGCCGGGAAGCTCGCCGGCTTCCACGCGCACCATGACCGCTCCGGGGTCGAGCTTCAGCATCTCGGCGAGTTCGTCGAGGGTGAGCACGTCGTCGGGAGCGCTCAGCGGCGACGGGTCGACCTGAGGCACGACCCCCGAGGTGAACGTCGTGGCGAGCAGGTCCGCCACGACGTCCTGCTTGGTGCGCCCCAGAGCACGGGCCCGCGAGTCGAGCTGGCGGGCCTGGGCGGCGGGGATACGGACGAACAGGGCGGAGCGCGGCTCGGGCACAATCGCAGAGCATAGCTGGTTGCTATCCAGATATCCGATGACTGACTTGGGCTGGATGCGGCCCTTCCGTTGCGGCTATCAGGTCCGGACCGACAACCGTTCCCGGCAGGCCAGGAGATGTTCGGCGATCTGATCGTGGGTGCCGAGCGCGAGGAACGGAGTCGACAGGGCGTGGCCGACCTCCAACCCCGGAGTCTTGGCGGCAAGCTCTTCGGCCGCCCTGCGGCGGTCGTCGGTGACGACCACTGCCTGGACGAGGGCGTTGAGTTCGAGGGCTCCGGCCCGGTCGCCGGCGAAGTCGGCGATGAAGGCGACGGTGGCGTCGAGGCGCTCGGGTTCCCAGCGCACGGCGTGGGCGTTGCCGTCGGGGAGGGTCTTGCCGAGCAGGGTGAGCCCGATGATGTCGGCGGTGCGCGCCGCCTGGGCGAGGGCTGTGCGACCGTTCACCCCGACCAGGATCGGGACGTGCGCTTGCGCTGGCGTGATCGTGGCGAGGCCGGTCAGGTCGTAGTGGTCGCCGTGATGATCGACCCGCTCACCGTCGAGGAGGCGGCGCAGGATCTCGACCGACTCGGCGAGACGAGCTTTGCGCAACGACGGGGCGTCGAAGGCGATCCGCGCTGCCTCGTATTCGGGAAAGGCGTGCCCGGCGCCGATGCCGACCTCCAGGCGTCCGCCCGAGAGCCGGTCCAGCGTGGCGAGGCGCTGGGCCAGGAGCCCGGGATGGTGGAAGTCGTTGTTCAACACCAGCGGGCAGAGGCGGACCCGCTCGGTCCATGCTGCCGCGAACGCGAGCGGTTCGAGCGCAGAGAGATGCTGCCCGAGGTGGTCGTAGGTACAGACCACGTCGAAGCCGGCCGCTTCGGCCACCTGCACCTCCCGGCGGAGCTGCCCGGGGTGCGGCGCGAGCCTGCTGACGATCGCGTACGCCCCCGCTACAGGTGCCAGGTCCGGTTGCACCACATCGGCCCGCGATCTCGCTACCATGTGAGCACCAGAGAGAGGAGGTGGTCCAACTGCACAGTCATAAACCCGGGACCCTGGAGGTGGCTGGCCGCTGAGGCGGCTCGCTGAACCACCTGGCGAATCCCAGCCAGACACCCACTGGGCGACCTAGCCGAGCTCTGGTCCCACTCGGCGCAGCAGGGGGACCCAGTGCCTTTTTCAGCACCTAGTGACGAAGGGAGCGCCTTCCGGGGCGCTCCCTTCGTCGTTCCCCGGCTCGGTAGGCACCACGTGGTGGCCTCCAGGTGGCGCCTGCGTAGCGGCAGCGGCAACAGCTTCCCCGCGTAGGCTCGCGGCATGTGTGGACGCGTCGTCCTGGTCACGCCACCCGAAGGGCTGGCGAGCTGCTTCGGAGCAGTTGTGGTGGCGACCCGGCTCGGGCGGCCGCGCTACAACGTCGCTCCCGGCGCCGACGTGTTCGGGCTCGTCGATCCCCGGACCGGGCCGACCACGCCGGCTGGTCGCACCGGCGGAGCCAGTGAGGAGACAGGCGGCGCGGGCGAGGGTTGTTCCGGCATGCCGGGTCGTCCGATCGAGTTGCGCTCGTTCCGGTGGGGGGTGCGACTGCCCGGCGCCCCGGTGGGCAGCGCGGGCCGCCTGGTGCACAACGCCCGATCGGAGACCGTGGCATCCCGGCCGCTCTTCGCCGCCGCCTACCGGCACCGGCGCATCGTGGTGCCGGTGGACGGGTTCTTCGAGTGGGAACGGCGCGGGAAGGAGCGCCAGCCCCACTACTTCACACGGCGCGACGGGGATCCATTGGCCCTGGCCGGTCTCTGGCTGGATGCCGCGCCGACAGGGGGCGGCCCGGACTCCCGTGACGTGGTCGCTGAGGCCGTGCCGGCGTGCGTGATCGTGACCACCGGGGCCTCCAGCGATATGGGCGGTGTCCATGACCGCATGCCGGTCGTGCTCGAACGAGATGGCTGGGAGGCGTGGCTCGACCCTTGCGTCTCGCCGGGTGAGCCTCTACGCGCCATCCCCGGCGGCCGACCGACGGGGGTCCTCGTGCACCACGCGGTCGATCGGCGCGTGGGGTCCACGCGCGCCGACGACCCGGGGGTCATCGAACCTCTGGACGGGCTCCCGGCCGGGATACCGCCGCCGACCCGACCAGTCACCGGCCCGCCGACGCTGTTCTGACCCGCCGGAACTGCCCGACGCTGTTCTGACCCGCCGGAACTGGCCGACGCTGCCCGAGACAGGCAACACCGATGCTCCCGTCGCGCCCCGGTGGATCGGCGGCGCATCGGACGGCGACGCGACGGGAGGATCGGACGGCGACGCGACGGGAGGACCGCGCTGCGCGCCGGTGGGTCACAATGTGCCGGTGCCCACCGCCTCATGGAAGCGAACCGTGTACCGCGCCTTCGACCGTTTCGTGCCGACCGTGCCGTTCCGGTACCTCCCGCCGAAGCAGTCGGTGCGCATGGCCTTCAACGTGGTCCTCGATCGTGAGCCTGATCCCGTCGGCGGGGCCGAGTACTCGGAGAAGTTGGCCAACGGGATGCTGTCCCGGCACGGGGTCGCCCAGGCGCTGGCGCACTCCGAAGAGTTCCGCCGGGCGGTCCCCATCACCGACGTCCTGTTGTCGATGCACGTCAGCCGCTCCACCTTCGTGGCCGGCTTGCCGCAGGCCAGGCGTATCCTCGACCTGGGCGGCACCCACCAGGGATTCGCCGACGGGGCGCTGGTGCACCTCGGGTACCCGTACCCGTTCAGTCGACTGGTGGTCGTCGACCTTCCTGCCGAGGAGCGCCACGAGATCTACCGCGGTGGCTCGGCCGGGGACACCGTGCAGTCCGAGTTGGGACCGGTTGAGTTCGCGTTCCACTCCATGGTCGACCTCGGGCCCTACGCCGACGGCTCGTTCGACTTGGTCTACAGCGGGCAGTCCATCGAGCACATCACCGAGGAACAGGCTGACACGATGGTCGGCGAGGTGTTCCGCGTCCTGGCGCCGGGCGGATGGTTCTGCCTCGACACACCGAACGGCCCGGTCTGGCGACTGGGCTCCGCCGGGCTCATGAACGACGACCACAAGGTGGAGTACTCGGCCGGGGCGCTCGAGGCCAAGCTGGAGGGAGCCGGCTTCCAGGTGATCGAGTCCAAAGGCCTCAACCTCATGCGCCGTGGCGTCGGCGAGGGGCGTTTCGACGAGGCGGAGGCGAGCGCCAACCCCGGGGTCTTCGCCGCGGCCGAAGCGTGCCTGCTCCTGGCCATGGTGGCCCGCAAGCCTCCCCGATCCTGACGGCGGGCGCCGGGACCGGGGAGGCCGTACCGGTCAGCCCGGTCAGTCGTCCTGGTGGGCAGCCCTGCGCATGAGTCGGGACTTGCGGTTGGCGGCCTGGTTCTTGTGGATGACGCCTTTGGCCGCCGCCTTGTCGATGCGCTTCACGGCCAGGCGCAGCGCTTCACCGCCGTCTTCGGCACCGGCCTCGAGCGCGCCGATCGCCTTCTTCGTCCTGGTCCTGAGCTCGGAACGCACGGACTTGTTGCGGGCGCGACGCTTCTCTGCCTGGCGGTTGCGCTTGATCTGGCTGGGAATGTTGGCCACGGGTCTGTCCTTTGGCGTCGCGGTCGGCGTGCGGTTGTCTGCCCTGCCCATCTCCGGCGGGGGAGCGGCACGGGCTTTCGTCGCCCAGAACCCCCGCCCACGGTCCGAGCGGGTCCAGGCTAGCAGCTGCCCACGTCGAGGTCCCGCAGCTCAGGAGCGATCCCGCGTCCGCTCCGGGTGCGATCCAGGCTTGGGTACGCTGGGTCACTCGTGCTCTCCATCGACCGCATCAGGAATTTCTCCATCATCAGTCACGTCGATCACGGGAAGTCGACCCTGTCCGACCGGATCCTCGAGCTGACCGGTGCGGTGGATCCCCGCCAGATGCGGGAGCAGTACCTGGACTCGATGGACATCGAGCGCGAGCGCGGGATCACCATCAAGGCGCAGAACGTCCGGGTGGCGTGGCACGACCACACCCTGCACCTCATCGACACGCCTGGTCACGTCGACTTCGGCTACGAGGTGAGCCGGTCCCTGGCCGCGTGCGAGGGAGCGGTGCTCCTGGTGGACGCCTCCCAGGGGATCCAGGCCCAGACGTTGGCCAACTGCTACCAGGCTCTCGAGCACGACCTGGAGATCGTGGCCGTCTTGAACAAGATCGACCTGCCGGCGGCCGACCCGGACCGCTGTGCCGCCGAGATCGAGCAGGTGCTCGGTCTCGATGCCGCAGGCATCCTCCACATCTCGGCCAAGACCGGGGAGGGCGTCCCCGAGCTCTTGGACGCCATCATCGACCGGATCCCGGCGCCGTCGGGGGATCCGGAGGCTCCGTTGCGGGCGCTGATCTTCGACTCGGCCTACGACCAGTACCGGGGCGTCGTGAGCTCGATCCGGGTGATGGACGGCACCCTGCTCGCCCACGCCAAGCTGCGTTTCGTCCATGCCCGGGCGGAGCATGACATCGAGGAGATCGGGATACGCGCTCCGGCGACCCTCCCCGTCGACGCGCTCGGGCCGGGAGAGGTCGGCTACCTCATCGCCGGCATCAAGAACGTCGGCGAAGCCCGCTCGGGTGAGACCGTGACCACGGCGGCACGGCCGGCAGCCGGGCCGCTCGCCGGGTACCGGGATCCGAAGCCCATGGTGTTCTGCGGGCTCTTCCCCATCGACGGTGACGACCTGCCCGATCTCCGGGACGCCCTGGAGAAGCTGCGGCTCAACGACGCCAGCTTCACCTACGAGCCCGAGTCGTCCCGGGCACTGGGCTTCGGCTTCCGCTGCGGGTTCCTGGGTCTGCTCCACATGGAGATCGTGCGTGAGCGTCTGGAGCGCGAGTTCGACCTCTCGCTCATCGCCACGGCCCCGTCCGTCGCCTACCGCGCCTTCCTGCAGGACGGGACCCAGGTCGACGTCGACAACCCGAGCGAGCTCCCCGACCCGACCCGTCTCGACCACGTCGACGAGCCGATGCTGCGGGCCACGATCCTGACCCCCGCCGAGTACACGGGGACGGTGATGGAGCTGTCCCAGGCCCGGCGGGCCACCCTGGTGCGGATGGAGTACCTCTCTCCCGAGCGCGTCGAGTTCGTCTACACCATCCCGCTCGCCGAGGTGGTGGTGAACTTCTTCGACCAGTTGAAGAGCAGGACGAAGGGCTACGCCAGCCTCGACTACGAGCCGGACGGCTACCAGACTGCCGATCTGGTGAAGGTCGACCTCCTCATCAACCACACCCCGGTCGACGCCTTCTCCACCATCGTCCACCGGACCCAGGCCGACACCTACGGGCGGCGGATGACCGAGAAGCTGCGCGAGCTCATCCCCAGGCAGATGTTCGACGTGCCCATCCAGGCGGCGATCGGTGGACGCGTCCTGGCTCGCGAGACCGTCAAGGCGCGCCGAAAGGACGTGTTGGCGAAGTGCTACGGCGGGGACATCACCCGCAAGCGGAAGCTCCTGGAGAAGCAGAAGGAGGGCAAGAAGAAGATGAAGAACATCGGGAGGGTCGAAGTGCCCCAGGAGGCGTTCGTATCCGCCCTCCGGCTCGAGGACTGACGGGCGGGGCCGGTCAGGGCTCCCCGGACGGCGCCTGGTCAGGTGTGTCCGCGGAGGGGTCGGGACGTGCTCCTCCCGGATCCAACAGCCAGGGCCGGATCACGGCCACCGTCCGATCGGGATGGTCGGGGTCGAAGCTGAGCGCGATGGGCTGGTCTTCGTCGGGAGGTCCCCCCGGGGCCTCGTGGACGATGGCGATCTCCGGCTTGGGACCCGTGAAGACCTCCTGGAGCCCGAGCGCGATCCCCGTCATCATCGTCCCGGTGACGCTCCGGCGCCTCCAGCGGTCGAACCCCGACGCACCGCCGCGATCCGTCGCCGCCTCCCCGCTGGCCGCCTCCCCGGCCGCCGCCTCCCCGCCCTCTTCGTCGCCCGTGCTGCCGATCGCGACGTCCGCCTCGGCCGCGGCCTCGCTGCCGTCCGTCCCGCCGTCCGTCCCGCCGTCCGCCTCGGCGTCCGCGCTGCCGATCGGGACGTCTTCCACCAGCCCACGGTAGCCCGCCATCTCCGTGCCGGCACTGTCGGCCCGGCGAGCCGGGTGAGGCGTCCCATCCGCCGACCAGCGGGCCGACCAGCGGGCCGACCACCCGCCGACCAGGGGCCGACCAGCGGGCCGACCTCCCCGGACTGCCATAGGATCACGGTCATGCTCGACCGATTCCACCCGCCGGTCGAGGAGTACCTGGAGGCCATCTTCTCCCTCGAAGAGGAGGGGATCCCGGTGATCCAGGCCCGCCTCGCCGAACGGCTCGACAAGGCTGCGCCGTCCGTCTCGGAGATGCTCGACCGGCTGGAGGCCGACGACCTGGTCGTGAGGAGCGCCAGGCAGATCACCATGACCCCGGAGGGGGCGGCGTTGGCAGAGGGGGTCGTGCGCAAGCACCGTCTGGCTGAACGGCTCCTTGTCGACGTGATCGGCCTGGAGTGGGAGAAGGCGCACCTGGAGGCCGGGCGCTGGGAGCACGTGATCTCCGACGACGTGGAGCGTCGTCTGGTGGAGCTGCTCGGGAACCCGGCCACGTGCCCGCACGGGAACCCGATCCCTGGCGCCGGTGAGGCCGGAGCCGACACGCGCCGCCGGCAGCGGTGCCTGGCCGACGTTGCTCCCGGCGATCGAGTGCGTCTCGAACGCATCACCGAGAGCGTCGAGCACGATACGGCCTCGTTGCACTACCTGAGCCACCACGGGCTGACGCCCGGGGCGACGGCGACGATCCGGGACCGGGCGCCGGACGGAACGCTCACCTTGGTGGTGGACGGTGTGGCGGTGGCGGTAGGCCCGGCGATCTCCCGCCAGCTCTTCGTGGCTGCCCCTTGAGCACCGGTCCGTCCCGGGCGTGAGGCCCGGGAGCGGCAGCACTCGGTAGACTCGAGTGCCAACAGCGGGACGGCCCGGCCCGGGTCCTTCCGAGAGACGTGGGTACGACGAGGCAACGATGGCAGCACACGACCATGCATCACGAACGGCGACGGTCCCGGACGACGGCCTCGACCAGAGGAAGGCGGCCATCCTCACTGCCGTCGTGAACGAGTACATCTCCTCGGCGCAGCCGGTCGGTTCCCAGCACGTTGCGGGTGCCCCGGGGGTCAACGTCTCGTCGGCCACGGTTCGGGCAGAGATGGTGGCCCTGGAGGGGGAGGGCTACCTGGCCCAGCCGCACACCAGCGCGGGCAGGATCCCGACCGACAAGGGCTACCGGTTCTTCGTCGACCACCTGACGCAGCCGGGGACGCTCGACGCCGCTCGGCGCCGGCAGGTCCGGGACTTCTTCGACCACGCCCACGGCGAGATCGAAGACATGCTCGAGCGGACCTCCGGCCTGCTCGCCGACCTGACCGACTGCACGGCGATGGTGGTAGGCCCCGCCCACGGCCCGGCCCCCGTGCGCTCGGTGCAGCTGGTGTCCCTCGGGTCCCGCGTCGCCCTGGCCGTGGTGGTGCTCGCCGACGGCACCGTGGAGAAGCATCCCGTCGAGTTCCCCGACGACGTGCCCGACACCACCCTCGCGACAGCGGGTCAGCACCTCCAGGGAGCGCTCCGGGACCACTCTCTCGACAGCCTCCCCGACGCCGTCGGCCCGACCGGTGATCCCCAGGTCGACGCGGTGGCCGCTGCCGGCCTGGAGGCGTTGCGGGTGGTGAGCGGTGCGGGGACCGGGGACCAGCTCTACGTCGGCGGTCCGTCCCGGATGGCCGCCGCCTTCGACGCCGTGGACACCGTCCGATCGGTGCTCACCATCCTGGAGCAGCAACTGGTCGTCGTCTCCCTGCTGCGGGACGTCCTCGATCGGGGTCTGTCGGTGGCCATCGGCACCGAGCACGGGTTCGAGCCCCTTGCCTCCTGTGCGATCGTGGTGGTGCCGGTGAGCGTCGAAGGGGGCACGTCCGGCACGGTGGGGCTCCTCGGCCCCACCAGGATGAACTACCCGCAGGCGCTGGCCGCGGCGCAGGCGGTCGGGGAGCAGCTCGGCGCGCGGCTGGGCGAGGTCGCCCGATCATGACCGGGAGACGGAGCTGATGAACACGGACTTCTACGAAGTGCTCGGCGTGGGCCGGAACGCCACCGACGACGAGCTGAAGCGGGCGTACCGGAAGAAGGCCCGCCAGTTCCACCCCGACGCCAACGGCGGCGACCCGGTGAACGAGGAGCGGTTCAAGGAGGTGAGCCTGGCCTACGAGGTTCTGAGGGACCCCGAGCGGCGGGCCCGCTTCGACCGGTACGGCGCAGAGGGCGTGATGGGGTCCGGCGCCGGCGGTTTCGGCGCCCAGGGAGAGGGTTTCGGCGGGCTCGGGGACCTGTTCGACGCGTTCTTCACCGGCATGTCGGGCACTCCTGGTGGCGGGCGGTCCCGGCGCCGGGGGCCGATGCCCGGTCCCGACGCCGAGGTGGCCCTGGAGCTCGAGTTCCGGGAGGCGGTCTTCGGCGCCCACCGGGAGCTGACGGTCGACATGCCGACGACCTGCGAGACGTGTGCGGGTGCGGGGACGAGGCCGGGCACCGGCGTGGTGTCGTGTCCCGAGTGCCAGGGAACCGGTGAGGTCCGGAGGGTGCGCCAGTCCATCCTCGGCCAGGTCGTCACCGCCGCGCCGTGCGCTCGATGCCAGGGGACCGGTGAGTCGATTCCCTCTCCGTGCCCGACCTGCCGGGGCGAGGGCCGCCACCGGGTGGCGCGGACGCTGACGATCGACGTTCCCGCCGGCGTGGACCAGGGTTCGACGCTCAGGTTGCCCGGGCACGGGCCGGCGGGGTTGCGTGGCGGCCCGAACGGGACCCTCTACGTCCATCTCGCCGTGGCGCCCGACGACCGTTTCGAACGATCGGGGACCGATCTCCACACGGTGGCCCACGTCTCGATGACCCAGGCGGCCCTGGGCGCCTCGGTCCAGGTGGCGTCGCTGGACGAGGAGCGCGAGCTCACGGTCGCTCCGGGGACCCAGAGCGGCGAGGTCGTCCGTCTGAAGGGCCTGGGCGTCCCCCTCCTGCGCGGCCGGGGCCGCGGCGACCTGTTCGTGCACCTGGCGGTGGACACGCCAGGCGACCTCGACCGGGAGCAGCGGGAGCTCCTGGTCAAGCTGGCCGAGCTCCGTCACGAGCCGCTGGCGCCTTCGGCCCACGGCGACGGCCTGCTCTCCAAGCTCCGCTCCGCGCTCGGCTGATCGCCGTGGTGCCGGCTCCGGGGACGCCGGCAGAGGGCATCTCGGTGCGACGCCGGGCGGCGACGATGGTGTTCGTCGCGTCGCCTTCGGCTCCCGTGCTGGAGCCGGGTGACGTCCATCACCTGCTCGACGTGCTCCGGCTCCGGACGGGCGAGCCGGTCATCACCTGTGACGGCGTCGGGACGTGGGTGGAGTGTCGCGTCGCCCGGCCCGGCCCGGCCCGGCTCGCCGATCCTGCGACCGTCCTGGAGGTCGTCTCGGGTCCGGTCGTGGAGCCACCGCCGTCGACGCCGATCACGGTGGCGTTCGCTCCGGCGAAGGGCGACCGTCCGGAGTGGGTGGTCCAGAAGCTCACCGAGATCGGTGTGGATCGGATCGTCCCGATCATGACGGTCCGGTCGGTGGTGCGCTGGGACCAGGAGCGCGCCGTCCGGGCCGGTGTCCGACTCGAACGGGCCGTGCGGGAAGCCGCAGCCCAGTCGAGGCGGGCATGGCTCCCCGCGGTCCTCCCTCCCTCCACGTTGGTCGGGCTCCCGGAGCTGGCCGGCGGCCCGGTCGCCCTGGCCGAACCGGGCTCGCCCGGGCCCTACCCCGGGCTGACCGCCGTGGCCGTCGGACCCGAAGGCGGCTGGAGCGACGACGAGCTCCAGCGTTCCTGGCCCCGGGTCGGGCTCGGGCCGACGGTGCTCCGGTCCGAGACGGCAGCGCTCGTCGTGGCCACGGTGCTGTGCGCCACGAGGGACGGGATCGTCGGTGCTCTTGCATAACCACGCTCCGTGAGCAAGACTTCTCTCAGGGGAAACGTGCCAGTCGCCTGACGTCGGGCGAGGGTCGCCCGGAGGTCGCAGCGGCGGTCGTCGGCCAGGGCGCCCGGACCGGGTGTGGGTGGGTGCGGTTTCTCCGTGACGAGTCCGGGCGTAGGCCGGGACCAGGACCTCAGGGGAGCGCATGTCGGTGATGGCGAAGTCAGTCGGTGTCGATGACGGGATCGACGGGATCGACGACGAGCAGGACGAGTCGGCCCGCGTCGCGTACGCCCGGGCGGTGGGCACGAGGCTGCGCGCCATGCGCAAGCAGATGCGGTTGTCACTGCAGGCGGTCGAGGCCATGTCGGACCAGGAGTTCAAAGCCTCGGTGCTGGGCGCCTACGAGCGGGGCGAGCGGGCGATCTCCGTGCCCCGGCTCCAGCGGCTGGCGAAGCTCTACGACGTCCCTGTCGACCAGCTCCTCCCGCCGGACGAGGGCGCCACCCGCTGGGGGGCGTCGACCGGGGCTCGGGACGCCGCCCCGCTCAGTGCCCGCCGGGCGATCCAGGGGGGAAGCGCCGGCGAGAAGGTCACGATCGACCTCACGAAGCTCCACACGGTGAGCGGTCCCGAACGCGACCTCCTCCGCCGGTTCCTCAGCATGATCCAGGTGCACCGGCAGGACTTCAACGGCCGGATGATCACCATCCGGTCAGAGGACCTCCGGGCCATCGCCTGCCTCTTCGGGGCGACGCCGGACGCCATGGGGAAGCGGCTGGACGAGCTGGGCCTGCTCGTCGTCACCTGACTCGTGTCTCCGGCAGGCCCGCCGCTCGGGGCGGGCCGAAGCCTTCGGGGTCGGTACCGTGCCGAGCGGGCGGCGCCGGGGAGGTATAACTGTCCAGACATGACTGAGCCCATCCGCTGGTTGAGTACGAAAGAAGCGTCCGAGCGATTGGGCATCACGCTGCGCAGCCTCTACCGGTTCATCGACGAAGGCAACCTGGTCGCCTACAAGTTCGGGCGGGTGATCCGGCTCCAGGAAACCGACGTCGAACGGTTCATCGCCGCCAGCCGGATCGCGCCGGGGAGCCTCGAGCACCTCTACCCGGAGCTGAAGGGTGGGCCGGGGCGGGCGGCATCGCCGACCACCGGGCGCGAGGACCGCGGGTGAGCGACCCGGCGCCGTCCTGCCTGTTCTGTGCCATCGTCGCCGGCGCCGTCCCGGCCCAGGTCGTCGTCGAGACACCCGACACGCTGGCGTTCCGGGACATCAACCCGTTCGCCCCGGTCCACGTGCTCGTGATCCCCAAACGCCACGTCGCCACCGCCGCCGACGTCGGACCCGACGACGGGGACCTGCTCGCCGCCGTGTTCACCACGGCGAAGGCGGTGGCCGATGCGGAGGGGATCGGTGGTCCCGACCGGGGCTACCGCCTGGTTGCCAACGTGGGTCCCGACGCGTCGAACACCGTTCCCCACCTCCACCTCCACGTGCTGGGCGGCCGACAGATGGACTGGCCCCCCGGGTGACTGCGGCCCGGCCGGTCCGGCCGGTCCAGTCCGTTCGGTCCGTTCGGTCCGCCCGGCTCCGCCCCCGCTGCTGGTAGGGTCGGGCACCGAGCGCACGTGTCCCCCACCCAGGCCAAGATCCTCGTTCCCGGCAACCACCTGATGGCTGCCCTGCTCGGGCCCCGTGACGAGCTGCTGCGTATCGTGCAGGCGGCCTTCGCCGGGGCGTCGATCGTGGTGCGGGGCAACGAGATCTCCATCGAGGGCGACGACGCCGTCCGCATCGGTCGGTTGTTCGAAGAGATGGTCGTCCTCCTGGAGGCGGGTGAGAGCCTCGACGCCGTGCAGGTCGGCCGGACGATCGACATGGTCAAAGAGGACGTCTCGCCGTCGGAGGTCTTGACCTCAGAGGTGCTCCGCTCGGCGCGAGGTCGCCCCGTCCGGCCGAAGACCGCCGGCCAGAAGCGCTACACGGACGCCATCGGCGCCAACATCGTCACGTTCGGGATCGGCCCGGCGGGGACCGGGAAGTCCTACCTCGCCGTGGCGCTCGCCGTCCAGGCCCTCCAGGAGCACCGGGTGAGCCGGATCATCCTCACCCGTCCCGCCGTCGAGGCGGGGGAGCGGCTGGGGTTCCTTCCCGGGGACCTCATGGCGAAGGTGGACCCCTACCTCCGTCCCCTCTACGACGCGCTCTACGACCTGGTCGACACGGACGGTGCCCAGCGCCTTCTCGACCGCGGCACGGTCGAGGTCGCCCCGCTGGCCTTCATGCGCGGGCGTACCCTCAACTCCAGCTTCATCATCCTGGACGAAGCCCAGAACACGACACCGGAGCAGATGAAGATGTTCCTGACCCGCATCGGTTTCGGGTCGAAGGCGGTGGTGACCGGCGACGTGACCCAGGTCGACGTGCCCGGCGGCCGGTCGGGGCTCATCGGGCTGGAAGAGGTGCTCGGGGGGGTGGCGGACCTGGCCTTCGTGCACCTCGGGCGCAACGACGTGGTGCGGCACCGGATCGTCGCCGACATCGTCGACGCCTACGAGCGGTCCCCCCGGCCTGCCGCCGCCCGCCGCCCGGGTGGTGAGGGCGCCGTGGACCCGGACGGGAACGCGGACGGGCCCCGGTCGACCGGCCGCCGGTGAGCGCGGACGTCTACGTCGCCGACGAGCAGTCGGACCATCCGGTCGACGTCGACCGCTGGGCGGACCTGGCCCGCTCGGTCCTCTCGGCCCAAGGGGTCACCGACGAGACCGAGGTGTCCCTCCTCTTCGTCGACGAGCCGACGATCGCGTCGCTCAACAAGCAGTTCCTCGGGAAGGAGGGGCCGACCGACGTCCTGTCCTTCCCCATCGAGGACCAGCTCGACCCCGGTGGGCGGTTCCCCGACACCGGAGGGACCGGCCCCTCTTCGATGGACCCCGGTGGGCCCCAGCTCTTCCTCCTCGGGGACGTGGTGGTGTGCCCGGCGGTGGCCCACGGGAACGCCGCCGACCACGGGGTCGCCTTCGAGGACGAGCTGGCGCTGCTCGTCGTCCACGGCATCTTGCACCTGTTGGGCATGGACCACGAGGTCGACGAGGAGGCGGAGCGCATGGAGCAGCGCGAGCAGCAGCTGCTGGCCCGCTTCCACCGCCGGTTGCCTTGATGCTCCCGATCGCCGCCGTCGAGTTCGACGCGGCCGATGCCGTGCTCGTCGTCGTCGTGCTGGTCCTGTTGGCCGCGTCCGCGCTCCTGGCCCTGGCCGAGACCAGCCTGGTGCGGATGACGCGGTCGAAGGCGCTGTCCCTCCTGGACTCCGATCGCAGGGGTGCCACGGTGCTGGTCCACCTGGTCGACGATCCCCAGGGCTTCCTCAACCCGGTCATCCTGCTCGTGTTGATCTGCCAGCTGGTGGTGGCGACACTGGTGGGCATCCTGGCCGCGGCCTGGTTCGGGGCGCTGGGCGTGGTCGTCGCCACCGTGTTCGAGATCTCCATCATCTTCGTCCTGGGCGAGGCGGTCCCGAAGAACTGGGCCGTGCACCACCCCGAGCGCGCCGCGCTCTTCAGCGCGCCCCTCGTGGCGGCCCTGGTCGGGTTCTGGCCCGTCCGGTGGGTCTCGCGCTCCTTGATCGGTCTGGCCAACCTCGTCATCGGGGAGGACGGAGCCTCATCCGAGTCGGAGATCACCGAATCCGAGCTGCTGGCCATGGCGGACGTGGCGCTGGAAGAGGACGTGATCGAAACCGAGGAGCGGGCCCTCATCCACTCGATCATCGAGTTCGGCGACACGATCGTGCGCGAGGTGATGGTCCCCCGTCCCGACATGGTGTCGTTGGACGCCGGCATGACGGTGGAGGCGGCATTGGACGAGCTCCTGGCGGCGGGCTTCAGCCGGGCCCCGGTCGTGGCCGGTGGCGTGGACGACGTGGTCGGCGTGGCCTATGCGAAGGACCTCATCTCGGCGCTGCGCTCGGGGGGTGGAGCCGCCGACGTGACCCGGCACCTGCGGGGCGCCCACTTCGTCCCC
>DAHXOA010000133.1 GCA_027365145.1 Acidimicrobiaceae bacterium | reverse complement strand
CTCGCCGCCGTGGTCCGGGCCCGCACGACCGGCGAAGGCTCGTTCTTCGAGATCGCCCAGTCCGACGCCGCCGCGGCGATGGACTGGTATCGGAGCGAGACGTGGAAGGCCTACGAGCGTCCGGAGTCCGAGGTGACCGGCAACAAGGCCGACGACTACGAGCGCCGGGCTCCGGGCACCGCGGGCATGATCGAAGGGGTCCGCTACCAGGTCTACGAGGCGGAGGACGGTCGCTACGTCCTCTTCATGGCGTCCGAGCAGTCCTTTTGGAAGAACTTCTGCGAGGCCGTCGGCCGGCTCGATCTGTTCGAGCGCTGGCCCGGGTCTCGCTTTGCCGACCACGCCCGCAACAACACGGAGCTCCGTGGAGAGCTGCGCGACATCTTCCTCACCCGATCGGCGTCGGAGTGGATCGAGTTCGGGGTGACCGCCAACTTCCCGGTCGGGCCGGTCAACACCCCGCAGACCATCGCCGACGATCCCCAGTTCGCCGACCGCTTCCGCTGGTTCCCCCGTGCCACGCTCGGGGCCGACCAGCTCCCCACGCCGCTGAAGTTCGTCGGGGAGGAGCTGCCCGTACCGACCATGGCGCCGACCGTCGGCCAGCACACCGACGAGGTTCTCCGCGACGTGCTGGGGTGGGACGACACCCGTATCGCTGCCTCACGCGAGCGGGGAGGGCTGGGGGCGGGTCGCCGCGGCCAGTGACCCCTGGAGCCGGCTCCGCCACCACCGGCCCCGGCATCCGGATCTGACGCCGCGTTAGAATCAAGAGATGACCCCAGCGAAGACGCGTCGAGCCGCCGTCGAGGGCTGGTTCACCCTCGACGAGGCTGAACCTGCGCTGATCGGCAGCCGTTGTTCGGACTGCGGGACGTTCGCGTTCCCGAAGGAGACGTCGTTCTGCCGCAATCCGGTCTGCAGCGGTACCGAATTCGTCGAGACGGAGCTCAGCCGTCACGGCACGGTGTGGTCGTACACCAACGCGTGCTACCAGCCGCCGAAGCCCTACGTCGCGGCTGATCCCTACATCCCCTTCTCGCTGGCCGCCGTCGAGCTCGCGGCAGAGCAGATGGGGGTGATGGGCCAGGTGGCCGGCGGCGTCACCGTGGACGACCTCGCCGTCGGGACCGAGGTGGAGCTGGTGCTCGAGACCCTCTACGAGGACGACGACCACGAGTACGTCGTGTGGAAGTGGCGGCCGAGCGGGTCGCCACCCGACGGCAGGGTCCGACCAGGTCCAGCCCGCCCGGCGGTCGCCCGGCGCGGACTCGACGGAGGTGGCCGCGATGACTGACGGCCACAAGGTCGCCGTGCTTGGCGCCGGCATGCACCCTTGGGGGAAGTGGGGACACAACTTCGTCGAGTACGGCCTGGCCGCCGCTCGCGGTGCCCTCTCCGATGCCGGGGTGGCATGGGCGGACATCCAGTACGTCTCCGGAGCTGACACCATCCGCAACGGGTACCCCGGGTTCGTGTCCGGTGCCACGTTCGCCCAGG
>DAHXOA010000094.1 GCA_027365145.1 Acidimicrobiaceae bacterium | reverse complement strand
TTGCCCCGCCTCGGTCGTATGCGCTTCCCGCTCACCGCCCCGAACTGGCCCGGGTCCGTACCTCGACCGGCGCCCGACCGAGGTACCGGTCTCACCTACGACACGGCGTGGTCCCGCCGGTACCCGGCTCGCCTGGCTCGGGCCGTCCTGACGGACAACGTGACCCGACCCCTGGCCCGACTCCTGGCCGATCCCGAGGTGGTCGGAGACGAGACGCTGCGGAGGCTCGACGGTCCCGTGATCTTCGCCGCCAACCATGCCAGCCACGTCGACACGCCGCTCCTCCTCAGCTGTCTCCCCCTCCCGTTCCGACACCACACCGTGGTGGCAGCCGCCGCCGACTACTTCTTCGACCGGAAGTGGAAGGCCGCCCTGTGGTCGTTCGTCCTGGCCGCCATCCCCATCGAACGCACGAGGGTCAACCGTCGCTCGGCCGAGCTCACCACGGAGCTCCTCTCCGCCGGCTGGAACCTCATCATCTTCCCGGAGGGCGGGCGGTCCCCCGATGGTTGGGCACAGTCCTTCCGCGGGGGTGCTGCCTACCTCTCCGTCCGGGCCGGGGTACCGGTGGTCCCGGTGCACCTGGCGGGAACCCGTGCCCTCCTGCCCAAGGGAGGCGGCGGCATCCGCCGGCACCCCACCACTGTCAGCTTCGGCTCACCCCTCCGGCCCGGCGACGGGGAAGATGCCCGGCGCTTTGCCACCCGCATCGAGTCGGCCATCGCCGTTCTCGCCTCAGAGGCGAACGGGGGAGACTGGTGGACCGCCCGGCAGGAAGCGGCCCGGCAGGAGACCCCGGCGCTCCAGGGTCCCGATGTGCCGGCATGGCGGCGCTCGTGGGCACTGCCGGCAGGTCGACCCCCTGGGGGAACCCGGGCGCACCGTCCCGCGGTCGGCAGTGGCCCGTGGCCCGTCGGCCCGTGGAGACGGAACGGGCCCGCTACCTGATCGGCAGCCAGCGCACGCGCCGGTGGGTGGTCGACACCGCGAGCCGCTCGGCCCGCCACGTGTCGACCTCGGTGTCGTCCACCGCGGCCAGCGGATCCTCGGATCCGACGGCCCACCCCAACAAGAGGTCGGCCAGGACCGGGTTGCGCGCCAGGACCGGTCCGTGGAGGTAGGTACCGACCACCCGACCGGACCACGCACCTTCGCTCCGGTCAGGCCCCCCGTTGCCGCGTCCACGGACGATCCGCGCCAGTGGCGCCGCGCCCCGACCCAGTGTCGTTGCCCCGGCATGATTTTCGAAGCCAGTCAACGGCGGGAGCCGCACTCCACCGGGCAACATCGGTGTGGTCGGGCTCGGCTCGGCGAGCAGCTCACCCACCGCCCGGGATCCCGGTCCTTTCACCGTGTCCACGTCGAGGAGCCCCAGGCCCTGGCACGGCACGCCCCCGGCATCGGGAAACGACCGACCGAGCAACTGGTAACCGGCGCACACGCCGAGGACGGCGGCCCCGTGCTCGACGGCCCGTGCGAGGACGCCGTCCCCGCGGAGGAGCTCGGCCGCCCGCACCTGGGGCCCATCCTCCCCGCCCCCGATGCAGTAGAGATCCGCCACCGGCAAACGCTCCGCCGACCCGGCCTCCACCAGCGAGACGTCGATCCCCCGCCAGGCTGCTCGGCGGGCCAGGACCATCCCGTTGCCACGGTCACCGTAGGTGCCAAGCAGGTCCGGGAAGACCGTCACGATAGTGAGGTGCAGGTCCACGGTCACGGAGCTGCCGGGAACCGGGCAAAGGCCGTGTAGTTGCCGACGAAGTCCACGTGGGGGGCACCGGATCCCCGGGTACGTCCGACGGCGTAGTCCAATGCCGCACGGACATCCGGCGCGGTGACATGGTCAACGCCGGCATAGTGCAGCCTCACCGCGAGGTCACGGGCCCGCTCGCCCGTCGCCACCACGACCCGCCGGTCCTGCAGCCGTTCGAAGGGCACGTCCCACAGCCAACTGGTGTCGAGCCCGTCGGCCATCCTGGCGTTGATGGCGAGGACCACGGACCCCGCTCGCTCCTCCGCCTCGTCGAGCAGGTCGAACATGGCAACCCACCCTGCCGGGTTCTTCGCCAGGAGCCGCCTGACCGCTACACCCCGCCAGTCCAGCGTGTCGAAGCGCCCTCCGACCTCCCCGACCTCCCGCATGGCAGCGAGGGCCGTCCGGCAGCCCACGGTCATGTCGGCCCGATCGGTCGCCGCGCCCGGCTCGCAGAGGACTGCGGCACCCACCGCCGCCATGGCGGCGTTCGCCACGTTGAACCCTCCGGGAAGCGCGAGATCGATGGCCGTCCGGACCCCGCCCTCCTGGACGAGTACCCGCCCGTCGGTCCACACCGACGGGGTCGGCCGGGCAAAGGAACAGCGGGCACAGCGCCATCCTTTGCCGGCGGCGCGGAGCAAGGACGCGCCACACCGCGGGCAGCCCACTGAGTCCTCGTCCCAGACCTGACCGACCCCCACCCAGACCACCGCAGGGGCGACCTCAGCAGCCCACACCACCAGTGGATCGTCCGCATTGGCCACCACGACCGTAACGCCACCGCCACCGCCACCGCCTGCGTTGCGCCTGTCCAGCGCCGTCCGCCATCGCTCGGCCACGAGCCGGACCTCGGCGATCCGGTCCAACTGGTCACGCGACAGGTTCAACAGCACCACGACGGCAGGGTCGGTTGCCACAACGAGCTGCCCGAGATAGCTCTCGTCCACCTCCAATACGGCGGTAGGCGACCACCGCTCGCACAGCGCCGCGACGTGTCCTTCGGGCATGTTCGCGCCGGTGACGTTCGACGCCGGGGGGATCGACGACAGCCCGGGCGCACCAGGAGTGCCCAGCGCAGCGGCCAGCAACCTCGTCGTCGTCGTCTTTCCGTTGGTTCCCGACACCAGGGCGACGCTGCGGTCCATGGACAGCGTGCGCAACAGGTCGGGCGCGATTGCCAGACCGACCCGGCCGCCGACGACGGTGCCCTGACCGAACCGTGCCGACCGCACCACCCGGTTCGCAGCCACCACCGCCCGCGCGGCAAGACTCGATCGCAGCCCCAGACGCGGGCCTCCCCGACCCTCCTCCGGTCCGTGGTCTACGGTGCCGAGCACCCTCACCGCGGAGGCATAGCCCGAGCGACCTCGTGGGCCGACGGGTGGTATCGGAGGGCGGCCTCCGGCGGAAGCAGGGAGGAGATGGTCGCCATCAGCCGTGCCGTCGCCGCCACCGGGTCTCCCACCGCGAACGTCATCGGAGCACCGACGCGGACGGTCACCGACGGAGGACGGAACACTGAGCCCAGATGGGGCACCTTCGCCGACCGGGGCCAGACCGCCTCGGTGCCCCACAGGCCGATCGGCACCACCGGGGCTCCGATGGCCATCGCCAGCCGGACGGTCCCCGTCTTCCCGGTGAGGACCGGATCGAAGAACGCCTCGCCGCGGGGGATGGTCCCCTGGGGCAGGACGAGGACGACCTCGCCCGCTTCCAGCGCAGAGCGCGCGTCGGCCATGGCCGTCGCCGCCCCCCCGGCCCGGTCGACGGCGATGCCGCCCAGCGCCCGCGCCAGGTGACCGACCACCGGGGCGTCGAATACCTCCTGCTTGGCGAGGAACCGGACGGGTCGAGTCATGCGGGCTGCCACGATGCCGAGCGGGACCACGTCGAAGTAGCTGCGATGGTTGGCGGCGAGGAGCACCGGTCCCGAGCCCGGGATGTGGTGCAACCCGGCAATGTCGAAGCGGACGCCGGGGAACGCTTCTGGTCGGAAGAGGTGGCGCAGGGCGTAGTAGGGCTCGAAGCCCAGGAGCGACGGCACGCCCGGCGGGCGCTCCCACGACTCGATCGGCCACCGCCGGACCGTCGCTACCGCCGCCAGACGGGGATCAGGGTTCAGCGCGTGGGGATGACCGATCGCCTCGAGAAGCGGTACGTCAAAGACGCTGTCGGAGTAGGCGTGGGACGCCTTGACGTCGACATCGGCCTCCCGGCACCACTGTCGGACCGCCCACCACTTCCCGGTACCCCAGACGAACCGGCCCTCCAGGCGGCCGGTGTAGCGGCCGTCGGAAGCCTGGTAGCGGGTGGCGATGACGTCGTCGATGCCGGTCGCGTCGGCGAACGGTGCGATCAGGTCCGCCGGTGAGGTGGTGGCGAGCACCAGACGGCGGCCGGACGCCCGGTGCTCGGCCAACGCCCGGAGGGCGTAGGGTGCGATCAGCTCCACGAGGGGCTCCACCGCCCGCTCCCCCGCGGCACGGGTCGCTGCCACCGAGCGGCCCCGCATGGCGAGCACCGCCATGCGAGCCAACCCGATCGACGGTGCCGTCTCCCCGAAGCGCTCGTAGAACCGGTAGAGGAGTCGGTCGCCGGGCAGATGGGCACCGTGCCCGAGGACACCGGCCTCCACCATCGCGGCGTGGAGCACCGGTCCGCTCGCACACCGCAGGAGTGTTCGGTCCAGGTCGACGAAGACGGCACTACGGGACGACGCCACGGCCACACGCTACCCGGCCACACTCCGGTAGACCGTCGGCATCGGGAACAGCCCCGGCGCAAAACAGACCCCGGACGCGGTGAAGGGACCGCCGGGGGGGTTGGCGATCCCTTCACACTGACACGACAAGGAACGGAGGGGGGGTTCCTGATCCCTGTGGTCGTGAGACCATTATGGCGACCCGGCCGCTATCTGTCAAACAGCTATTGCTGATATCCACTATCGTTAACTCTGATGGAGCTCCGCCACCTACAGGCACTGGTCGCCGTGAGTGACTACGGGACGTTCTCGGCGGCAGCCGACCGCCTCGGCACGGTCCAATCGAACGTCTCCGCCCACGTCGCCCGTCTCGAGCGTGAGCTGCACGTCACGCTCTACGACCGGGCCACCGGGCGGTTGACCGAGGAGGGTCTGATCGTGGTGGCCCGGGGCCGCCGGGCGCTCACCGAGCTCGATGCCATGACCGCCGATGTCGCCGCCTGTCGCGACGAGGTGACCGGGACCGTCCGGGTCGGCATGATCGGAACCACCGCCCGCTGGCTCGTCCCTCACCTTTTGGCCCGCACCGGCGTCGATCATCCCAACCTCCGCCTCGTCATCGCCGAGGGGACCACCACCGCTCTCGAGCCCCAGCTCGCGGGGGGTCTGCTCGACCTCGCCGTGCTCAACCTCCCCGTACCGGGCAAAGACCTGACGGCGAGGCCGCTCTTCGACGAGGAGCTGGTACTTGTCGTGCCGGAGGACCATGCCCTCCTCCGCACCCCCCAGCCAGTCCCGCTCGCCACGTTGGCCGAGCTCACGTTGCTCCTCCCCGTCAGTGGCACGGCCTTCCGCGACGAACTCGACGCCGCTATGCGGCCTGCCGGGATCGTCCTACACCCGAGCGCCGAGATCGACGGGCTCCGGCTCATCGCCTCGCTCACCTTCGAGGGGTATGGCCCGGCCATCCTTCCCGCCACTGCCATCCCCGGGTTCCTCCGCAATCGATTCCGACCCGTTCATGTCGAAGGGCTCCCCCGTCGCCGAGTCGGTGTTGCCCAGCGGAGCCGCGGGATCCCCTCGGCCCCGATGCGCGCCCTCGTGACACTCCTCTACGACGTGGTCCGCACCCAGCGGGATCTGCCACCGGGCCTCCATGCCGAACCCCGTCAGGAGTGATCGACTCCGGCTGCCGCCCAGGAGTCTGGCGATGGGCCTGGTGTGCGATATCACGCGGCCGCGCATAACCTCGTCACCCATGCGCCCACCCCGCTCGCTCCGTTCTCCCGACCTGAGACGTCCGGGCGCGATCCTCCGGCGCACCGGCGGCACCGGCGGCACCGGCGGCACCGGCGGCACCGGGGTCGGCCCGGTCAGCCGCCGTGCCGGCATCCCGCTCGTTTTGGGAGCGTGCCTGGCCGTCTGCCTCACGGCCTGCGCCCCGGCGAACATCGGGTACTCCCCGAACGGCACGACCGCCGTGTACCCGGCCACGACGATGTACTCGGTGAACGGTCCGTACGCGGTCGGGACCGCTCGCTACACGATGCCCGACGGCGACCAGGTCCAGGTCTGGTACCCGGTCGCGACCGCCTCGGTCGTCGGCAAGCCCACCTACACCTACACCATCACGTCGTGGCTCCCCACCTCGCTCTCCGACAACCCCGTCCTGGCCAAGCTCCCGGATTCCGTGCCGACCGACTCCTACGTGAACGCGCCGATCGACACGAGCACGGCGGCCAGTGGAGATCCCAACGGGAAGTACCCCGTCATCCTCTTCAACGAAGGCTTCGGCTCCTATCCCCAGCAGTCGACCTTCCTCACCGACCACCTGGCCACGTGGGGTTTCGTGGTCGCCGCACCCAACGACCCGACCACCGACCTGGCGGCAGTGCTGACCGGGAAAGCGACACCCAGCGTCGCTGCCGACATGCCCTACCTCGACGCCACCCTCGCCTACCTTCAGGTGGAAGACCGTACGCCTGGCTCCCGCTTCGACCATCTGCTCGACTTCACGAAGGTCGGTGTCGTCGGACACTCGCTGGGTGGCGGGGCCGCCGTCACGATGGCCGGGAACCCGCTGGTGAAGACCTATGCCGCCCTGGCGCCGGCACCCGGCACGGTGCCCACCACCCACAAACCCGGCCTCGTCATGTACGGCACCGCCGACACGGTCGTGCCCCCCTCGACCGTCCGGGGCCTCTTTGCCCGGCTACCCACGCCAACGCGCCTCATCGCCATCCGTCACGCCGGGCACAACGTCTTCGACGACATCTGCACGATCCACAGCGGGACCCACCGACTCGTGTCCGCGCTCCAGTCCCTCCGGAGCGCCGGAGGCGGCCTGGCCGAGCTGTCCACCCTGGCCACCAACGGGTGCTTCGCCCCCGACGTGAACCCGAAGCTGGCATGGCCACTGATCGAGCAGGCCGTCACCGTCCAGATGCGCTACGGACTGGGGATCAATCGCACGAGCGCCGGGCTGAGCACCGGGCTCGATCACGCCTTTCCGGGCGTCACTGCCACGTACTCCCAGAACCTCTGATCCGTCCCGGCCCCCTTCAGTTCGCCGACGGGTCCGGCGGGAGGGCCGAGACGATGGACAACGCACCGCCCTGCCGGCGGAGGACCCGCCGCCAGAGACCTTCGGGATCGGCCGAGAGAGGGTCCCGCTCCTCAGCGTCCACGACGTACCAGGAGCCGTCCGCGATCTCATCCTCGAGCTGTCCCGACGACCAGCCCGAGTATCCGGAGAACAGGCGGGCTCCCAGGATCGCCTCCCGGAAGGCTGTCGGGTCCTCGCTCAGGTCCACCGTGCCGCAGGGATGCTCCCCGGGGACGACGACGTTCCAGCCGGGGGGGATTCCCCTCCCCGCGGTGCCAGACGGGAGCCGGAGACGCACGAGACCGATCACCCCGCTCCGCCCGACCGGCCCACCGGTGAAGAGCTCGGCTGGCGGTGTAGCCAGTTCCCGCCAGGCCGGGAACAACCGGTCGACCGCCAGGCCACCCGGTCGGTCCAGCACGATCCCGACGGCCCCGTGGTCTCCGTGATCCAGGAGCAACACGACCCGACGGGCGAAGCTGGGGTCCAGCAACTGTGGGGTGGCGACCAGGAGCTTCGTACGCAGTGTGGCTGGGCGCGGCGCGCCGCCGAACGGGTCGAATGCGTTGAACGAGCCCAGCACCACCGCACGATGATGGCTCACCGCCCTCCCCGGGGGCCAGCGTCACTGGCGCGCCGTACAACGACAGGATCAGGATGAGCCCATGGCCAAGGCTCGGAGGAACAGGCGCCACCCCGGTCGGGCCAGGCGGGTCGCGGACCCAGGGGCCCCGCGCCGGGAGCACTGGAAGGCAGACGGGACGCCGAAGGTGCGCTTCCCGTCCAGCGACGACGCCAACCGGGCGTCGCTCCGAGCCCGGTTGGAGGCGGGAGCCGACCTGCTGCCCTACACCTGCCACTTCTGTGGCGGTTGGCACCTCGGGAACCAGCGGCGCTGACTCCCACATACGGAACGGGCACTCGGGGACCGGCGCACCCGGGAAGCCGGGGCGGGCCGAGCTCCCGAGCGGCGCGGACACTCAAGCGGGCCGGTACACCTCGGCCTGCCACCTCCCGGTCGTCGGGACGGCACACAGCGGTCCCGACACGGCGACCAGCCATGCCAGCACGACATCGCCGGGGATGCCGTCCGGGAGTGAGGCCACCAGGCCCCGCCGGGGGTGGTCCTGGACCACCCGCCATCCCGCCAGGGGGGTGAGCCCCAGCTCACCCAAGCTCGGGAGCACGCGGGATCCTCTGGCGTGCTGCAGGCCGATCTGCGCCGGTCGGAGGACACCACCCCGTCCGGGGGCGGGGGCCATCCACGTGGCGGTCGGGACCTTGTGGGGCCCGGGCCCGAAGACGGCGAAAAGCCCCGGAGGTGGCGGCTCGTCGTCGGGATGGATCACGGGTCGCACGTTGATCCATCCATGCCTACCCCGTGCCAGGTCGGCCATGCGGCCGACGGGCACAGTCAGATCGGACGGGTCGAACTCCAGCCGTTCGACCGGCCCCCGGCTCACGGCTGGTTAAACGGCGCACCGTCTAGAGCGTCGATGGTGGTGAACGCCTCGACCGGCCGCCGCTTCAACCGGGTCGGCTGCCTGACCGGCCGACCGAGCGCCAGCACCCCCGCCACCACCAGCTTGTCGGGCACGTGCAGGAGGTTCTTCACCGCCACCTCCTCCCGGACCACCATCGTGGTCAGGACACCGGCCAGTCCCTCTTCCCGAGCGGCGAGAAGGATGCTCCACGCAAACGGGTAGATCGACGCACCCCCCACCATCGTGTAGTGCCCGATGTCGCGATCGAGCGTGGCCAGGTTGCGCAGATCGGCCAGGACCACCAGCATTGCCGGGACGCTGTCGAGATGCTCGGCGAAGCCTCCCGGCCCAGATGCGGCCGCCTCGGCAATCGACGCCGCCGAGCCCAGAGCGGCGGCCATCGCCTGCTCGTCGGTGACGACGGCCCAGGGCACGAGCCCGGCGGACACCTGGGCCAGGTAGCCGTACCAACCGGGGAGGTAGCAGTCGCGGATCGCCCGTCGGACCTGCGGATCTTTCACAACGACGACCCGCCAGGCCTGGCGGTTGCCCCCGTTGGGAGCGAACCTCGCCGTGTCGAGGATGCGGTACAGCGAAGCGTCAGGAACCGGCTCCCCGGTGAAGTCCCGAACCGCCCCTGTCGTACGCAACGCGTCGCCGAGCTCCATGGCGTCACGCTAGCGTTTCTGGACCCGATCCCGGTAGCGACGGGCCGCGACCGGATGCACCGCTCAGAGTGTCTCGAGCACCGCGTCCGCAGCGCTGACCGACAGGCCGGCGGCAGGCTCCACGAAGAGTCCGGTCACCACCCCGTCCTGGAGGACCGCGGCGTACCGCTTCGATCGCATGCCGAGTCCGAACGCACTTCCGTCCATCTCCATGCCCATGGCACGCGTGAAGTCCCCGTTCCCGTCGGCGAGCAGCAACACCCGGTCACCGACCTCCTGCGACGCGCCCCATGCCCCCATCACGAACGGGTCGTTCACCGCAACGCAGACGATCCGGTCCACTCCCTTGGCGAGAAGGTCGTCGTGCCGGACAAGGTAGCTCGGGAGGTGATAGTCCGAGCACGTCGGTGTGAACGCTCCGGGCACCGCGAACAAGACGACCCGTCCCGAACCCAGGACGTCTCCGGTGCGCATCGGCGTCGGGCCCGACGGACCTGGCGCCATGACCTGGACATCGGGCACTCGCTCTCCTACTGCAATGGCCATTGCCTCTCCTCTTTTCGTCTTTGTACTCGGTGTCGGTTTTGTCCTCGGTGTCTTGGGTGGCAGTCGCCACGACCACCCGTGGCGCCGGCGTCGCCGCCGCCGCTCCTCACTACCACCATGGCCTCGTCACCAGCCACTTCCCAACCCGGTCATGCTCCGCCGTCGGGAGTCGTGGCGACCACCCGCCGGCACCGGCCACACCACGCCGCAGTTGTCGCGTCATCGCCAGGATGGACCAGACCTCCACACCGGTTGCAACGGTGGATAGGTGGGGACTCCGGACGCGGTCGCTCCATGATCCCCGAAGTGTGCCACAGGCGCACCAGATGGGGACAGACAGGTCGGTGAACTTTGGGGGACGCAACTCGAACCGCTCCCCCACGATCGTCGGCGCCAACATCGACCTCGGCCGGCAAGGCGACGGTGGCCTCCGATCAGTCCGGAGCCGCCAGAGACCCGTAGCGGTCCGTGGCCCTATATGCCGACTCATCTCGCGGCAAAGACCATCGCACGGCGCGAGCGAGCTGCCGAACGACAACGCCAAGGTGATCGAGGCCGTGACCGCCGGCGCAGAGACGGGTCGGTCGCATCGACGGCGCGTTGCCCTCCTGCGCATCGCCGCCACCGCGCTCGCCAACGGCTTGGCGCTCTACACCCGACATCCCGACGACTTCGCCCGGGCTCAGCGATCTCGTCCACGTCGACGGCATCTGACCGCCGAACGGTCACCCCTCTGGCGGAAAAGTACGCGGTTCGCGCACCGTTCCGGTTACCAGCGCGAAGGTACAGGTCAGGGAGTCGGGGGGCCGTAGTCACTCGTATTTGAACCCGTTGGATCTAGACGACCGGCTCGAGCGCTTTCCCACCTTGGTTCGGCGCGTGGTACAGTAGAGGCGTGTGTGGGTCCTATCAAGTGACGATGGGTGATCGGGGCAGGCTTGTTATCCCTGCCGAGGTTCGCGAGCGCGCCGGGCTCGCCGAGGGCACGGCCGTCGTCCTGTTTGAGACGTCGGCGGGTCTCGCCCTTCTCACTCGCGCGCAGCTGCGTGACCGGGTCCGCGCGGACCTGGCCGGGCTGGACCTCGTCGGAGAACTCCTTGCCGAGCGCCGCGCCGAGGCAGCTGCTGAGGAAGCCGCCTGACGGCCCGCACGCAACGTGAACGTCTTCGATGCTTCGGCGCTCCTCTCGTACCTCCAGGGTGAGGACGGCTCCGCCATGGTCGAGGCGGCCCTCGACGCGGGTGGGGCGTGCGGTGCGGCAAACTGGTCCGAGGTCGCCCAGAAGGTTCGCGGCCATGGCCGGGACTGGCCCC
>DAHXOA010000080.1 GCA_027365145.1 Acidimicrobiaceae bacterium | reverse complement strand
AAGAAGGTCGATCGGCTCGGTGGACTGAGCTGGTCGGTTCGCCGATGGCGAGCCAGGCTGCGGAGTGTGCCCGTTGGCGCCGGCGCCCGACGGCGGTGGAGGCGTCGGCTCCGACGGACCGGCTTCCTTGCCGGATCCGCCCGGTCCACCCGGTCCACTGGATCCACCCGGTCCACTGGATCCACCCGGCCCACCGGATCCACCCGGTCCACCCGGTCCACGAGACCCGCCACCCGTCGCGTCCGGCCCCGGTGCGATCTCCCCGGCAAGGCAGTCCGCGAACTGGTCCACCAGCCGGGCACTCACGTCGGCCAGCACGCCTCGCCCGAACTGCGCCGGCTTGCCGGTGATCGTCAGATCGGTCTCGACCGCGACGTCGGTCCCACCGTCAACCTCTTCCAGCCGGCACGTGATCGTCGCCTTCGCCGTGCCGGATCCCCGCGTCTCTTTCCCACTGGCCACGATCACCGCCACCCGCGCCGTGTCGTCCCGGGACACGAACCTGGCCGTGCCGCCGTAGGTGAGGTTGATGGGACCCAGTTTCACCTTCACCGTTCCGGTGAAGGCATCTCCGTCGCGGCCCGTCAGGGTGGCGCCGGGCATGCACGGGGCGATCCGTTCCACGTCGACCAGGACCGACCAGGCAACGTCCGCCGCGACAGGGACGGTGAACCGGTTCTCGAGCTTCATCGCCTTACCTCCAGACGTGTGGCGGGATCATGAGGGGTGCTGACACTGAGCAGATCGCCGACGTCATCACACGCTACCGGAGCCACCTGATCCGATCCGGCAGGGATCCCGTCGCGGCAGACGACGGCCACGGCCACCACGGCCACGACGGCCACTCCCACCGGTCCCACCGCCCGCCCTACCGAGCACCACCTCGGCCAGGTGCTCGAGCGCGCCCAGGCTGTGTCCTTCCACGAAGTCGTCCACGTGAGGGAGCGCGGCGGCCATACCGCCGGCGATGGGAGCGAAGCCCGGCGCGGCCTTGCGGGGGTTGGACCACACCACCCGGTGGGCGAGCCGGTGGAGTCTGGCCATCTGGTCGCCGAGCAGGCGGGGGTCGCCGCACTCCCACCCGTCGGAGAAGACCACCGCCACCGCGCCCCGGGCCAGACCGCCCTGCCCCCAACGGTCGAGGAACTCCTTCACCAGCACGCCCAGGCGGGTCCCGCCGCCGGCATCACCGAGGGCGGCCCAGGCTCCCTGGAGTGCGTCGTCGGGTACCGGCCGGGACAGCTCCCGGGTCACCCTGGTCAGCCGGGTGCCGAGGCAGAAGACCTCCGTAGCTGCTGTGGAGCCCTGGGTCACCGCGTGGGCGAACCGCAGGAGCGCATCGGCGTACAGGTCCATCGAACCGCTCACGTCGACGAGGACGACGATGCGGCGGGGCCGCGGGAGGGGCTGCTCGTACGCGAGGATCCCGGGCTCACCGCCGGCCGCCAGCCACGACGACACGGTCCGGTGACGATCGATCCGGCCTTGCGGAGAGGAGTGCACCCGCCGCGACGGGCGCTCCTCTCCGACCAAGGACAGCGTTGCCAGCAGCCGGTTGAGCTCACGCCGCTGCTCGGAGGTCAGCCCCGCGATGTCCCGCCGGCGGAGCACCTCACGCGAGCTGGCGGCGGCCGACGCGCTCGTCTCGCTGTCGTCGTCGGTGTCGGACGCGTCGCCGGCGACCACCGGTGCCGCCGTCACGAGCAGCCGCCGGTGGTCGCCAGGGGCCGCTCCACCTCGACGCGGCAACGCCGACCATCCGCCGAAGTAGGCACCGAAGGCGCGGTCGTAGCGGTCGAGATCGGCACGGCTGACGCACAGGGTGGCCCGGCCCGCCCAGTACACCTGTCGGCGGTCGGACGGGTCGAGCCGGTCGAGCGCGCACACCGTGGACGCCACCTGCGACGGTGTGGTCACCACCCCGATCTCCCGGAGCGTACGGGCCAGCCCGACGACGGTGTCGACGGCATCCCACGTCCGTGCCGACCCAGGCCCCTCGGCCGTGCGCTCCGGCCGCCGGGCATCGGGGGCAGGCTCAACCACCCTCCACCACCCGGGCGAGCGCGGAGGGCAGGTCGAGCCCCGCCGCGTGCACCTGGT
Source organism: Acidimicrobiaceae bacterium (assembly GCA_027365145.1). Classification (GTDB taxonomy): domain Bacteria; phylum Actinomycetota; class Acidimicrobiia; order Acidimicrobiales; family RAAP-2; genus JAKADK01. The sequence continues at coordinate 8,814 of DAHXOA010000080.1, read as the reverse complement.
CCTCCCGGTACTTGAGCACGGTCCCAAGGGTCTTGATGGCGAGGTCGGGGTCGAGCCGCTCGGCGCCGAGCGCGACCAGCGCCCGGGTCCAGTCGATCGACTCGGCTACGCCCGGGGGCTTCAACAGGTCCTCGTCCCTGAGCAGCCCGACCACCGCTGCGACGTCCCGGGCCAGCGCCTCGGAGGCGCGGGGAACCCTACGGCGGACGATGGCCACCTCCCGCTCGAACGACGGATGCTCGACCCAGTGGTAGAGGCACCGGCGCTTCAGCGCGTCGTGGACCTCGCGGGTCCGGTTGGACGTGAGGACCACCACCGGCGGCACGGCGGCCGTGATGGTCCCGAGCTCGGGGATGGTGACCTGGTACTCGGAGAGCACTTCGAGGAGGAACGCCTCGAAGTCGTCGTCGGCCCGGTCGATCTCGTCCACCAGAAGCACGCTCGGGCTGGTCTCGAGCGCGGCGAGCAGGGGGCGGGTCACCAGGAACGGTCGGCTGTAGACGTCCCGCTCGAGCTGCTCTGGCGCGCCCTCCCCGACCGCCCGCATGTGGAGGATCTGGCGGGGGAAGTTCCAGTCGTAGAGGGCCTCGTGGACGCCGATCCCCTCGTAGCACTGCAACCGGAGCGGCGTGACGCCGAGAAGCCGACCGAGTGCGAGCGCGAGCGAGGTCTTGCCGACGCCCGGCTCCCCCTCTACGAAGAGCGGCTGCTCCAGTACAAGCGCGAGGTAGACCGCCATGGCGAGCCCCTCGTCTGCAAGGTAGCCGACCTCCTCCAGACGCTCGGCCATCTCGGCCGGGCCAGACACCCCCGGCGGCAGGAGCCTCCCCGATCCGGTTCCCGACCCGCTACCAACCGCGGTCACCCGATATGCGCTGCCCGCGACAGTGCGCGCCTGGTCAGCACGGTGGCGAGATGCGACCGGTAGTCGGCCTGCCCGCCGAGATCGGAGGGCGGGTTCGCGCCCTCGCCGGCGTGCATGGCTGCCTCGGCCACCGTGGCGGCATCGGCCGGCTTGCCGGTGAGTGCCGCCTCCACCCCGCGGGCCCGGACCGGCGTCGTGCTCATGTTGGTCAGCCCGACCCTGGCCTCCGCGATGGTGCCGTTCGACCGCCGCACGGCAGCGGCCACGCCGACGACGGCCCACGCCTGCGCCGTCCGGCTGAACTTCTCGTAGTGGGCGGACCACCCGTCGTCGAGCTTCGGGATCCGCACCTCGCAGAGGATCTCTCCCGGGTCGAGAGCGGTCTGGAGGTAGTCAAGGAAGAACTCCGACGCCGGGATCGTCCTGCGACCTCCCGGGCCTTCGGCGACCATCTCGGCGTCGAGCGCCACGGCGACGGCCGGCAGGTCGCCTGCCGGATCCGCGTGGGCCAACGCCCCACCGAACGTCCCCCGATGCCGGACCTGAGGGTCGGCGACCGTGGCCGTGGCCGCAGCCAGCAGCGCAGCATGCCGGCGCACCAGCGGATCGTCGATGACGTCCGAGTGTCGGGTCATCCCTCCGACGACGATGGAGGCGCCCTCGTCCCGCACCCCACGTAGGCCGTCGATCCGACCGAGATCGACCAGTACCGACGGATAGGCCATCCGCAGCCGGAGCACCGGCAGGAGGCTCTGGCCGCCGGCCAGCACCTTCGCGTCCTCCCCGGCCTCGGCCAGGACGCTGACCGCCTCGGCGACGCTGTCCGGGGCGGCGTACTCCACGCGTGGGGGGATCACCGTGCACCTCCGTCGCCTACGCCGCCCTGCCGGCCACCGTGCAACGCCCGCCACACCCGTTCCGGGGTGGCCGGCATCGCCATGTCGTCGACGCCGAACGGCCTCAACGCGTCCACGATCGCGTTGATCACGGCCGGCGTCGACGCGATCGTCCCCGCCTCACCGACGCCCTTGACCCCGAGCGGGTTGGAGGTGGCTGGGGTCTCGGTGCGGTCCGTGACGAAGTTCGGCAGGTCGGCGGCGCTCGGCACCAGGTAGTCGGCCATGGTGCCGGTCACCAGGTTGCCGTCGTCGTCGTAGACGGCCTCCTCGTAGAGCGCCTGGGCGATGCCCTGGGCCAGACCTCCGTGCACCTGACCCTCCACGATGAGCGGGTTGATCACCGAGCCGACGTCGTCGACGCACACGTAGGAGCGGATGGTGGGCCTGCCCGTCTCGGTGTCGACCTCCACCGCGCAGAGGTGGGTCCCGTGCGGGTACGAGAAGTTCTCGGGGTCGAAGACGGCGTCGGAGTCGAGCGACGGCTCCATCCCGTCGGGGAGGTTGTGGGCGGCGAACGTAGCCAGCGCGACCTCCTGGATCGTGAGCTTCGCCTCCGGCGAACCCTTCACCGAGAAGGTGCCCTTCTCGAACTGGACGTCGTCCACGGACGCCTCCAGGAGGTGGGCGGCGATCCGGCGAGCCTTGTCGACCACCTTGCCGGCGGCCAGGTGGAGCGCGATCCCCCCCACCACGAGCGACCGCGAGCCGTAGGTGTCCATCCCCTTCGGGCTCGACTGGGTATCACCGTGGATGACCTCGACGTCCTCGAAGGGGACCCCGAGCAGATCGGCGGCGATCTGGCTCCACGCCGTCTCGTGGCCCTGCCCGTGGGCAGACGACCCGGTCACCACCTCCACCTTGCCGGTCGGGAGCACTCTGACGCCGGCCGCCTCCCAGCCGCCCGCCCCGTAGGAGAGTGATCCCAGCACCCGGCTGGGTGCCAGCCCGCACATCTCGGTGAACGTCGACACCCCGATGCCGAGCTGCACCGGGTCGTTGCGCGCACGCCGGGCGGCCTGCTCGGCCCGGAGCCCGTCGTAGTCGAACAGGGCGAGCGCCTTCGCCGTCGCCGCTTCGTAATTGCCGGAGTCGTAGGTGAGACCGGCGATGGTCGTATAGGGGAACTCCTCGTGGCGGATCCAGTTCTGGCGGCGCAGGTCCACCGGGTCGCGTCCGAGCTCGTGGGCGAGCTCGTCGACGATGCGCTCGACGGCGTAGGTCGCCTCGGGCCGACCCGCTCCCCGGTACGCGTCGGTCGGCGTCTTGGTGGTGAACACCCCGGTGCAGGTGAACGAGTAGGCGTCCATCTTGTAGATGGCCGGGTACATGAAGGCGCCGAGCAGCGGGACCCCGGCCGTCACCAGCTGGAGGTAGGCGCCCATGTCGGCCAGGAGGTCGACCTTCAGGCCCAGGATGGTGCCGTCCCGCTTGGCGGCGATCTCGATGTCCTGGATCTGGCCGCGGCCGTGGATGGTCGCCTGGTAGCCCTCACTGCGCGACTCGGTCCACTTCACCGGACGGCCGAGCGTGCGGGCCAGGATCAGCCCGATCACCTCCTCGGCGTAGACATCGAGCTTCGACCCGAACCCCCCGCCCACGTCGGGTGCGATCACCCGGATCTTCTGCTCGGAGATGCCGGTGGTGAGCGCCAGCATCACGCGCAGCACGTGGGGGATCTGGGTGGCGGAGTAGACGGTGAACTCCCCGGAGGCGGCAACCGGGGCGACCACCACAGCACGCGGCTCCATGGCCGTCGGCAACAGCCGCTGCTGGACGAAGCGGCGGGCGACCACCACCTCGGCGGCGGCTCTGGCCGCCTCGTAGTCCCCCCCGGAGAACGGCCAGACGAAGCAGCGGTTGGTGCCGGCATCGGCGTGGACGAGCGGCGCGCCGTCGGCGAGCGCAGCCTCCAGGTCGACCACCGCGGGAAGGGGGTCGTAGTCGACCGAGATCGCCTCCAGCGCGTCCGCAGCCGCGTACCGGTCACGGGCGACCACGACGGCGACGGCGTCGCCGACGTAGCGCACCTCGTCCACCGCCAGTGGCGGGTGCGGCGGGCTCACCATCTCCGGGGTAACCGGCCAGGCCGTCGGCAACGAGCCGAGCTGCTCGACCAGGTCTGCGCCGCTGAACGCGGCGATCACCCCCGGAAGCGCCCGGGCGCCCGAGACGTCGATGGCCGTGATCCGGGCATGGGCCATCGGGCTCCGCAACAGGGCGAAGTGCGCCATGCCCGGCACGGTGATGTTGTCGGTCCACATGGTCTGACCGTGGACCAGCTTGGCGTCCTCCTTCCGGCGCCGCGCCCGGCCGATCTCGTGACCCGTGTCGACATCGGAGGGAGGAGCGAGAAGCTCTGTCATCGCCCCACCCCCGAGGTCGCAGACTCCCGCATCTCCAGCGCAGCCGCCCTCACCGAGCGGACGATGTTGACGTACCCGGTGCACCGGCAGAGGTTGCCCTCCAGCCCGATCCGGATCTCCTCTTCGGTCGGGTCGGGGTTGCGACGCAGCAGGTCGACGGCCGCCAGGATCATCCCGGGGGTGCAGTACCCGCACTGGAGCCCGTGGTTGTCGTGGAACGCCCGTTGCAGCGGGTGCCAGGCGCCGTCACCGGCCAGACCCTGGATCGTGGTGATCGCCGCACCGTGGGCTTGGACGGCGAGCACCGAGCATGACTTCACCGACTCGCCGTCGAGGAGCACCGTGCAGGCGCCACAGTTGGTGGTGTCGCACCCGATCGGCGTGCCGACCCGCCCCAGGCGATCCCGCAGGTAGTGGGCGAGCAACAACCGGGGCTCCACCTCGTCCGAGCAGGCGACCCCGTCGACCATCATCGTGACCGCGACCATCGGTCCCTCCCTCATCTCGGCGCAGGACCGACGCCACGCCCTGCGAACCGGCAACAGGCACGCCAGCACGCGGACACGACCCGCGGCGACCTGCCCCGGAACACTCCCCCGTAGAGCCATCCCCCTGACGAAGTGCCACTATCGCGCCGTCCAGAGGGATTGTCCACACCTGGACGGGCTCGGTGGGCTCGGTGGTTGATCGAGGTGTCGAGACACCGCTGGGTGACCTGACCCCGGCGGGTGCCGTTCCCGGCGGGTGCCGTTCCCGGGAGGTGTGGGACACCCGATGACTCCCGGATCTCCCCGATGGGCGGCGCGAATATCACTCATCGTCACGCGACGGTGACACAGCGAGTGATGACCGGTAACGTGGTGCGGTCGCCGGTAGCGGCGGCTCGGACACGCCGCCGGGTCGACCGGTCGGACCGGCCCGGCGGCACCACGAGCGAGGGGAACCTCATGACGATCGGCGCAGTGAGGCAGGGAGCGGTGAGCGAGGTGCCCACCGCGCTCCCACCCGAGGACCCGGCGTTCGCCGCTGCGTCCGGGCTGGCCAGGCGCCTGTTCGACAGTCTGTGTGGCGTGGTGCTGGGCACGCCGGGCGCGGTGTCGGTGGCCGTGGTCGCCGCGCTTTCCGGCGAGCACCTCCTGGTGGAAGACGTCCCCGGCGTCGGCAAGACCCTCCTGGCCGCCGCCCTGGCCCGGTCGCTGGGCGCCGACCTGTCCCGGATCCAGGGTCATCCTGACCTCCTGCCCTCGGACGTGACCGGGGTGACGGTCTTCTCCCAGGACACCCGGGAGTGGGACTTCCGGCCCGGACCGGTCTTCGCCCACGTCGTCCTGCTCGACGAGCTCAACCGCACGCCGCCACGAACCCAATCGGCCCTGTTGGAGGCCATGGAGGAAGGGCAGGTGTCGGTGGACCGGACCTCGTGGGCGCTCCCCCACCCCCACCTCGTCCTCGCCACCCAGAGCCCCGTCGGCCAGCTCGGGACCTTCCCCCTGGTCGAAAGCCAGCTGGACCGTTTCGGCCTTGCCACCTCGATCGGCTACCCCACCGCCGACGTCGAGGCACGCCTCGTCCTGCGCGACGGGGGCCGGAGCGCGCTCCACCGCCTGGAGCCGGTGTGCTCCGTCGAGGAGTGGGAGCGCTCCCTCGGCACCACGGCTGCGGTCCGGGTGACCCCGAGCGTGGCCGAGTACGCCGTGACCGTCGTCCGGGCCACGCGGAGCATCGGGGCCGTGCGCCTCGGAGCCAGCCCGCGCGCCGCCATCTCGCTGATCCGCTGCGCCCAGGCCCACGCCGTGCTGGCCGGCCGGCCGTATGCGACGCCGGACGACGTCCAGGCGATGGCCGTGCACTGCCTGTCCCACCGACTGGTCACCGACGGCTCCATCCGCGACCGTAGCGAGCCGATCCGCCAGATCCTCGCCACGACGCCGGTCCCCGGACCGTGATCAGCGCCGGTCCCCGGACCGTGATCAGCGCCGACTGAGCAGGAGGACGGTCGTGGCGACGAGGACGTTCACCGTGTCCGACGGGTCGCTCCGCCTGCGCCGCCGCACCCACCCGATCCACTGGGTCGGCCCGGCGGCCGCGTCGGTGCTCACCGTCCTGGCGTGGTCGGCCGTCGCCCATTCCAGCGGGTCGGGATGGGTCCAGGCGGTGGGCGCCCTCATCGCCGCCGTGCTCGTCACCGGCCTGTTGGCTCCCGCCGTCGCTGCCCACCGGCTCCAGGTCAGCTGCGTGGCCTGCCCGTCCGACACGACGGCCGGGCTCCCGATCGTCGTGCGCATCGAGACGAGCGGTCCGGCTCGCCTCCGGCCGCTCCTGCCCGTCGGGCCGGACGCGAGCAGTGCCGGACCGGCCCGCGGAGCGCGCCAGGTGGACGTGACGATCACACCCGGCCACCGGGGTGTGCTCGGCTCGATCGCGCTCGAGGTCGGGTCGTCGCTCCCCTTCGGAATGGTCTGGTGGGTACGGGAGATCGTGGTCTCGCTCCCGCGACCGCTCCACGTCGCCCCGAGGCACGGCACCGGGGCAGAGCGGACGGTCGCGCCCGCCGGCACCAGTGGGGAGTCGGCACCCAGGATCACGGCGCCGAGCGGAGAGCCGAAGGCCGTCCGCCCTTACGAGCCCGGCGACCGGCGCCGGGCCGTGCACTGGCCGGTCAGCGCCCACACGGCGACCCTCATGGTGCGCCAGTACGAAGAGCCCACTGCCGAGCCGATCCTCCTTGTCGTCGACCTCCCCGCCGATCCCGTCGCCGCCGAGCGACGTGCCGAGCAGATGATGGCACTGGCTGGAGACGAGCTCGCCCGGGGGATCCTGGTGGTCCTCTCCACCCTGGAACCCGATGGCCGGCGGATCTACCCGGTCGTGGACACGGTCGACCTGGGACGCCGGCTGGCCCGGGCCGTCCCGCCGGGGGCGGCACCGTGAGCCCCGGGCGTACCTCCGGCCGGTCCAGCCGCTCCGACCGGTCCCGACGGTCCGGTCTCTGGCAGCGCGTCGTCGAGGCGAACCGTCCCGGCCCCGCCGAGCACTCGATCGCCTTTCGCATCGCGTCGGTCGGAGCCGTGGCGACGGCGCTGGCCGCCTGCTGGAGCCAGGGTGAGCTCTCCGCCCTGGCCGCCCTCGGGGCCGTGATCGCCACCGTGGTCGGCAACGTTTTTTCCTATCGGCGGCGGGAGCGACCCTGGCTGCTCGTCAAGCCCGTCCTCGCCGTCTGCGTCATCGCCGGGTTCGCCTGGTTCATCCTGAGCGCCGCCCACCAGGCCGCACCCGGGAACATCTCGACGGTGGAGCGACCACTGGCCTTCCTGTTCGCCTGGGTGCTCTCCACCCACGCCTTCGACGTGCCGGCCCGGAAGGACGTGGCCTACACCCTCGCCGGCTCGGTGGCCCTCATGGCCGTCGCCGCCGCCCAGACCGTCGACCTGTCCCTGGCCGGCTACGTGGTCGTCTGGTTCGCCTTCGGGATCTGGGGCCTGGTCGCCATGTGGCAGTCGCTCACCGGCGTCCGGGGCGTCCCCTGGGGGGCGCTCGGGGCCTCCTCGGTCGTCGTGGTCGCCCTCGCCCTGGTGTTCCTGGTCCTCCTCCCGGCACCCAAGGTGTCGAGCACCCTGATCTTCCCGGCATCGTCCGCCGGGGACGCCCCGGTCAGCTCCGCGTCCGGCCTCACCGACGGAGCGGCGTCCCTCCCGGCCACAGCGGCCGCACCGTCGGGCCCGACCCGCGTCGGTGGGTACCTCGGGTTCGCGAAAGCCCTCGACACCGGCCTGCGCGCCTCTCTCGGGAACCAGGTGGTGCTGCGGGTGCGAGCCAGCATGCCCAGCTACTGGGTGGGCCAGACCTTCGACCACTGGAACGGGGAGAGCTGGACCCAGACCACCGACCCTTCGAACGGCGGGAGTGTCACGACCCTGGCCGGCGGCTCCCCGTTCTCCATCCCGACGACGACGGACCAATCGGCACCCGACGCGGCGGGGACCACCGACGTCCAGACGTTCTACCTGGCCGAATCCGGGCCGAACCTCGTCTTCCACGCCGACAACGCCGCCCGCGTCTACGTGGAGAGCCCACGGCTCCTCCTCACCGGTGACGGGACGATCGTCTCCCCCCTCACCATGGGGAAGGGCACCGTCTACACCGTCGTCTCCGACGTCAACACCGCCACGCCGGCCCAGCTGCAGGCCGCCACCCGGACGACTCCCGCCACCCCCGGTGCCCCTCCGGAACCGCACCTCTCGGCCGCCCAGCACCGTCGCTACCTGCAGCTCCCCGGGGCGGACCCCCGGGTGACGGCCCTGGCGGAGAAGATCACCGCCGGCATCGGCACGCCGGGGAATCCCGACACCTACGACAAGGTGATGGCCATCGAGCACTGGATGGCCATCCACATCCACTACTCGACGGACATCCCGCCACTCACACCGGGACAGAACACCGTCGACGAGTTCCTCTTCCACACCCGGGTCGGCTACTGCGAGCAGATCTCCACCGCCACGGCGGTCATGCTCCGCACGCTCGGCATCCCGGTGCGCGAGGCGACCGGGTACATCCCGGGCTCCTACAACCCCATCACCGACCTCTACGACGTAGAGGCGAAGGACGCCCACGCCTGGGTCCAGGTCTGGTTCCCGGGCTTCGGCTGGCAGAACTTCGACCCCACGGCCGACGTGCCGCTGGCCAATCC
>DAHXOA010000060.1 GCA_027365145.1 Acidimicrobiaceae bacterium | reverse complement strand
GGAGTGTTCCCGCATGGAACCACCGATAGGCGGTCTGAGGATGAATGCCTTGGACCCTTGCCCACTCGGTCAGATTCACCTCTTCAGTGTATCGCTAGAACGCACGTACGCTATGTATCGTGTGCTTATCTGGCAACAGTTCCCAACCCCGGCCTCGACAAGGCAGTGCATGGCGGCAACCGCACACCGGGTCGGGTCGCCGATGAGCCACGAATGGGAGCCCGGCACCACCTCACCGGCGACGCCGGCCGCCCGGCACAGGTCGCGGAACGTCGCGACCGGGACCACACGGTCCCGGTCGGACCACAGCATGGAGATCGGGGTACCGCGGCGGGCGACCGAGTGGAGCTCGGCCACGAGGTTCGCGCCGCGACCCAACTGGGAGGTACGCCACAGAGCACCCGGACTCCGGCGCAGGTTCGGCACCAGATCCCCGAGGACGGCCGGGATCACCGCCAGCTGGCGCGAGCCGACGGCCTGGACGAGGTCGCCGCTCAGCGCCGCCCCCCACTGCCAGATCGGTCGCTCCTCCATCGCCCGGGGGGTGGTCCCGGTGACCTGCCACACCGGACTCCCTACGGTGTTCGCCAGGAGCAACGACACCGACCGACCCGGGCACCCGGCGGCGAAGGCGATCGCCACCGCACCACCGAGCGAGTGCCCGACGGTGAGAGCAACGGTCGGCACACCGACCGCGTCCAGGAAGTGTCCGACGAAACCGCCGTACCCGGGGAGTGAGCGTTGGGCGGTCGGCAGCTCCCGCGCGCCGGCGAACCCGGGGAGCGCCGGCGCGTACACCGTGCAGCCGATGCGGGCGAGGGCCAGGATCGTGCGCCGGTAGGCCCGAGGCCCGAGGCCCCACCCGTGGAGGAAGACGACCGGTGGTCCCGATCCGGCGATGCCGTAGGGGACCGCCGAGCCGCCCACACGCACCACGTCCCACCTGACGACCGGGTCGTACCTCGAGCCGGTCGCCGTTCCAGCCAGCGGTGGCGGGAACGGCGCCGGCGCAGGCGCACCGGCCGACCTGGCGCGCGGCACTGGATCGCCTGAAGCTCCCGGCATGCTCGGGAGCTTAGGCCGAGCACCCGGACCGGGAGCCGGTTCCACCTGGCGTCCCAACCCCGCCTGCCGGACGGCCCCGTATCCGCGAGCGCCGCCGCGTGACTCCAGAGCCGCGTGACTCCGAAGGAGCGCCGTGGCGATCAGCGCCGCGACGCGCCGAGGGACACCGCAGCCGTTACCATTGCCGGGAAGCCGAGGCGGACCGCTGTCGGCACCAAGCGAGGACGACGTCACCATGGCCCAGAAGAAGACCGGCGAGAGGCCTGCCGGCCAGAGGGGAAACACGCCGCGAGCCCCGCGGGACGAGGCGAAGGAGAAGAGCCGCCAGCAGAGCCGTGCCGTCTCGGCCAAGCAGGCGAAGGGAAAGGGCGGCAACACCCCCCGGACGAGCACCCTCCAGAACGGGGCCCGCCCCCCGGGCCGGGGTGGAGGGGGACGACCGGGCGGCAGGCTGTCGGGGACGGTGATGGCGTGGGGGGCGGTGGGCCTCGTGATCATCGTCGTGGTCGTCTTCGTGGTGGTCGACCTCACCAAGTCGCCCAACACGAGCTACGTGCCGGTCACCCCGGCGCCGGCCGCCGTGATCACCGATGTCACCACCATTCCCACCTCGGTCTTCAACCGGGTGGGGATCCCCGCGTCGGCCAACCTCGCTGTCCCCACCGTCATCTCCGGTCAACCGCCGATGACCCTCGACGGGAAGACCCCGGCGATGCTCTACTTCGGGGCCGAGTTCTGCCCGTTCTGCGCCGCCGAACGGTGGGGGATGGTGGTGGCGCTGTCCCGGTTCGGGACGTTCTCCGGCCTGAAGGTCACGGCGTCCTCGCTCACCGACAATTACTCGGGAACCCGGACGTTCAGCTTCTACGGCTCCACCTACACCAGTAAGTACCTCTCGTTCTTCCCGATCGAGAGCGAGACGAACATCCCGACGTCGACGGGATACACCTCGCTCCAGAACCCGACGCCCGCCGAGGAGAAGGTCATCGCCAAGTACTCCCAGCCGCCGTACGTCCAGGCCTCACCCAACTCGACCCCGGGATCGGTGAGCTTCCCGTTCGTCGACATCGACAACAAGGTCATCATCTCCGGGGCCAACTACAGCCCCGGCATCCTGGCCGGCGCTTCGTGGTCGCAGATCGGGGCCACCCTCGACCAGCCGTCCAACCCGATCGCCCAGGCGATCATCGGGACGTCGAACTACATCTCTGCCGCCATCTGCGATGCCACCGGCGGGCATCCGGGCAACGTGTGCTCCAGTTCCGGGGTGCAGGCGGCGGCGAAGGCCCTGAAGCTGAAGTGACACGGTAACGGAGCCAGGCATGCGGATCCCCCGGTGGCAGGCGGTCACCTCCCTGGTGCTGGCCGTCCTCGGCTTGGGCGTCGCCACGTACCTCACCACGACCCACTACGACACGGCGGTGCCGCTCGCCTGTCCGGCCGGCGGGGGTGTGATCGACTGCGCCAAGGTCACGACCAGCCCGCAGTCGGTGATCTTCGGGGTCCCGGTCGCCGTGCTCGGCCTCGCCTACTTCGTGCCCATGATCGCGCTGTGCCTGCCGGTAGCCTGGCGATCACCCAACCGGCTCGTCCACCTGGCCCGGTTGGCGCTCTCCGTCATAGGCGTCGGGATGATCCTCTACCTCATCAGCGCCGAGCTCTTCGTGATCAAGTCGATCTGCCTGTGGTGCACGTCGGTCCACATCCTCACCTTCCTCATCTTCGTCATCGTGGTAACGACCGCCCCCGCCATGCTTGGATCGGATGCCGGGTAGTAGCAGCGACGACGTCGGAGAGGCCCCTGCGGCGACGGCTGATCCACCGGATCCCGGAGATCGACCCCGCAGGGTAGACCGGTTCGTCTGGGGCGCCGTCGCCCTCATCGTGATCGGGGTGGTCGTGCTCGTCGTCATGGCCCTCACGGAGCCGACGGCCACCGTAACGGTGATCAGGAGAACGTCCGTGCCGGCCCCGGTCCTGGCCGAGTTACGTGACATCCCTCCCTCGACGTTCGACTCGATCGGGGTGAACGGGGGGTCCGTCATCCCCCTGGTGGTGCCGGCAACGGTCGGTGGGCAACCGCCACTGACCAGCGCCGGAAAGCCCGAGGTTCTCTACGTAGGCGCCGAGTTCTGCAGTTACTGTGCCGCAGAGCGCTGGCCGCTGGTGGTGGCGCTCTCCAGGTTCGGACGCTTCTCCCACCTGGCCGAGATGCGGTCGTCCGGGAGCTCCGTCTTCCCGAGCATCCAGACCTTCAGCTTCGAGGGAAGCAGCTATACCAGTGCCTACGTGACGTTCGTCGGCGTCGAGGAGTACTCCGACGTCACCGGACCGGCCGGGACGTACACCCGCGTCGCGTCCCTGACCCCCACCGAGCAGGCGGTGTTCCGGCGCGACGACCCCAGAGGCATCCCGGGCGGGACTCCGGCCCTGCAGACACTGCCCTTCGTCGATATCGCCAACCGGATGGTCACCTCGACCTCCGCGTTCACTCCCGCCCTGCTCGAGAACCTGTCTCGCGACACCGTGGCGTCGGCGCTGGCCGATCCGTCGGCCTCGCTGGCCCCGCCCGGCTCGTCGACCCCTTCGGGTGCCACCGGTTCGGCAAGCCCGGCAGCCCAGGGACGCCAGCTCAGTCCCACCGGCATCGCCGCCCAGAGCATCGTGGCCGCCGCCAACGAGCTCACCGCCGGCATCTGCTCGGCTACCGGGGATCGACCCGCCGACGTCTGTACCACGAGCGGCGTGCAGGCCGCCGACGCCGTGCTCGGCCTGTCCTGATCTCCCGTCTGTCCCGGTCCGCCGCGGGCGACGACTGATCGACCCGCCACTGACGGCGCCCGGTCAGCCCGCCTGGCGCTCGATGAGCTGGCGACGCTCCGTCTCGTTCAGGCCGCCCCAGATCCCGTGGGGTTCCTTGATCCGCAACGCATACTCCAGGCAGAGCTTCCGCACCGGGCAGGAACGGCAGATCTCCTTCGCCCGCTGCTCCCGGGCGACCTTCTCCTCCTTCCGCTCGGCCCGGTTGGGCGGGAAGAACACCTCTGCCTGCGGGCCGCGACACGACGCCCTGACCTGCCACGAATCGAGCGTCTGCGCCATCGCGTTCCCTCCCCCTTCGAGCCTGCCGGGCTCTCCCTCGGCCGAACGTAGCCGACCGGTCCGGCCGAGACAAGGGGGTCGGCGCGGATTTCGCGGTGGGCGAGCACAGCCGGCGCGAGGAACTGCCGCCGGGCACCAGGACACGGCGGTCCCGGCGGTGCGACGACACCGGGCGGTGGGCCCGGCTGCCCGCCATGCCTACGCCGCACCGGCCGACCGAGCCGCTACGCTCCGAGAGGTCATGGACGTCCGTGCCTTCTGCCGACAGAGCCGAGTCCTGATCGTGGCGGGAAAGGGCGGTGTCGGGAAGACCACGATGGTGGCAGCGCTGGCCCACCTGGCCGCCGGCGCAGGCCTCTCGGTCCTCGTCGTCGAGCTGGAGGGCCGTCCCGGTGTCGCTGCCGCGTTCGGGAGCGACGACGCCCTGGACTATGCCGGGTCCGTCCTGAGCGCGGCGGGCGCCGCACCGGCGGAAAGCTCGACCGACGCCGACCGAGTGGCACCGGGCACCGTCCGGGCTCGGCACATCACCCCCGACGAAGCGCTGCTGGAGTATCTCGCCGACCATGGTCTGCGCCGGATCTCCAAACGGCTGGTCAGCTCCGGGATCATCGACGTGGTCGCCGGCGCTATCCCCGGGGTCAAGGACATCCTGGTGCTCGGCAAGGTGAAGCAGATGGAGCGGGACGAGATCGCCGACCTCATCCTCCTCGACGCCCCGGCCACCGGCCATGCCATGACGTTCCTCTCCTCTGCCCGCGGGCTCGTCGACGCGGCCCGTGGAGGACCGATCCGGTCACAGGCGACCGACGTCGCCGAGCTCCTGACCGATCCGGCGCGCTGCCAGGTGGTCCTTGTGACCCTGGCAGAGGAGATGCCCGTCAACGAGGCGATCGAGGCCGCCTATGCGCTGGAGGACCGGATCGGCATCGCCCTGGGGCCGGTGATCGTCAACGCCTGCGACCCCGGGACCGCCCCCGCGCTGAGCGCGCACGACGCCGCCGTCATGGCCGGGGTTGCGGCCGACCCCGACGTCGTCACCGCCTTGGAGGCGGCTCGTGTCTTCCTGTCGACCCGAGCGGGTCTCCAGGCTGAGCAGCTAGCGCGTCTCGGGCGCGAGCTGCCGCTCGCCCAGATCCGGGTGGGCTACGTCGCCGCCGCCTCGATCGGGAAGCACGAGATCGAAACCCTGAGCCGTGACCTGGCCCTGGCGATCGCCGGACTACCCGAACCCGGGAAGGACCGGACGTGAGCGGGCCGGCGACCGTGCCGACCGGGTCCACCCTCACCGATCTGGTGATGGAGCGGCGCATCATCGTGTGTTGTGGCTCCGGGGGCGTGGGGAAGACCACCACGGCGGCGGCCTTCGCGCTGGAAGCGGCGCGACGCGGCCGGCGGGCGTGCGTCATCACCATCGACCCGGCACGGCGGCTGGCGAACTCGCTCGGGCTCGACTCCCTCACGAACGTGCCGTCGGCCATCCCCGGGCCGTGGCCGGGCGAGCTGTACGCCATGATGCTCGACCCCAAGGGTACGTTCGACGACCTGATCCACCGCTACGCCGAGACCGACGAGCAGGCGGAGGGCATCCTGTCGAACCGGATCTACCGCAGCCTCACCGGGGCACTGTCCGGGACCCAGGAGTACATGGCGATGGAGAAGCTCCACGAGCTGGTCGAGACCCACGCCTTCGACCTGGTCGTGGTGGACACGCCGCCCTCGCGCAATGCGCTCGACTTTCTCGACGCTCCCCGGCGGCTCACCCACTTCCTCGGGAACCGGCTCTTCCAGGTGCTCATGGCGCCGACGCGGGCGTCGCTCCGGGTCATGGGCGTGGCGGCCCATGCCCTCCTCCGGACGCTCTCGAAGGTGGCGGGCGCCGACATCGTGCAGGACGCCGTGACCTTCTTCCAGGCGTTCGCCGGGATGGAGGAGGGGTTCCGGGAGCGGGCCACCCGGGTCCAGGCGCTGCTGACCGATCCGTCCACCTCGTTCGTCCTCGTGGCCTCCCCCCGAAGCGACTCGATCGCCGAAGCCATGCACTTCGCCGGCAAGCTCGGCGCGGTGGGCATGCGGACCGACGTACTGATCGTCAATCGGGTCCATCCGAGGTTCGCCACCCCGGACGTGCTGGCCCGGCTGCCCGAACCGCCAGCAGGGGCGGACGGGGCCGCGCTGGCCGGCCTGGAAGAGATCCTGGTCCGCTACGCGGCCATCAACGAGAGGGAGGCACGGGCGGTCGACGGCCTCGTCGCCTTCGTCGACCCGGCGCCCGTGGTCAGGGTCCCCACCCTCGGCTCCGACGTCCACGACCTCACCAGCCTGGAGGCGATCGCCGGCCTGCTGTTCGGCCCGCCGAGTGGCCCGCCGAGTGGCCCGCCGGACGGTCCGGATGCCCCCGCTGCCCCCGGGGCGGGCGGGTCTGGCGCCCCCGAAACGGGCGGATCCGATGCCGACCCGGCCCCAGGACCCGAGAAGCTCGCGGCACCCGCCCGGTGACGGGCTAGTCTCGCGAGGGTGCGCACCATCCTCGTCGCCAGCGACGCGCCGTCGGTCCGGGCAGAGGTCAGGGCGATTGCCTCGCGTCCGGACGTAGATGTCCGTGAGGCCCGGTCCGGTCCCGACCTCCTGGCCGACGTTGCCACCGACCTGCCCGACCTGATCGTCGTCGACCTGCAGATGGGGAACATGGGGGGCATGGCGGTCTGCATGGAGCTGCGCCTGGAAGAGTCGTACGGCAACCTGGGCCACGTTCCCGTCCTCATGCTGCTCGACCGGAGACCCGACGTCTTCATGGCCAGGCGCTCGGGCGCCGAAGGCTGGGTCGTCAAACCGCTCGACCCGATCCGCCTCCGTCGAGCCATGGAGGCGCTCCTCGCCGGCAAGACCTACCACGACGAGTCCTACACCCCTCTCTCGGTCGCAGCGGTGAACCTGCCCGCGGCGATCGCCCGCTCCTGACCAGCCGCCGCACCTCCCAGGACGACAGGTGTTCCGACACCGGCAGGATGAGCAGTCGACCGAAGGAAGCCATAGGAGAAGTGGGCGGACGCCGTCCAGTGCTCATCGGCATCGGACCCGGGGTACCGCGACGGGGGACGAGGCCCGTCGGTCCCGGGGAGCCGACGCCCAGGAGCACTTCATCCTGGATGCCCTTGACGGCCTCCGCGACGTCGTCGTGAGAGAGGTGATGACCCCCCGTGTGGACGTCGTGGCCCTGGCGATCCCGGTCACCGCGGATGCCGTGAACCGGGTGATCCGGGAGACGGGGAGGAGCCGGTTCCCCGTCTACGACGAGCACCTGGACGACCTGATCGGCGTGCTGTTCGTGAACGACCTCTTCCGGGCCGGGTGGAAGGTGAACAGCGGACAGGAGCCGGGTGGGTCGAGCGCGCCCGGCGCGCCCGACACCGTGGCCATCGCCCGCCGGCTCCGCCAGCCCTACCTCGTGCCCGAATCGAGACCCGTGCTCGACCTCCTCGCAGAGATGCGCCAGCAGCGCCGGGACTTCGCCGTCGTCGTCGACGAGCACGGGGGGGTCGAGGGCGTGCTCACCGTAAAGGACCTCCTCGGGGCGCTCGTCGGTGACCTCCCCGACGAGTTCGACCCCGAGGACGAGCCCGAGATCGTGCGGGTCGACGGGAAGCGGTGGCTCGTCGACGGGAAGATGAACGTCGACGAGGTCCGCGACCGGCTCGGCATCGCCATCCCTGACGGGGAGTACGTGACCGTCGGAGGATTCCTCTTCGCTGGCTTCGGGCGGATCCCTGCCGAGGGAGAGGTGCTCGGCGTCGACGGTTGGGAGCTCCGGGTGGCCGAGATGGACAAGCGCCGTGTGGCAAAGGTCGTGGCCCGGCGGATCGACGCCGGGAGCGTGTCCGCCCCTCTCCCCAGAGCTGGGGAGTCCCGGGGCGGGGAGAGGGCCCGACCTGCGGGGTAGGCGTCCGCCTGCCTACGTGGCTGGACGCCTCCCGGCCGGCCGCCCGTGAGCGTGGCCCGACGTCCGGCGTGACCGCCTACCGACCGGCCGCCTGGCCGGACCCGGTGCTCTCGTCGGGTAGCATCGTCCCGGTTACACCCTCGGTGATCGTCGAGGTGGTCGACGGGCTGTGGCGCAGTTTGGTTAGCGCGCTGCGTTCGGGACGCAGAGGTCCCCGGTTCAAATCCGGGCAGCCCGACCACGAACATGCAGGTCAGGCCCGGTAGGGCGCGGCGAGACGCGGGCGGGTTGTGCCCACCGACATCCGGACGGGAGCGGTGCACGGCCATCGGCCCGATCTCCGCCGAATCGATGGAGTGGACCGGGTCATCTAGCCCCGTCTCGAAGTCGGCCAGGGCGACCGGGCAATCGCCAACGCGACCACCCGACGATACGAGCCGATTCCGACGAGCGGCTCGTGGCGTTGTACGCGCTGGCAATCATCCACCCAACCACTCGTCGCCCGGCTACCAGGCCGTCCCACGGCCCCTCACGACCCTGAGCCGACCATCGCCTCGCTCATCTCCCACAGCCGGCGGGCGGCCTCTCCGTCCTTGGCGGAGCGCGACGGGATCTCCACCCTGCATCGGACGAAATAACGACCTGTCACCCCGTCGACGTCCGGGGACGACGCCAGGAAGATCGAGGTACGGGCGCCCTGGTCGGGGCTGAGCATGAACGGCCGACCCAGCTTCACCCCCAACCCGAGCAGGCCGGTGGTGCCGCGCCCGTACCCGGTGGCGACGAGACCGGGATGGAGGCAGTTCGCAGTAACGGTCGTGCCGGCCAGCTGCCGTGCCAACTCCACCGTGAAGAGGATGTTGGCCAGCTTCGACGCGCCGTAGACCGCCATGGGCCGGTACCGTCGACGCGCCTGGAGGTCGTCGAAGTCCAGTCCCCGGCGCGCCGTGCGGTGGGCGGCAGAAGAGACGGTCACCACCCGAGCCGCCGGCGCACTGAGCAGGCGCTCCCGCAGCAGTGCGGTAAGGAGGAAGGGTCCGAGATGGTTGGTGGCGAACGTCGCCTCGAAGCCCTGGGCGGTCTCCACCCGTTCGGACAGGACGACACCGGCATTGTTGACCAGCACGTCGATCTGCGGACACCGGTCCAGGATCTCCGACGCGCCGGCCCGGACCGAATCCAGGTCGGCCAGATCGAACACCACCACCTCGGCAAGGTCCGTCCCGCTCTGCTGACGGATGTGGGCCAGGGCCTCCCGCCCACGATCGGCCCGGCGGGCGGTGATCACGACCCGGGCGCCAAGGGCGGCGAGCGCCCCCGCGGTCGCCAGACCGATGCCCGAGCTCCCGCCCGTGAGCACAACAGTGCGCCCCTCCATGCCGGCCACCCGCATCCCTACCTCGCTCCTGGACGTTTCGGTCTTGCTGCCACGTCGGCTCGCGCGTCCCGGCCCGCCTCCAGCATGCCGGGGGCATCGTCCGACACGCACGGTCGTCGGCGACGACCCATGTCTAGCCTGCTGGGAGCAGGGCTGCTCGTGTCCGCCACTCGACGGGCGTTGGCGCCACCACGAGACCCACCTCAGCCGCTCCCCGCCCCCGCCTCCGCCTGTACCGGCACCGGCCACTCAGGGGATGCTGCCCTCACCCTTCTGGTGGGCGCCCCGCTCCGTCATCTGCCGGTAGTGAGCGGCGACCGTCCCGCTCGCGTCGCCCAGCTCGGGGTCGGCCGCCGCCTCCTCGGCCGCGGTGATCTCCGCCGTGCTCCCGGGGGCCGGGGTGGTTTCCTGGTTGCTCTCCGCTGTCGATCCCGATCCGTCCATGACGACCTCCTCGATGGTCTGCACCACTCCGATACCGGCCGCGCCGGACGCCGTCGGGGCACCCACCTCCCCGAAGGCCCTATGTGCTCGCGGCCGCAGGGGAGTTACCCGCACGCGCCCTCATCGAAACCTCACACAGTCGCTCTCGCCTGGACGAATCACGGGCCCGATCCGGCGACGCCGACGTCACGGACCCTCGCGCTCCTGGATCCGGGAGCGGAGACGTTCCAGGGTGGCAGCCAACAGCCGCGACACGTGCATCTGGCTGATCCCCAGCCGTTCGGCAATCTCCGACTGTGTCTTACCCTCCGTGAAGCGGAGCCTGAGGATCTCCCGGTCCCGATCGGAGAGCAGCCCGAGCGCGTCGGAGAGCAGCGCCGCCGTCTCGACACGATGGAAGCCCGGGTCCTCGGCGCCGAGCCGGTCCCGAACCGAGTCCTCGCCGGAGATGGGTGCGTCGATGGAGGACGACCGGTAGGCGCGCCCGGCCTCCATCGCCTCCAGCACCGCTTCCTGGGTGGCGCCGGTGGCGGCGGCGATCTCACCCACGGTGGGTGGTCGACCGAGCACCTGGGACAGCGACTCGACCTGTTGGTTGATCTCCAGGTACAGCTCCTGGACCCGGCGCGGGGCACGCAGCGCCCAGCCTTTGTCCCGGAAGTGACGCTTCA
The DNA here is from genome assembly GCA_027365145.1 of Acidimicrobiaceae bacterium. Lineage (GTDB taxonomy): Bacteria > Actinomycetota > Acidimicrobiia > Acidimicrobiales > RAAP-2 > JAKADK01. The sequence goes on along the minus strand of DAHXOA010000060.1, from coordinate 10,769 downwards.
GCTCACCCAACACCGTCCTGGTGGCGAACGTGGAGAACTCGAACCCGAGCTCCGGATCGAAGCGGTCCACCGCCTTGACGAGGGCGAGCGACGCCACCTGGACCAGATCATCGAGCGGCTCGCCCCGATTGGCGAACCGCCGGGCCAGCGACGACGCCAGGTCGAGGTAGGCGGCGACCAGTTCGTCCCGCGTGGCGAGATCTCCGGTGCGGGCATAGTCGCGCCACTGCTCCCGGGTCGGCCTTCGGCGATCGGCCGAGGCGGTCAAGGTGCGACTGCGCCCCCGCGCTTGACCATCCACGCGCGGGGCCCACTCCCGGTCATCTCGCGCCCGTGATCGTCGACCAGTGCCTCGATGATCTGGATCGACAGCTCGTCTGGGTGCGCCACGATCGGCTCCCCCTCACCGGCGGCCGGCGTCGATTCGCCGTCGGCACGCTCGGCGGATGGCAGCTGCGTGCACTCCACGGCCACGCAACCTGCCTCCACGTCAAAGCGCAGGTGGAGCACCCCGGCGCCGGTCGAGACCGAGAGGCTGAGCTCCTCGACGGCCAGCCGGAGGTCTTCGATGTCCTCGATGTCGAAACCAGCTCGAGTCCCCAACGTCGCGGCGGTCAGCCGTGCCAGGACCAGGAGGTCGCCCCGGGCGGGGATCGTGAGCTCGACGTGGTCGCTCACCCGGCCGCCGCAGCTTCGGACGTGGGGTAGATCGACAGGACCCGGTGGAGGTCGGTGATCTCGAACACGCGGAGGATCCGGGGTTCCTGCGCCACGATCCTGAGGTTGCCACCACCGTCCCGCAGCCGCTTGAACGACGCCACCAAGACCCCGAGTGCGGTCGAGTCGAGGAAGGACACCTTGGAGAGATCCACGACCACCGTGCCCGAACCGTCGGCCTCCAGCGCGCGCAACCGGTCCCCGAACTGGGGAGCGGTTGCCACGTCGATCTCGCCTTCCACCTCCAGCACCGCTGCGTCGCCGATGCGCCGTTCTGTGACCGTCAGCTCCAGATCCATCCTGTCGGCTCCTCCCTTCGTTGCCACCAGGTCGGTACCGCCGTGCGGCGACGACCAGCTGTCACGCCGTGGCCTGTCGGCCCCCCGGAGCGCGCACGCCCGACCCATCATGCACCAAGAACCATGGGCGCTGGGCGGTTGAGCCCGGGATGCCCCTCCTCCCGGGGGCTTGTGGCCGCGGCGGGACCGGGCAGCGGGACCGGGCAACAGGACACCCGGCGCTGGCCCTGGCGCAGGGGATGCCCCTCCTGAAGGTTGACCCGGGAAAGCCCAGGGTATGGATCGAGCATGACCGCCCTGCTCCCCCGTCCGACCAGCCCCGTCGACGCTGGAGCCCATGGTCGTATCACAGCGCCCGGGCCCCCCGGCGGGAACGTCCCGCTCAGCATCACCGCCCCGCCGTTCTCGGTGGCACTCCATACCGGCGCTCGCCGCTGGATCCTCGACCTCCGGGGGCATCTCCATGCGCACTCTGCGGTGGTGCTCGACGTCCAGGCCGAACAGCTCCTCGGCATCCCACCCACCAGCTTCGTCTTCCGCCTGCGCTGCCTCCGGACCGTCGACGAGGAGGGTGCCCGCCGCCTGCTCCGCCTGCGCGACGCCCTCGAGGCCCGAGGGGGCTCGGTGACGATCACGGGCGCTCATCCCGACGTGCGAACCGTGATGGCACGCATCACCGGCGAGCGGAGCGTCACGCTCTGAGCCACGGCACGAGGGCGGCACGGTCATCCGGCCGGCCCCCGGGTGTGCGCCGGGGAAGGTTTGCGCCGTCGACTCCGGGGAACAGTAGACCTACGCCCTGGTCACCGGATCGGGACCTATCGAAAAGGAGTCGTTCCGTGCTCATCGTGCTGCTGTTGCTCGTGGTGATCGTGTTCGCCGGTTTGGGCTTCGCGCTGCACCTGCTCTGGATCGCGGCTGCCATCTTTCTCGTGCTCTGGATCGCCGGCGTCGCCATCGGGAGAGGAGAGCGTGCCGGCAAGCGCGGGTTCTACCGGTGGTGACCGGGCCAGCCGGACGACCGGGTGGCGACCGGGTGGCGAACCGCCCGACACAGGAGATCACCCAGAAGAGACCAGGAAACAGGAAAGAGGAGACTGACCAATGACCAGTGATACCGGGCCCAAGGCCGGAGCAAAGGGCGTCGTCGAAGAAGTCAAGGGAAGGGCCAAGGAGGCGGCGGGCTCGCTCGCCGGCAACGAGGACCTCCGAGACGAGGGTCGCGCCCAACAGGACAAGGCTGCGTCGGAGCGGGAGGTGGCGGAGAAGGAGGCGGGTGCGGAAAAGGCCCGTGCCGAGGCAAAAGCCCACGAGGCGGCGCAGCGAGCCCACCAGCACTGAGCGCCTGGGAAACGCCGGTTACGGGCGACCGACGGAGGTCGCCCGTAACTCAGTGCCGGGCCGCGAGATCGGCCACCAGGCCGAGCACCGCCCCGAGGAGCACGATCCCGACGACGGCTTCGACGATGCACCCCAGCGTCCGGATCGGATGCAGGATCACGTGGAACGCCAACAGGACGACAGCGACGATCGCGAGCGCCAAGATCACAGGAGGCATCGTAGGGCGTCGGCTGGGCCCGGGGGCACCGAGCGGGTTCCCCGGGGACCGATGTGCCGGCGACGGACCAGCTGCCCCGAAGAGCGTTCAGGAGGCTTCGGTCTTCGCCGACGCGGCACCCATGAGGCGCCCCAGCCGGCGCTGGAGCTCGTCCTCGACCCGCCGTTCCATCGCCCAGGCGAGTTCCACGTCGACCGCCTGCGCCGCGATCGGGCGTAGCCGCTGGATCACCGTCGCCAGACCGGTCGGGGTCACGCCGGCCAGATCGTCCCCGGCCGGGTCGAGGATCTGGGTGGCGACCAACTCGACGAAGCTCGACGCGACCTCCTCCATCCGCTCCCGCAACTGATGCTCGTGGACGAACACCGCACGGAGTGGGATCCCTACCCGGACCAGCTCCGCCCCGATCTCCAAGAGCCGCATGCTCCGGACGCGGTAACCGTTGCCGTCCTCGGTGAGGAGACCGAGCTCCACCGCGACAGATAGATCGGTATCGTCGATCGCGGCGCCGAAGAGCTCGGCGAGCTGCTCCCGGCTCACCGACGACGACGACTCGTCCATCCACGGTGCCGTGACCACCTCTTCGAGCCCGAGGAGTTCGCCGACGTTCGACCCGCGCTGCCACGCTGCCATGAGGTCGCCGATGCTGGAGAGGGTGTAGCCCCGTGTCAACAGATCCGCGATCACCCGCAGGCGGACCAGGTGGTCTTCGGAGTAGAGGCCGACCCGACCCTGACGCCGCGGGGGGTCGAGCAACCCGCGGTCCTGGTAGGCGCGGACGTTGCGAACCGTCGTGCCGGCCTGGCGGGCCAGCTCGTCGATCCGGTACTCCGTCACGGCCCGGCCCGACCGGCTCGCGGTGCCAGATCGCGAGCCATACCGGAGGTGTCGAGCGATCGACCCGGACTCCCTGACCGCAACCCGTAGTGCAGACCTCGACGCACCCTCCTACCGTACCACCATAAACTGTGTCATCATTCGTTGACATTGTCATTGACAACTGATACGCTGAACACTGTCGTAGTGATCCGGCTCCCACGCCGTCGCTCGCCGAGACGGGTTGCGTCACGGTACGCCGTCGGGAACGGTCAACGGATGCGGATGCCGGTCATCGCGCTGCCCTTGGGGACGCGCGGGAGGGAGCAAAGGTGAGCACCGCCACACAACAGGACGCGTTCGTCGCCACTGTCGATCGGCTGTCCCGGCTGTCGGTCGATCGGCACGCTGATGCCTACGCCGACATCGACTGGGACGGTGCGGAGATGGCACTCCGGCCCGGTGACCCGAGGCTCGCGCCCTCCGGATTCGATCCGATCGTCCGGACCGAGTGGTACCAGAGCCGGTCTCCTGAGGAGCGCGCTCGCTACGGGCTGCACCGCACGGCCTCGATGATGCGCACGGGCTGGGAGTTCGAGAACATCCTCCAGCGAGGTCTGCTGCGCTACGCCTTCGATCTCCCCAACGGCGCTCCGGAGTTCCGTTACCTCCACCATGAGATCATCGAGGAGTCCCAGCACACGCTGATGTTCCAGGAGTTCGTCAACCGGACGGGCCTGCGGACCTCCGGGATGCCACGCCCGGTGAAGGCCGTCTCCCACATGGTCGTGTCCCTGGCCCGGTGGGCGCCGTCGCTCTTCTTCCTCTTCGTCCTCGCCGGGGAGGACCCGGTCGACCATCTCCAGCGGCTCCACCTGAGGGAAGGAGACGTTCACCCTCTCGTCGAGCGGATCATGCGGATCCACATCGCCGAGGAGGCCCGGCACCTCTCCTTCGCCCGCCACTACCTGAAGCGTCACGTGCCCGAGCTCGGCCCGGTCCGGCGGGCCGGGTTGGCGGTGGTGGCACCCGTGCTCTTCGGGCTCATGGGTCGCCTCATGGTGTACCCCGCTCCCTCGGTCCTCCGCGCCGAGCGCGTCCCCCGTTGTCAGGCCCGCCGGGCACTCCGCACCGAGCAGATGCAGGCGCTGCTCCGCGACGCCCTGGCAAAACCGCGACGCCTGTGCGACGAGCTCGGGCTCGTCGGTCCGGTGACGAGGCGCCTGTGGAAGCTCATGGGGATCGGGGATGGATCCGGGACCGCCGGGAGCTCCAGTGCGTATGAGCCGGGGTGAGCCCCGATGGACCGCATCCGGGCGGATGCGACGGAGCACTTCGGCGTCCGGACCCCGACTCTCCGGACGGCCCTGTTGCATTACACTATTGATTCTCCTGTCGTATTGATGTAACGTCCGGGCATGGTCATGACCATGGTTCCGCCGGTCGAGGGCCGTCCGTCGGTACTGCCGACGGAGCGGCTTCTCCCCAGCGGGAAGTGTCGCCCCGAGCTGCGGGCGTCCCTCCGGAAGATCGACGACCGGCGCAACGCCCTCTCCGTCGCCGGCCTCTGGGCGTTCACCGTCGGCATGGTGGCGGTCGCCGTGATCGTGAACAACCCCCTCCTCTACGTGGCGGTGTTCGTGGCGATGGGGCCCATACACGCCCGTTTCGCCATCTTGATGCACGAGTCCGCCCACAAGCTCCTCTTCGCCGACAACCGGTGGAACGACTGGATCGGTACCTGGCTCATCGCCTACCCGGCCCTCGCCCCCATCCAGATCTACCGGCGGGCGCACTTCGCCCACCATCGCCAGGAGTTCGGGCCCGACGAGCCGGACCTGGCCTTCTACGGTGGCTACCCCTGCGGCCGACGTGATCTCGTGCGCCGCCTGGTCCGGGATGCCGTGGGGATCTCCGGATGGAAGAACTTCGTCCCCCTGGTCACCGCTCTCCGGCGGCGGGGGTTCCGCCGGATCCCGCTGTCGATCCTCGGCGTCCAGGCGTTGCTGTGGGCGGTGTCGTGGGCTGCCACCGGTCGGTGGTGGATCTACCCGGTCTTCTGGTGGCTCCCGTGGATGACCCAGTGGCGGGTCCTGAACCGGCTGCGCGCCATCGCCGAGCACGGTGGCCTCCAAGCCGGGGACGACCGGCGGGTCACGACCCACAACGTCCGCCAGACCCCGCTGGCCCGCCTGTGGCTGGTGCCCTACAACACGGGTTGGCACCTCGCCCACCATGTGGACATGGGGATCCCCTGGCGGAACCTCCCCGCCTTCCATGCCGAGCTCGAGCGAGCCGGGTACGTGACGAATGCCATCACCTACCCCAACTACCGATCGCTCTGGAAGGCCCTGGCCTCGGCACCGGGCACCGCCTCGACACCGGGCACCGCCTCGACACCGGGCACCGCACCGGCACCGGGCACCGCACCGACACCGGGCACCGCACCGGCGCCGGGTGCCTGAGGTCTCCGGGCCCCCCGGGCCGACCCGGAGACCACCAGCCAGTCAGACCGGACGGCCCCGCAGCTTCCGGCAGTACCGCACGAGCTCGGCCGTCGACGGGTCCTGCCCGTCCAGGTCAGGAGCGGTGCCGGACTCGAGCACCGGGGCCAGCTGGCCGGCCATGACCTTGCCCAGCTCGACACCCCACTGGTCGAACGAATCGATCCCCCAGACCACGCCCTCGGTGAAGACCGTGTGCTCGTAGAGCGCCACCAGCTGGCCCAGCACCGATGGGGTCAGTGACGGGGCGATGATCGTCGACGACGGCCGGTTACCGGGCATGACCTTGTGGGGGACGAGCTCGGGCGGCGTGCCGTCCGCTGCTACCTCCTCGGCCGTGCGACCGAAGGCCAGCGCCTTCGACTGGGCCAGGCAGTTCGCCAGCAACAGGTCTTGCTGGGAGCCGGTCTCATGGGGGCCGTCGACGAAGGCGACGAAGTCGCACGGCACCAGCTTCGTACCCTGGTGGAGCAGCTGGTAGAAGGCGTGCTGGCCGTTGGTACCTGGCTCCCCCCAGAAGATCTCCCCGGTCTGGCCCCGCACGGCGCTGCCGTCCCGGCGTACCGACTTCCCATTGGACTCCATCGTGAGCTGCTGGAGGTAGGCGGGGAACCGGGCCAGCCTCTGGGAGTAGGGGAGCACCGCGTGCGTCTCCGCGCCGAAGAAGTTGTCGTACCAGACGTTGAGCATGCCCTGGATGACCGGCATGTTGGCTTCGAGCGGCTGGGTGGCGAAGTGCTCGTCCATCCGGTGGAACCCGTCGAGCATCTCGCCGAAGGCCTGGCGCCCGATGGCGACCATGAGCGTGAAGCCGATCGCCGAGTCGTAGGAGTACCGACCGCCCACCCAGTCCCAGAACTCCAGCATGTTGGCCGGGTCGATACCGAAGGCCGACACCGCTTCTGCGTTGGTGGACACCGCCACGAAGTGGGACGCCACCGCGTCGTCGCCAGCCCCCAAACCGGCCAGCAGCCATGCCTTCGCCGCCGCGGCGTTGGTCAGCGTCTCGAGGGTGGTGAAGGTCTTCGAGCACACCACGAACAGGGTGGTGGCAGGGTCCAAGTCCCTCGTCGCCCGGTAGAGGTCGACGGGGTCGACGTTCGACACGAACCGGCACGCCGGACCACCGTCCTCGTAGTCGGCGAGGGCAGTGGTCGCCATGGCCGGACCGAGGTCCGAGCCGCCGATCCCGATGTTCACCACCGTGGCGATCCGCTTCCCCGTCGAACCGGTCCACGACCCGTCGCGGATCCGGTCGGCGAGCGCACCCATGCGGTCCAGCACGGCGTGCACCTCGCCGACGACGTCCCGACCGTCGACCTCCAGACGAGCGCTGGAAGGGAGTCGGAGGGCGGTATGGAGGACCGACCGGTTCTCGGTGGTGTTGATCCGCTCGCCGGCGAGCATGGCGTCGCGGCGTTCCTCCACCCCGGCCCGGCGGGCAGCCGCGACGAGCAGCCGCATCGTCTTCGCTGTCGCCCGCTGCTTGGAGTAGTCGAGGTAGAGGTCACCAGCGTTCACCGTCATCCTGCGGGCACGGTCAGGGTCCTCTGCGAACAGCTCCCGGAGATGGACACCCCGGATCTCGCCGATGTGGCCAGCCAGCGCTCCCCACTCCGCTGTCGTGGCGATGTCCTCCACCTCGGTCACGTGACCTCCTCCTGCGACGCCGGCCCGGCACCGACTCAGCGCCGACCTGGCCCACCTACCCGGAATCCCGCCTGCCCATGCACCGTAGTGCGGTCCGGGACGGCAGCGTGGACGGGGCTGGTTGGGCTGGCGGGGCTGGCGAGGCTGGGCTTCCGGGTTCCCACCACCGATGCGGTGGGTGGGCGTGCCCACGGATAGGATCTGTCCGGCGATGGGGCTCGCCCTCGACCGGCCGGTGCTCGGCCTGATGGCTCCTGCGAACGAACAGCTGCTTGGGAGGAGCTATGCCGGCACGCCAGAAGAGGTCACGCCCGTGAGCGGGCGTGACGTGGATGGGTGGCGGGAGCATCTTCCGAAGGCTCAGCGATGAGCACGCGAGAAGACGGACCCGGGGAGGGTCCCGCCACCCCATCGGGGAACGAGACCGGTCCCGAGGTCGGCACGGTCGTCCAGCGCGCCCTGGAGCTGGCCGACCAGTCATTGCTGGTGGAGCTGGCAGCGGCTGAGGAGCTCGCCTCCCTCGCCGAGGGGCCAACGGCGGTGCACGCAGCCCGCCAGCACCTCGCCAGCTCGGCTCCGGCAGACCCTCGCGTCGCCCAGGCAACGCGCCTGCTCGACCAGGCCATCGACGACACGCCCGACCAGCGATCACACCACGACCGCCTCCGCCGTCTGGGGCGAGCCATCGGGATCGGCGACGACCTCCCCATCGACCCGGACCTCGACAGCGGCGACACGGCGGAGCCGTCGAGGACGCACCGTCCGAGCGCGGTGCCTGTCCACCGCGCACATCTGGCCGTGCTCGGTGCCGTCGCTGCCGGTGGGTTCGTCGGCACCCTGGGACGCTACGAGGTGGCGATCGCCTGGCCGGCAGGAGCCGGGCACTTCCCCGCCGCCATCTTTGTCATCAACACCTCGGGAGCATTCCTGATCGGCCTCCTCATCACCGTGATTGCCGAGCGCATCCGACCGACCCGGTTCCTGCGGCCGTTCGCGATCACCGGGGTGCTCGGGGGATGGACGACCATGTCCACGTTCGCGGTCGGGGTGGACACCCTCGTGCGCTCCGGAGACGTCGCCACCGCCGGGGGCTACCTGGCCGCCACCCTGGTTGCCGGGGTCACCGGCGTCACTGCCGGTATCGCTCTGGGGCGATACCGGCCGTGGACGGCCGACCGATCCCCGGTCACGGGCGAGGGCGAGGGCGGCCGGCCATGATCGTCGCCGTCGCCGTCGGGGTCGCCGGGGCGTTCGGGGCGGTGGCCCGCTACCTGACCGACGGCCTGGTCCAGGACCGCACGACCGGAGCCTTTCCCTTCGGCACGATGACGGTCAATGCCGTCGGATCCTTCGTGCTCGGCATCGTCACCGGGATGTTCTGGTACCACGGGCTGGCCGTGGCGCCGCGGGCCATCGCCGGCGACGGCTTCTGCGGGGGGCTGACGACCTGGTCGACGGCGTCGTTCGAGACCGTGCGACTCGCAGAGGAGGGCATGGCCGCGACTGCGCTCGTCAACGCCCTCGGAGGGCTGGCCGTCAGTGTGGCCGCCGCTGCGCTCGGGATCGTGATCGTCGCCCTCCTCTGACCGGATCCCGCCCTCGGGCGGGATCCGAGAGCGCCTGGCGGAAAGAGTCCGGGACCGGGCACCTACTGACACGAAACGTTCATCCGGGGATCACCGCGCTGTCGCTGATCGCTCCCCTTGCGTTCACCTGCGGTCCCTACGATCGTCTCCGTGCGAGCGCCGCGGAGGGCACGTGCGAGGTGACGGCGATGCGTTCCGGATCCTCGTGATCGAAGACGAGGAGTCCTACCGTGACGCGCTCACGTCCGGCCTGGAGCGAGAGGGATACGAGGTGGCGACCGCCCCCGACGGGCTGGAGGGCCTGCGCCTCTTCCATGCCGACCCGCCCGACCTGGTCCTCCTCGACCTCCTCTTACCAGGCATGCGTGGCACCGACGTGTGCCGACAGATCCGCGAGACCTCCCGCGTCCCGGTGATCATGGTATCCGCCGTCGACTCCGAGATCGACGTCGTGCTCGGCCTGGAGCTCGGGGCCACCGATTACGTCACGAAGCCCTTCCACCTGCGAGAGCTCGTGGCTCGGATCGAAGCGGTGCTCCGCCGGGTCCCGGTCCCGGTCCAGGACCCCCCGGCAACGGCTTCAGAGGAGCGGGGCACCCCGACTCCGACGCACCCCACCTTCCCCGCGGGATCGCTCGCGTTCGGCGAGGTGGTCGTCGACTTCGGCCGTCGGGCCGTCACCCGCCACGGTGCCGACCTCCACCTCTCACGACGGGAGTTCGACCTCCTGGCGGCGCTCTCGAGCCCGCCCGGAAGGATCCACACCCGGGAGGATCTCCTCGACCTCCTCTGGCCCGGGGGAAACCTGGTCGACAGCCGGACCCTCGATACCCACGTCCACCGGCTGCGGACGAAGATCGAGGTGGACCCGTCAGCGCCCCGCCACCTCTTGACTGTGCGGGGCGTCGGGTTCCGCCTCGAGCTGGGAGGGCCGCACCCGCCGGCGGGTCACTCCTACGAGACCGTCAGACCGCCAGTTCCTCCTCGATGATCCGGCGTCGTCCCACAGGGCCCGAACCTCGACGCGCCCCCCGGCGTCCACGTTGCCCTCCGCAGCACGACCCAGCTGGTGCCGCCACGTCCAGGACCCGTCGGGGAGACGCGCGGCGTTGTGGAGCACCCCCCGGCGGATGACGTCGGTGCACCGTGACGCGCCGGCGCGCCATCCGGACGCTCATAACCCGCCGACCACTGCAGCCTCGACCAGGAGGCCCACCTCGACCAGGAGGCCTTCGCCGTCCCAGGGGCCGACGAGCTGGAGGCTGGCCGGGAAGCCGAGCGTCGTCGGCACGGGGAGCACCAGGGCGGGATGCCCGGACAGGTTTATCGGTGTCGTGTTGCGTATCCGGAAGAGGTCTGTCGCGTGCTCGAGGTCTGGCGGGAGGTCGGCGAGCGTCGGGAGCGCCAGCACATCGAAGGATCCGAAGAGGTGATCGAGCTCACGGCGCCACCGGGACCGCGTCGACGCCGCCGCGGCGCACTCCGCCGGTGTGCGGGCCAGCCCCTCGGCCAGCCGATCGGCAACGTCGACACCGAGTAGGCCGGTCCCGACCAGGTGGCCGTGGAGCCCAGCTGCCTCATGGCCCATGACGACTCGGGTGGCGTGCTCCGCCTCGCGCCAGCCCGGAAGGTCCACGTC
>DAHXOA010000045.1 GCA_027365145.1 Acidimicrobiaceae bacterium | reverse complement strand
TGGGCGAGGCTGATCTCTCCCGGACGCATCAAGCTGGTGCCCCCACCGATCATGGACACGGGAGATGCCCCGTGGTGGGGGGAGCGGAACGGAGGACGGCGGACAAGTCCACCGGGGGGAAGAGGTAGCCCTGCCACCGAGTGGATCCGGGACACCTCGAAGGCGAGGTCGTGGTCGAGCGGTGGGAGAAGGTCGGGAAGCCGGCTGGCGAGCATGGTCTTCCCCGATCCTGGAGGGCCGACCAGGAGGACGTGGTGCTCCCCGGTTGCCGCTACCTCCAGGGCACGCCGGGCCAGGCGTTGGCCACGCACGTCGGAGAGATCCCCGTGCCGGGGTGCCCACGGGCCCGGGCCACCGTCGCCAGCCGGCGGCGCCGCATCGGCGGCCGGCACGGGCCAGGGGCGGCGCCCCTCCAGCGCGTCCACCAACTGACGCAAGGTGCCGGCGGAGCGGACCCGGTCGGCGCCGGCGAGGCGGGCCTCGTGCAGGTTCGCCATCGGCACCACGACTGTCTGGTCCCGCAGCGCCTCCACGATGACGACCGCGCCCGCAACGGCCCGGAGCGCACCGTCCAGGCCGAGCTCCCCGCTAAAGGCCAGGCCCGTCACGACAGCCGGGTCGACCGACCCTGACGCCACGAGCAGCCCGACGGCGATGGGAAGGTCCAGTCCCGCTCCGCCCTTCCGCACGCCGGAAGGTGCGAGGTTCACGGTCACCCGGCGGAGGGGCCAGGAAAGTCCGCTGGAGAGCAGGGCGGCCCGAACCCGATCCCGTGACTCCCGGACGGCGGCGTCGGGGAGGCCGACGACCGTGAATCCGGGGAGCCCATTTGAGACATGGACCTCCACGGACACGCGGCGTCCGTCGACGCCGATCAGGACGGCAGAGGGGATAGTGGCGAGCATGGGTCCTCCCGGGGAGGTCGGCCGGACCACCGGACGTCGACCGCACCAGGGCGGAAGACCACCGGGGACCGGCCGTGATCACGGCTGGTGGGAGGCGTGGACCCCTGGGCCCGTAGACGCCTCGATCATTGCCCGGCCACGGTAGCCATCGGGTGTCTCACCGCCCCTGTCGGGCGAGCGGAGGTCAGGAGCTCTGCCGGCAGACGCCGCTGCTGACTCACAACGGCGGGGTGCAGCGGTTGCATCCGGGCAGCGCGGTGAGCATGATCGGATCATGCTGGCGCCGGACGACCCGAACGCGACGACCCCACCGACCACCGCACCACCGACCACCGTCTCCGAACTACTGGCCTGGCGGGCGGCCCATGACACCGACCGGGTGTTCCTCGTCATCGACGGGCAACCCGTTTCCTTCGGCGAGCTCGACCACTTGGCCACCCAGGTGGCAGCGGGCCTCGGCGCCTGGGACATCCGCCCCGGGGACCGCGTGGCGGTGGCAGCACCCAACGGCCTCCCGTGGCTGGGGCTCTTCTTCGCCGCCGCCCGACTGGGGGTCGCGCTCGTGACCCTCAACCCCCGCTACCGCGAGGAAGAGCTCCGCTACATGCTCAACCAGTCGGGCGCCCGGTTGCTGCTTTGCCCGACTGCCATGGCGGGGTTCGACTTCGTCACCTTCTTCGCCGGCTTCTGCGCCGAAGTGCCGACGGTGGAGCGGTTCGTCTTCCTGGATCCACCCACCGACGAGGGCCGCTTCGACCGTGCTGCGACCTTCGATGAGCTGATCGCGGCCGGTGCCCGAGCCGGTGCCAACGCCACAGCCGGAGCGGCGGCGACGGGAGCGGAAGCTGTACCGGGCCCGGATGACCCTGCCGTCATCCTCTACACCTCCGGCACCACCGGGATGCCCCGAGGGGCGATCCTCACGCACCGCAGCCTGCTGGCCTCCGCCCGGGCCCAGGTCGGCCACCTCGGCTGGGACGAGCACACCTCGACGGTCGGCTCACTGCCCCTCAACCACGTCGGCGGGCTGACCTGTGGCATTCTCTCGCTGTTGGTGGCCGGCGGCACCGTCGTACTGCTGCCGGCGTTCTCCCCCGCCGCCGTGCTGGCGACCACCGCCGAGCACCGCACCACCGTGCTGTCGGGAGTGCCGACGATGTTCGTGATGCTTCTCAAAGCCCTGGCCGACAACCCCGTCGACACCGGCTCGCTGCGCCAGGTCATCGTGGGTGGTTCGATCCTCGACCCATCGCTCGCCCGACAGGTGGCCGCCACGTGGCCCGACGCCCAGCTCATCAACCTCTATGGGCTCTCCGAGAGCTCGGGGGCGGCGGTGCTCTCCGCTCCCGGAGACGACCTCGACATGGTCACCCGTAGCATCGGAGTCCCCATCGGCGACTTCGTGGGTCGTGTCGTCGACGAGACGGGGGATCCGGTGCCGCCGGGAACGGTCGGAGAGCTGCAGCTGCGCGGTGCATGTGTCGCCGCGGGCTACTGGAACATGCCGGAGGAGACGGCAGAGACCTTCCTCCCCGGGGGCTGGTTGGCGACCGGCGACATGGTCGAGGCCGACGCCGACGGCCACCTGGCCGTGCGGGGCCGCCGGAAGGAGATGTACATCCAGGGCGGCTTCAACGTGTACCCGGCCGAGGTCGAGGCGGTGCTCGGCACCCACCCTTCGGTGGCGCTGGCGGCTGGCTTCGGTGTTCCCGACCCCGTCTACGGCGAGGTCGGCGCCTACGTGGTGGTGCCACGCCCGGGGGCCGCGGTGGACCCCGACGAGCTACGTGCCTGGTGTGCTGCGCGCCTCGCCGACTACAAGGTGCCCCGCCACATCACCGTGGCGGACGAGGTGCCACTCACCCCGGCCGGCAAGGTGGCCAAATCCGACCTGCGTCGCCGGTTCCAGGCAGCTTCGCAGTGCGGCAGTCGCGCCGGGTCCGCGTCGCCCGGACGCACATCGGCGCCGCCACCGGCACCAGGACAGGAGACCACCGGGGACTGGCCGTGATCACGGCCGGTGGGAGGAGTGGAGGTCTCTACGACACCCCGGGTGCGTGCATGTGGAAGCCGGGGTGGTGCCGGAGGATCTCCCGGCGGGCGATGGTCATCTTGTGCACCTCGTCGGGACCGTCGGCGATCCTGAGGGTGCGCATGTGGGCGTACATGTGGGCCAGCGGGTAGAACTGCGTCACCCCTGCGGCCCCGTGCACCTGGATGGCGCGGTCGACGACCTTGAGGGCCATGGCGGGGATCGCCACCTTGATCCCGGAGATGTCGGTGGCGGCCGCCTTGTTCCCGACGGTGTCCATCAGGTGGGCGGTGTGCAACACGTACTGGCGTGCCATGTCGATCTCGATGCGCGACTCGGCGATCCAGTCCTGGATCAACCCCTTGTGGGCCAGGCTCGTCCCGAACGTGGCGCGCTCGAGGGCTCGGGTGACCATCAGGTCGAGGGCTCTCTCGGCGACGCCGATGGAGCGCATGCAGTGGTGGATCCGGCCTGGCCCGAGGCGGGCCTGCGAGATGGCGAACCCCCCGCCTTCCTCACCCAGGAGATTGTCCACGGGAACGCGCACGTCCTGGTAGATGACCTCGGGGTGGCCCCCGCGCTCGGCGTACCCGAAGACGTGGGGATCAAGCCCGAGCGACACTCCGGGGGTGTCTTTCGGGACGACGATCATCGACTGCTGGAGGTGCCGGGGGGCGGTGGGATCGGTCTTTCCCATGACGATCAGCACCGTGCACCGGTCGGCGCGAGCCCCAGAGCTGAACCACTTCCGACCGTTCAGCACGTAGTGGTCACCGTCACGTTCGATCGAGAGCCCGATGTTGGTGGCGTCCGACGAGGCGATGTCGGGCTCGGTCATCGAGAACGCGCTCCGGATCTCTCCTTCGAGCAGGGGGGTGAGCCATTCCTCCTTCACTCGCTGTGACCCGTAGAGATGGAGGATCTCCATGTTCCCGGTGTCCGGAGCGGCACAGTTCAACGCTTCGGACGCGAACGACACCTGCCCCAGCATCTCGGAGACGGGTGCATAGTCGAGGTTGGACAGCGGAGTCCCGGGACTGTCGGGCTGGAGATGGGGGAGGAAGAGGTTCCACAGACCCCGTTCGAGCGCGGCCGCCTTCAGCCTGTCCATCACGGGCGGGTATCCGTCGACCCCGACCTCGGCGAGCTGTTCGTAGTAGAGGTCTTCGTTGGGTCGCACGAGGTCGTCCATGAAGCGGCTCACGGCCTCCTGGGTCTCGATCCCCTGTCTGGTGAACTCGTAGGGCATGACGGTCCTC
>DAHXOA010000040.1 GCA_027365145.1 Acidimicrobiaceae bacterium | reverse complement strand
CGTGCGCGTGAGCGTCGCCCGCTTCGTCACCGCCAGGTTGCCGGCGGTGTCCACGCCTGCTCTCGCACCGATGAGAGAGACGGTGCCCTGCGGGGTGGCGATCATGCGCTCGAACAAGGTGACACCGTGGCACTTGCCGAGCCGCTTGCCGTTCGCGTCGCACAGCGCGTCGAGGTGCTGTTTGGCGACAGCCACCTCCCGGTCGTAGGCGCTCTGGCAGCGCGCCAGCTCGGCCTCGGCTTCTCGAATGGCACCTCGGTGGGCACGCTCGGCGTCGGACACCCGATGCTTCAGCGTGAGGGTGGTGCGGCCGCTTTTGGCGGCGTCGGTGACGAGTCCGCCGGTGGCGACGACCATGAGCGCAGCGATCCACAGGACCGCCGCGGACCAGATCAGGACCGCCATCGCGTACCGCGCGCCGCCGCGGAACCCGTCGACGCCGGACCTGGCCCAGCAAGTCGCTCGCGAGATGGCCTTCGAGTAACGGTCCATAGGCCCCCTCTCGTCGTTGACTGCCGGAAATGTTACGTGGCAGTCGGTCTCCGTGCGAGGGGAGGGCCTGGCCCTTTGAACGGGGACCTCGCTCACCTCAGATAACGGACGCCGATCCGGCCGCGCACCCGCGAACGGCATTGATCACCACGGTACCTCCTCAGTAGTACACTGGTCGCGGAGGTAATACCGATGATCACCACGGTCAATCCGAAGGGCCAGGTCACCATCCCCGAGCCGCTGCGCGACCGCTACGGGTTCCCCCCCGGCACGAAGGTCGTGTGGTTGGAGCGCGACGGCGACCTCATCCCCAAGCCACTCCTATCGGTCGAGCAGCTGCGTGGGCGCTTCAAGGGGGGCGAGCTGACGACGATGCTGCTGGAGGAGCGCGCCCGGGACCGCAAGCACGAGGATGGCTGATCGCGTCGTCCTCGACGCCCACGCGGTCCTCGTCTTCCTTGGCGAGGAACCCGGTTGGGCCGAGGTCGAGGAGATCCTGCGGACCGGCGAGCCGTGGATGACGCTCGTCAACCTCGGAGAGGTCGCGTACATCCTCCAACGCACCTCCGATGCCGGAGCCGCCGACGAGGTGTGGTCGAACCTCCGGGCGGAGAGCCGACCCGGCGGAGTGCCAGTTCGCTGGCTCGACGTCGACGACACCCTCGTGCGCCGGGCGGCGGCCATCAAGGCGCGGGGAGGGCTCAGCTATGCCGATGCCTTCGCCGCCGGAGCCGCGTCGGTGCTCGATTGCCCGGTCCTCACCGGCGACCCGGAGTTCCAAGTGGCCGAAGAGGCCGGGGTGACGGTCCGCTGGCTCGGGCACCGGGCATAGCGCCCTTCGCCGGGTTGCTCACCTGGCCAGCGCCAGTTCCGTCCGCAGCACGAGCGTGGGCGTCGAGTACGGATCGGCCCTCCGACACTGACTTTCGCCCACGGGCCGACGCTCGGACTCAGCGCCTTCGGGAAATGGTAGGTGATGGACTGTCGACGTGCGAGAGGCCTGGCCCTTTGCACGGGCATGCCCCGCTCTCCCCAGATCGCGTACGCCGACCCGTCTCGGCCCTCGGACGCCGGACAGAGCACCGTTCGCCGGGTCTGTGGGTACTGGCCCCCTCGGCCCCGACTCCGTGCGCAGCACCGGCGCCGTCGTACCTGCCACCCACCCGATGCCGGTGACGCGTCGTACGCTCCTGACGTCGACTACTGAGGTCGACGACCGATCGTCGGGAAGGTGACGTGTGGGTTGCCCGAATTGCACCTGCTTCGCTCGGCTTCGCGTCTGTTCGACACCGGCAACGTTCGGCGTCCTTTGCGCCGGGTGGCCCTGGCCGGAACCACTTGCCTGCTCGTCGCCGTGGTCGGTCTCTCCATCCCTGTGGCCGCTGGTGCCGCCACCGAGGGCAGACGTTCACGGAGACCGGCACCGTCCAGACGTCTCCAGCGGCGACACCACCCACCTCGGATCGACGGGCGCCCTCCAAGGGGGTCAGACCGTCAACCAGGTCGGAGACTATCGCCCGGTAGGCGCCGTCGGCGGAGTGTTCGCCTTCGGTGACGCCGGTTTCCACGGCTCGATGGGCGGTCGGCATCTGGACGCGCCGATCGTCGGCGTCGCTGGCTGACCCTTCTCCGGGACAGGGACGGAACGGCCCACATCAGCCCTTCGGAGGATCCGGAGCCACGACCCTCAGGCGGATGGTGGCGTCCAAGGTGCGCAGTTCCTTGATGACGGCGTCGCCCGGGTCGCAGGCGATGTCGGTGATGACGTAGCCGACCTCGCCGCGTGTGCCCAGCATCTGGGATTCGAGGTTGAGCCCGTGGCCGGCCACCAGGCCGTTCACCTCGGCGAGCACGCCGGGAACGTTGCGATGGATGTACAGCAGCCGGCAGCGGGTGGACGGGCTCGAGAGCTCGAGCGGCGGCAGGTTGACGCTCAGGGCGGTGGAGCCCTCCCGCGCGTAGCGCTGGAGCTTGCCGGCGACGAAATTGCCGATGTCCTGCTGGGCCTCCTCGGTCGATCCCCCCACGTGCGGCGTCAGGATCACGTTCGCCAGGCCCTGCAGCTCGGACGCGAACGTGTCGCCCCGGCTGGCCGGCTCCTCAGGGAAGACGTCGATCGCCGCGCCCACCAGGTGACCGGACTCCAGGTGGGCACGGAGTGCGCCGTGGTCGACCACGAAGCCACGGCTGAGGTTCAAAAAGATGCTGCCCGCCCGCATCCGGGCGAGCTCCTGCTCGCCGAACAGCTCCCGGTTGGTGGGCCGGCCGTCGACGTGCAGCGTGACGATGTCGACCGACTCCAACAGTTCCTCCAGGCTTCCGCACTGGCGGGCGTTGCCCAGAGCCAGCTTGTCGGCGGTGTCGTAGAACCAGACGCTCATGCCCAGGCTCTCGGCGACCACCGACAGCTGGCTGCCGATGTTCCCGTAGCCGACGATGCCGAGCCGCCGACCGCGGATCTCGTGGCTGCCGGTGGCCGACTTGTCCCACACGCCGGTGTGCATGGCGGCGTTCTTGTCCGTCAGTCGTCGGGTGAGCGAGATCATCTCGGCCAGAGCCAGCTCCACCACGCTCCGGGTGTTCGAGAACGGGGCGTTGAAGACCGCGACACCCCGCCGTGCCGCTGCCGCCAGGTCGACCTGGTTGGTGCCGATGCAGAAGGCTCCGACGGCCAACAGTTCTGGAGCGGCGTCGAGCACCGCCGCGGTCACCTGCGTCCCCGAGCGGATACCGAGCAGCTCGACGCCCTCGATGCGCCGGCACAGCGCGTCCTCGCCCAGGGCGCCTGGCACCGTCTCCACCTCGAAGCCGGCCGCCCCGAGGACGGTGACGGCGTCGGGATGGATGTTCTCGAGCAGCAGGGCGTGTCGGCGCTCACCGTCGTGTCGGGCAGTCGTCATCGGGGTAGCACCACTCCGTTTCTGTCGTCGCTGATCCGGTCGAAGAGCACCCCGGGATTGAAGACGTCGTCGGGATCGAGTGCCCGCTTCACCGCCCGCATCGTGGCCAGCTCGCCAGGCTGGCGTGACAGGTGGAGCCAGCGGACCTTGGCCCGCCCGATGCCGTGCTCGGCACTGATGCTGCCCCCGTGCTCGGCCACCAGCTCCAGCACCGCTCCGTCCAGTTCCTCGTCGTCGGGTGCCGGCCCCACGAGGTTCACGTGGAGGTTACCGTCCCCGACATGGCCGAACAGGACCACCGTCGTACCGGGCCACCGGGTGGCGACCAGTTGGCGTACCTCGCCCTCGAACGTGGCCAGCGCCGCCGCCGGGAGCGTCACGTCGAGCTTGTGTGGCACTCCGATGCCGGACACCGCTTCGGTGTGGCGTTCCCGATAGCTCCACAGGCGGGCGGCTCCGG
>DAHXOA010000022.1 GCA_027365145.1 Acidimicrobiaceae bacterium | reverse complement strand
GGCGGAGACGGCGGAGACGGCGCCGGCTCAGACGCGCCGAGACGCCGTTCGGCGGTGATACGCCCGCCGGTCACGGTCACCGAGCGGCCGGCCAACCCGACCATGAGCTCCGGCTCGTGCGACGCGATCACCACCGTGGCGCCGTCTGCGGACGCCTCGGCGATCAGTTCGGCGAGCAGCGCCCGGGCCGAGGCATCGAGCCCGGCGTGGGGTTCGTCGAGCAGCCACAGGGCCGGCGCCCGGGCCACCAGGACGGCGAGCGCGACGCGGCGACGCTGCCCGGCCGAGAGCTTCGACGCCGGGGTCCGGAGGAGCCGTCCATGCAGGCCGAGCCGGGCGCACGCGCCGTCGATGCGATCGACGTCGGCGCCGGCGGCCCGCACCGCGAACCGGATGTTCTCCCGCACGTTCAGGTCGTCGTAGAGGTGCGAGGCGTGGGCGAGAAGGCCGACCTTCCTCCGCAAGCCCGTCCTCGTCCTGGGACGGGTCGGGTCCAGCCCCAGCACCCGGACCTCACCGGAGCTCACGGGCACCAGGCCGGCGCACACCCGGAGAAGGCTCGTCTTGCCGGCGCCGTTGGGACCCTCGATGAGCAGGGTCTCACCCGAGGCCACCTCCAGATCGATACCGGCGAGCAACGGAAACCGCCCGGAGAGCGCAACGACGTTACGCAGGTACAGCGCGGGAGGACGGACTGCGGGGGCCATAGCCGCCCAGTATCGTACGGCGTCCGGGCACCAGGGGCCAAGCGGGAGGTCGGCGCTCCATCGTCCCTGGACGCCGCCGTGCTCCGGCCGATCAGCTCGTGGCCAGCCGGCTGAGGTGGACATCGATGAGCCATCTCGACAGGTACGACGAGACGAGGCTCACGTCTCCCACGATGAGGAGCACCCCGAAGGCGACGAGGACGGCACCGCCCGCCACGTCGACGTACCGGAGCGCGGCGCGCGCCCGGGAGAGGGCTGCGGTCAGCCGGCCGAACATCAGGCCGCTCAGGAGGAACGGCACGCCCAGCCCCAGGGAGTAGGCGGTCAGGAGCGCCATGCCCCCGAGCGGGGTCCCCCGGCCGTCACCCGCAGCGATGGCCAGCACGCTGGCGAGCACCGGCCCGATGCACGGCGTCCAGGCGAACGCGAAGGCCATGCCCATCACCGGACCGGCCCACACGCCGAGCGAGCTGGGTCGCACCGTGAAACGGTGCTCGCCCGCCAGGGCCATGGGAAGGCGGACCCTGGTGGCCGAGGCCACCAGGAACACGCCGAACACGATGATCATCGCCCCGGCGACGTCGGCCAGGGACCGTTTGTCCACGAGGAAGAGGTGGCCGAGGGTCGAGCTGGTGGCACCGAGGATGACGAAGACGACCGTGAACCCGGCGATGAACCCGAGGATGCCACGAACCAGCCGCACCCGGGCCCGGGAGCGGGCTCCGAGCCCGGCCGGCGAAGCGGTCCCGTCGCGCACGGCTCCCGGTGACCCGACCACCGAGAGCTCGGCGGCCGAGAGCCCCGACACCATCGAGACGTACCCGGGGACCAGCGGGAGGACGCACGGCGAGACGAACGACAGCATGCCCCCCCCGAAGGCGACGAGCAGGCCCAGCGGATCGGCCGAGACGACGGCGGTGGCCGGTAGCGTCATGCCCCCGGTTCCGGTGGTGCCATCGGGACGGGCCCCGTCATCGGCCGTTCAGGCCCCGGTGGCCTGCACGAGGGCGAGGTCGGACTGGACCATCATCTCCACGAGCGTCGGGAAGTCGACCTGCCGCTCCCACCCGAGGACCTTCTCCGCCTTCGCCGGCTCGCCGACGAGGAGATCCACCTCAGCGGGCCGCAAGAACCGTTCGTCGATCGCGACGTAGCGCTCCCAGTCGAGGCCGGCGGCCGAGAACGCCAGCTCGACCAGCTCGCGCACCGAGTGGGTCTCTCCCGTGGCGACCACGTAGTCGTCGGGGGCGTCCTGCTGCAGCATCAGCCACATGGCCCGGACGTAGTCGGCGGCGTAGCCCCAATCGCGTTGGGCGTCGAGGTTACCGAGGGCCAGGTTCCGGTCGAGGCCGGCCTTGATGCGGGCGACACCGTGGGTCACCTTCCGGGTCACGAACTCCAGCCCGCGGCGCGGGGACTCGTGGTTGAAGAGGATCCCCGACGAGGCGTGGAGGTCGTAGCTCTCCCGGTAGTTGACGGTGATCCAGTGGCCGTAGACCTTCGCCACCCCATAGGGGCTGCGGGGGTAGAACGGTGTCGTCTCCCGCTGGGGGACCTCGATCACCTTCCCGAACATCTCCGACGAGCTGGCCTGGTAGAAGCGGATGGACGGGTCGACAATCCGGACGGCGTCGAGCACCCGGGTGACGCCGAGCGCCGTGGTCTCGCCGGTGAGCACCGGCTGTGCCCACGACGTCTGGACGAACGACTGCGCCGCCAGGTTGTAGACCTCGGCGGGGCGGTGGTCCCGCAGGATGTTGATCATGGACACCTCGTCGAGCAGGTCGCCGGCGACCAGGGTCAGCCGGTCCTGGATATGGGCGATCCGCTCGAAGTTCACCGTGCTCGACCGGCGGACCATGCCGACCACCTGGTAGCCCTGATCGAGCAGCAGCTCGGCCAGGTAGGACCCGTCCTGACCGGTGACGCCCGTGATGAGTGCTTTGCTCGCCATGGTTGTGGAGCTCCTCGGATGGTCTCGGAGTGCGGATGGTCTCGGCGCGGCACGCTGCCGGCCGGAGCGACGGCCAGACTCCCCTGCCCTCCGTCAGCTCACGCCGACACGAAGGGACGAGCCCGGACCGTCCCGGTCGTAGCGCCCGGTGGCCACAGCGTAGAGCGAATCGCGGCCGGCGCCCGGCGCAGGGTCGGGCCAGGGTCGGGCCAGGGTTCGGGGTCGGTTCGGGGACGGCGGGCCGACCACTACCGTGTCGCCATTCCCACCGCCGCACTGCTCTCGTTCCGCCTCGGAGGATCCGACGGCGTTTCCGTCGAATCGGCCAAATGGGCCTGGGCCCTGGACGTCCTCGGGTTCGAGGTCCTGACCGTGGCCGGATCCGGCCCGGTCGACCGACGGCTCCCCGGTCTCGCCATCGGCGCACCCGAGCCTCCGACCCGGGACGAGGTGCTCGATGCGATCAACGACGCCGACCTGGTCGTGGTGGAGAACCTGTGCTCGCTCCCCCTCAACCCGGCGGCAGGCGCCGTCGTGGCGAGCGCCCTCGCCGGACGGCCCGCCGTCCTGCACCACCACGACCTCCCATGGCAGCGGGCCGAGCTTTCCGGGTTTCCTCCGCCGCCGGACGACCGTCGTTGGCGCCACGTGACCATCAACGAGCTGAGCCGTCGGGATCTACTCCGTCATGGGATCGAGGCGACCACGCTCTACAACCGCTTCGATCCCGCACCGTTCGGCGGGTCGGTTGACCGTCTGGCGGAGGCGCGCCGAGCCGTGCGAGCCGCGTGGGATCTCGACGAGACGGCGCGCCTCGTCTTGCAGCCGACCCGAGCGATCCCTCGGAAGAACGTGGCGGGCGGGATCCGGGTGGCGAGCGGACTCGGCGCCGTCTTCTGGCTACTGGGCAACGCCGAGGACGGGTTCGGACCGGAACTGGAGCGACTGGTCGCGCGGGCCGACGTACCCGTCCTGCGGGGGTGGCCCGACGGTTTGGCGCCACCCCACGACGTCGCCTCGGCCTACGCCGCCTGTGACGTGGTTGCGCTCCCGTCGACGTGGGAGGGGTTCGGCAATCCTGCCATCGAATCGGCGGTGCACCGCCGACCCCTGGCGATCGGGCCCTACCCGGTCGGACGCGAGCTGGCGTCGTTCGGCTTCGACTGGTTCGCGCTCGGGGAGACCCCCCGGCTCGACCGGTGGCTCACGGCACCGACGGACCCGCTCCTGGATCGGAACGCCCGGGTCGCCGCCGAGCAGTTCGCACTCGACGGCCTGCCCGGCGCACTCGCCGCCGCGCTCCCGCCGTGGTGAGGTACTGGCAAGCTGCGATCCCAAGGGTGGTCGCGCGTTCCGCTAGCATGGGGCGATGGTCGACTCGCTGGCTCCGAGTACCCCACGGGGAAGCTCGCGGGACGGGGCGCCGACGGTCAGGGAGCGTGGCCGGCGGCTGACCGGCGTCCAGCGTCGTAGCCAGCTCTTTGGCGTCGCACTCTCCCTGTTCGCCGAGCGTGGGTACGCGGCGACGACGATGGACGACATCGCCGAGGCAGCCGGCGTCACGAAACCACTCGTCTACCAGCACTTCGAATCCAAGCGCGCCCTCTACCTCGAAATCGCCAACGACATCTCGGACCGGCTCATCGTCGCCATCTCGGAGGCAGTGGAGGACGCTCCCGGTCCCCGCCAACAGGTAGAGCAGGGGTTCGCCGCCTACTTCTCCCTCGTCGTGAACGAGGAATCGGCCTTCCGCCTCCTCTACGGCCGCGACGCTCCCGACGACCCCGAGCTCGGTGAGGCGCTCCGCCGCGTGGAAGACACCATCGCCAAGGCCATCGACCCCCTGATCGACGCCGGCCTCAACAGCGAGCACCGGCTCCTTCTGGCCTACGCCGTGGTGGGGATGGCCGAAGGCGTCAGTCGTTTCTGGATGGACCGGGATCGTACCGGCACCGGCGGGGAGGACCCGGCGTTGTCGCCGGACGCAGACGCCGCCCGGCTCGCCACCCGGCTCGCCGACATGGCGTGGGCTGGCCTCCGCCAGGTCCACCCGGTCTGACCGGCCCGGCCCGGCGTGCCCGGCTGGTCTTGGGCCACCGGATCCGAGCGACCTGCGGCAACAGGCAGCCCGCGAGGGACGAGCAACCCGCGAGCAGCAGGCAGGACGGCCGGGACCATCTGCGACCTGCGGTGCGCTGGGTCGCTCAGGTGAGGAGGGATCCCTCCACCACGGGTTGCTGCGTGCTCCGCACCACCCCACCTGCGTGCTCGTCGGTGACGGCAAACGCGCTGATCGGAGCGTTCGGATCGGCGCTGAAGGCCACGACGTCGGGCTTCGCCCCGAGCAGGCCCAACGAGATGGCGGTGCCGTCCACCATCCCCCAGAGCTGGTAGGTCCGGTCGGAAGGGAGCTTGGCCAGACCGGACGCGAGCACGTACCCGGTCCCCGACGAAGTGAGCACGATGGTCGCCGTCGCTGCCCCGTGGGAACCCGCCGGCGCCTGGAGCGGGATCCTCCGGCTGGTGGGGTTCTCTAGGGCCATGTCTGCCGCCCGGGTGAGCGCCGGCTGGTTGGCCGCCGCCTGCATCTGGCTGACCTGGTGATCGAGGTGGGCGACCTGGATCCCGAGCACGGCCACGAGCACGGCGGCGGCAGTGGCCACCACGCTCACCACCCGGAACATCGCCCTCCCCCGCCGGCGGGCCGCGCCGATCGGGACGACCGGGACTACCGGTGTGGTGCCGTCCCCGTCTGATCCCGGTGCCGGTGTACCGCCCGAGCCCTGGCCGGGAACGTCCACTCCCCGACCCGGACGACCGGAATCGTCGCTTTTGGTGCCATCCGGTTCGGCCTCGGCTTCCGCCGGTCGGTCGAGACGCGCCGCCAGGCGCTCCCACGGCGCCGGACCGGGCACCAGCCGGTCTGCGATCCCCTCCCACAGGGCCTCGGGAGCGTCGCCCCCCGAGTTGGCGAGCATGCCGGAGACCTCGTGATGCGCGGCGACCTCGGCCGCACACCGCGGGCACGACAGGAGGTGGACCCGTACGAGCTCCGCCTCATCGGCGTCGAGGGCGTCCAGAGCGTAGACACCGAGCAGATCCTGGATCTCCCCGTGGGTCAGGTCACGGCCGTGCACCGCCCTGGGCCGGTCGTCGTCCTGGCTCATCGCTCCGCTCCCGCCGGTTGCACCCCGCGCTCGGCCAGGCCGACACGCAGCTTCTGGAGCCCGACCCTGATACGGCTCTTCACCGTCCCTTCGGGGGCACCCAACATCTCGGCCACCTCCTTGTACGTGTGACCGCCGAAGTACGCCAATTCTATGGGCCGCCGCATCTCCTCGGGCAGCGAGCCCAGCGCCTCTTTCACCTGGGCGGCGATCGCCATGTCCCAGACCTGGCGCTCCAGGTCGTAGCCGGCCGTCGCCGTCTCGAAGGAGGTCCGCTCCTCCCGCCGCCTGCGCGAGGTCTCCGACCGGACGACGTCCACCGCCTTCCCGTGGGTACGGGCGAGGAGGTAGGAGCGGAGCGTTCCCCGCTGGGAGTCGAACTTCTCAGGGTGCTGCCAGAGGTCCAGGAAGACCTCCTGGGTCACCTCCTCGGCCGGCTGGGTCGAGCGCAGCACCCGGCGAGCCAGGGCGTGGACCGCGCCGCCGTGGCGGCGGTAGACCTCGGCCAGCGCCGGCTCGTGCCAGCGACCAATGGCCACCACCAGGTTGGCGTCGCTCGCTAGCTCCAGGTCGATCATCTCAAAGGCGTCTTCGGAGCCGGGGGGTATCTCGGATGGTGCCCCCCCGGAGGTATCCCGGATGACACGGGCCCGGCGGGAGGACGGCCCGGGCCGGACCGGGTCGGCGGACCGGTCGGCGACGCCTGATCCGGTGCGCAGGACGACCCAGGAGAGCCAGGAGAGCCAGGTACGCCCACGAACGCGTCCCCGTTGACAGCGTCGCCCACGGGTCCACCGTAGCCCGGTCGGGCCGACGGCCACCGGACCGATCCGGACCGGGTCGCCATCCGTCTCCGCCGCCGGTTCCGAAGAAGCAGCGATGGCACTCCTGGCCCGCTTCCGTGCACCTTCCACCCGCCGGTCCTCCCGGGCGTTCGCCGTCCTGACCGCTGCCGGTCTCGCTCTGCTTCTCGCCGCCTGCTCCTCGGCGGCACCCGCCACCGGTGCGAAGAGCCCGTCACGGTCGGCACCGTCTGTGTCGGTGGTGAAGCCCGACACCATCATCATCCGTAACTTCGCCTTCCATCCGGGCACCCTCACCGTCGCCTCAGGAGCCACCGTCACTGTCACGAACGAGGACCACGTGGCCCACACCGTCACGTCCACGTCTGGTCACTACTTCAACACCGGTGACGTCGACCCCGGCACGACGGTGACGTTCCGCGCCCCGACCAAGCCGGGGACCTACCCCTACTTCTGCGAGATCCACCAGTACATGACGGGGACGCTCGTCGTGAGATAGCCGTCATCCACCCGTGCCGGCCACGCCGAAGAACGGCGGGGCACAGGCGGAGCCGCCCCGACGCAACGTCACCGTACCGCCTCCACAGCATCTCCCGAAGCACGCAGCCAGCAGAGCTGCCCGACCAACCGAAGAGAGGAACACGATGAGAGGACCGCTGCAGGGCCGCAGACGGAGCCGGGCTCCCGAGGCCGTGGACATCGACCCCGGCGCCATGGCGTCGCTGATCGAGGAGTCCCAAGACGTGCACCACGACGCCATGAGGGCGACCGGCACGTCCCTGGAGGAGATGGTCGAGATCGGCCACGAGACCCGGGCCCGGAACCAGATCGACGTCGAAGAGTCCCGGCACGTGGCGGCCGAACGCTCTCGGCGCCTGTCGGGCGCCGCTTTCGGGGGCGGGGCCCTGGCCGCAGCCGGGATCGGGACGGCGATGGCCGCGCTGCTGGCCTCTCCCGCCTTCGCCGACTCGGCCCAGGACATCCAGATCCTCCACACCGCGGCCTCCATCGAGGTGCTCGCCGTGGCCACGTACGGGACCGCCCTTACCCTGCCATTCATCGGCGGTGCATCGGCCAACCCCGTCGTCAAGGCGTTCTGCGAGACCACGAAGAGCCAGCACAGCCAGCACCTCCAGGCGTTCAACGCCGCGGTGACCCAGCTCGGGGGCAAGCCGCAGAACAACCCGGATCCGGTGCTCGCCAAGGTCGTCAAAGCAGCCGAGCCTGGGCTGACCGGTCCACTCCCCGTGGTGAAGTTGGCGCTCGAGCTCGAGACGGGAGCGGCGGAGACCTACGTGGCTGACTGTGCCGCCCTCTCGGACATCCACGCCAAGGCGGTCACCGCCTCCATCATGGGCGTGGAGGCCCAGCACGCCGCGGTCCTCCTCGCCGTCCAGGCGCTCCTGGAAGCCAACGCCCCCCAGCTCATCGTGTTGTCGCCCACCGACGTGACCAGCCTGCCGGCAGCAGCGGGATCGGTCGGGTTCCCTGCCGCGTTCTACCCCACCAACGACGCCCGTCCGGCAAGTGAAGGAGCACTCTCATGAAGCGCCGTTCCCCCGCCCCAGAGGTCATGGCGATCTCCGAGCACGAGCTCACCGTGATGACCGCCGACCTGGACCAGATGCACCACGACGTCGGCATGCCGGCGATGAAAGAAGCGCTCGACGAGTGGGTGGAGGAGACCCGCTCCTCCCGGCGGGGCTTCCTCGTCGGGGCCGGCGCCCTCGCCGGCGGGGCTGTGCTGGCCGCCTGCTCGTCGAAGACGTCGAGCTCCTCCACCACGACCAAAGCGAAGCCGGCGACGACGGCGAAGCTGACCGGAGACCTGGCCGTCGCCGCCCTGGCCGCCAGCCTGGAGAACCTGGCCGTAGCTATGTACGGGGACGCCATCAGCGCCGCCACGGCGGGGAAGCTGGGCTCGGTGCCCGCCGCCGTAGTGACCTTCGCCAAAACGGCGAAGAGCCAGCACTACCACCACGGACAAGCATGGAACGCCGCTATCGAGGCGGCCGGCCACAAGGCCGTCACCGAGACGGACCCGGTGGTGACCCCCGAGATCACGGCGGCGTTCGCGAAGGTCACCGACGTCACCGGGGTGGCCCGGCTGGCGCTCAACCTGGAGAACGTGGCCGCCCAGACGTACCAGGCGGCAGTACCCGCCGTCACGGTGACATCGGCGATCAAAGTGGCCGCCAGCATCCAGCCGGTAGAGCTCCAGCACGCAGCCATCCTCAACTTCGTGCTCGGGCAGTACCCGGTGCCGAACGCGTTCAACCCCACCAGCCTCGCCCGGCCGGTCACCGACTACACCAACGGCTGACCGACTGCGACATCTCCGGGGCGGAACCCCGCCATTCCGCTCCCGGGAGCACGACAGTCGGCTCGCAAGAGCCGGCTGTCGTCGCGCCCGGAGACCGGCGCCCGACGGCGTCCGTCGGTGTCCCGCTCGTCTCACCACTCGGTGTCCCGCTCGTCTCACCACTCGGTGTCCCGCTCGTCTCACCACTCGGTGTCCCGCTCGTCTCACCAAAAGGCGACCGAAGTCATCCTGCCGGACGGTCGCATCGAATAACGTGCATGA
>DAHXOA010000018.1 GCA_027365145.1 Acidimicrobiaceae bacterium | reverse complement strand
CCGGAGGGTGCGCCGGGCACCTCGACCCGCCGGCAGTACCGGGCCAGTGCCATCACCGGGAAGACCATCCGGTAGAGGTGGTAGTTGATGGAGAAGTCACCCGGGAACCCGGTCCCCGTGTACTGAGGCTCGTCCCACGTGCCATCCGGCCGCTGGTGGTCGACCAACCATGCCACGGCTCGCCCGGTCACCGGGCTCGCCGGATCCAGCGCCACGAGGGCCAGGAGCGCCCACGCCGTCTGGGACGCCGTCGATTCGCCCCTACCCCTCCACCCCGGATCCGTGTAGGAGCGGATGTCCTCCCCGAACCCGCCGTCGGCGTTCTGGTGGTCGACAAGCCAGCGACGGGCCCGATCGAGGGCCGGGTGGCGGGCGGGAACGCCGGCCGCCACCAGCGCCGGCACGACCGCCCCCGTGCCGTAGACGTGGTTGACCCCCCACCGGCCGAACCAGGAGCCGTCCGCTTCCTGGTGCGCGAGCAGCCAGCGGACCCCCCGCTCGTAGGTCGCCGGCGGTCGGCCTGCGACGGCGAACGCTTCGACGACATGTGCGGTCACGTCGGCACTCGGTGGATCGATGAGCTCCCCGAAGTCACAGAACGGGAGCTGGCGACAGAGCGCCCGGGTGTTGTCGACGTCGAAGGCGCCCCACCCCCCGTCCCGGCACTGCATCCCCTCGATCCAGGCCATCGCCCGCTCGACCGCCCCCCCGTCGTCCATGGCAAGCGGACCCAGCGCCAGGAGCGCGACGGCCGTGTCGTCCACGTCCGGGTAGTTGTCGTTGGCGAACTCGAAGGCCCACCCCCCCGGCTCGAGCTCGGGGCGTCGGACAGACCAGTCTCCCCGCACGGTGACCTCCTCCCCGATCACCCACCGTCCCGCCCGTTCGAGCACCTCGCTCCCGACTGGCACGCCGGCGTCTTCCAGGGCGACCATGGCGAGGACGGTGTCCCAGACCGGGGACTGACATGCTTCGAGCCGGCGGCCGTGCTCGTCCCAGATCGTGAACCGGTCCAACCCGGCCAGTCCGGCGGCCATGACCGGATGGTCGAGGGGGTACCCCCGGAGGTGGAGCGCCATGAGCGAGTAGACCCACGGCGGCTGGATCCCTCCCCACGACCCGTCGGCCTCCTGGCGGGCCACGATCCAGGACTCGGCCCGGGACAACGCCGCTCGGCGCAGCGGGCCGATCGGGTGGCGCTCGTAACGGTGGAGCACGCGGTCGAGGCGCTCGAAGACGCCAGGCCAGGTCGTGGCCGGGTGTGGCGGCGGGGGCGGCGCGCCGGTGCGGAGCTCGTCGACCGACAGCGGGATCGCACGCACAGGTCGGTAGCTCCCGACCACGGTGAGGGCCACCACGGTCTGACGTGCCCAGGCGCCGAAGTCGTAGATGTTGAGCGGCACCCGGGGCGGGAAGAACATGAGCTCGGGGGGGAGGACCGGGAGGTCGTCCCACGGCCAGAGCCCGAACAGCGCCAGCCAGATCCGGGTGAAGACCCGGCTGGCCTCGATGCCTCCGGCATCGAGGATGAACTGGCGGGCCGATCGGAGGTGGGCGGCGTCTTTGGGATCCCCCGCCAGGCGAAGCGCCAGGTACGCCTCGATGGTGGTCGACAGGTCGGGTGGACCGCCGTAGAACGTGGCCCACGTCCCGTCGTCCCGCTGGTTCGAGCGGATCCAGGTGGCCGTGCCCGACGTCTCTGCCTCGCCACGGATGCCGAGGAACTGGCGCAGGAGGAGGTCCTCTGCATCCATGGTCACGTTGGTCTCCAGCTCGGCCTTCCAGTATCCCTCCGGCTCCTGCATGGAGATCAGCGCCTCGACGGCACGGGCCAGCGCCCCACTCGCGCCGTCGAGCGCCGCGCCGGGGACGGGCGTCCCCAGCCGGGCGCCGGGAGTCCAGACCCCCGACAGCGAGCCTTCGAGCGGGCTCACCGATCTCGCTCGGTGACGTAGTGGGCGAGGGTGGACAGCTCGGCCACCGCCGTCGCCGCCAGGGGCACGCTCCCGAGGGCGGCGATCGCCGCGTCGAGGTGATGGTCCGCCAGGGCCAGGGCGTGGTCACGACCGCCGAGGTCGTCGATGAGCGCCGCCACCCGGGCCACGTCGTCGGGATCCAGGTCCCCGGTCAGGAGGTCAGCCAGGGTCTCGGCCGACGGATCGCCGCTCGCCAGCGCGGCGGCGATGGGGAGCGTCTTCTTGTGCCGGAGCACGTCGTTGGCTGCCGACTTCCCGGTGGCTTCGGGATCGCCCCAGATGCCGAGCACGTCGTCGATCGCCTGGAAAGCGATACCGAGATGGGTGCCGTAGTCGCCCAGCGCCTCTACCTGGGTGTCGGTGCCACCGACCAGGATCGCCCCGAGAGCCGACGCGCAGCGGAGCAGCGCTCCCGTCTTGCACCGGCTCATCTCCACGCACTGTTCGACGCTCACCACCCGCTCCGTCTCGAACGCCATGTCGTCGGCCTGGCCGGCGATCATCTGCTGGGTGGCCGTACCGAGGAAGGCGGCCGCTCGCGCCGCGTGGGGGCTCGGATCTTCCAACAGGACCTGGTTGGCCAGGGCGAGCACGGCATCCCCGGCGATGATGGCGGTGCCGACCCCGAACTTGCTCCACACCGTCGGTCGCCCCCTCCGGGACTCGTCACCGTCGATGATGTCGTCGTGGATCAACGAGAAGTTGTGGACCAGCTCGATGCCCACGGCGCCGGCCACCGCTCCGGCGTCGTCGCCCGAGACGGCGGCGGCCGACAGGAGCGCCAGGGCGGCCCGGACCCGCTTGCCCCCGCTGGCCAGGTGGTAGCGCACCGCGGGCTCGATCGCCGGGCTGAGGCGACCGACCACCTCTTCTAGTACCGGGTCGATCACCCCCACGGCCCGGGCCAGAGACGGCGGGGGACCGGCGGCGATCGGGGCGGGAGGCAGGCTGGTCCAGGTCATGCAGGTACCGTCCAGGTCGTGGGCGTCAGGGGGGACGAGGCGGGTCGCGAAGAGGTGACGGGAAGGCCGCAGTGATCCCGGACGGCACTCGATGCTGCGATCCCGCTCCGCACCGCGCCCTCCATCGTGGCTGGCCAACCCGTCGCACACCACGCACCGGCGACGAGCAGTCCGGGCGGGCCGGCATCCGGGGGGAGGCGGTAGTCCGCGCTCCCTGGCGCTCCCCGGAACGTCGCCTGGCGCTCCCTCACGACCACGGCATCGACCAGCTCGGCGCCGGTCGCCGCCGGCACCAGGGTGCGGAGCGCCTCCAGGTGGGTCGCCACCAGCTCAGCCGACGGCTGGCCGACCAGGTCGTCGGCAGCCGAGAGGGACAGGGTGAGCACCTGGCCTCCCGGGAGTCCCGATGTGGCCAGCCCGGAGGCGGCAGTCCGGTCGAAGGCAAACTGGACCGGGGAGTCGACGGCGGCGAACATCTCGAGCTCGGTGACCCGACGGTCCAGCACGAGGTGGATGTTGACGATCGGCGACCACCCCAACCCATCGAGGTCCGGGAGCGATCCGGGTGGCGCGATCCGGGTGGCGACCGGGGCCGGGACGGCAAGCACCACTGCATCGGCACGGATCGTGCCGTCGGGCGTCGCCACGGTCCACGCCGGCGTCCCTGCTCCGCCTGCTCCGCCCACACCGCCCGCTGTCGCCGGCTCGACGGCCTCGACGGTGGCACCGAACCTGACGTCCACCCCGTGCCGGTCGAGCGCCGCCTGCGCCGGTCGGTCGTGGAGATCTCCGAGTGGCACCGTCGACCAACCCACATCGGCGGCGTCGGCGGCGTCCAGCAGACCGGTCCGGAACACCTTGGCCGCCAGCGCCAGCGACACCTGGCCGGCAGGTAGGTTGCACGTGGCCACCGTGATGATGTCCCAGAGCCGGGCGATCGTCTCACGGCGCTGCCCGTGGCGGGCCAGGAACGCGGCGAAGGTGACCCGGTCCAGTGCCGGATCGGCGAGGTCGAGCCGCTGGAGGGCCACCAGGGCCAGGCCGAGGCGGGCACGCTCGGCCACTCCGAGATGGGCGTAGCGGACGAGCGCCGGGGCCAGGTGGAGCGGCGCCGGGAGCGACGCCGAGCGGATCCGGCACCTGCGCCCTCCCGGGGCGAGGACGGGGATGTCGAGCGGGCGCTGGAGCACCACCCGGTCGGACACCTCCAGGTCGTCCAGGAACGACCGGTAGGCCGTGCAGCAGCGCAAGAACACGTGGTGCCCGTTGTCGAAGACGAGCCCGTGGCGCGAGAACGACCAGGTGAGACCACCCAGCCGGTGCTTGCGCTCCAGGAGCGTCACGTCGGCCCCCCACCGGGCCGCATCCAACGCCGCGGCCACGCCGGCAAGGCCACCCCCGACGACGACCACTCTCGGGGTCACGGTGTCCCGCCCGACAGGCTCACCGCCGCTACCCACGCCTTCTCCCAGGTCGGAAGGGAGAGCCGGCCCCGGAGCACCAGGCTCGGATCGGCCTGGATCCGGCGGAGCAGGTGGTGGTAGATGCCGGCCATGGCGGCGACGCAGGCGCGGCTCCGCCGCTCGAGGAGCGGCAGCAGGCGCAGGCCCTGGTCGAACCATGACCGGGCCACCTCGCACTCCATCGCCACGAGCGACGCCAGCTTCTCCGGTGGACCCGTCAGGTCGGTCGCACACCCGAGCGCGACCGCGTCGCGGGCCGGGAGGTAGATGCGGCCGTGCTCACGATCCTCCACCACGTCCCGCAGGATGTTGGTCAGCTGCAGGGCCACACCGAGCGCATCGGCGTACGGCGCTGCCGCCTCGCGATCCTCACACCCGAAGATGGCGAGCGAGAGCCGACCGATCGTGCTCGCCACCATCCGGCAGTACCCGACGAGGTCGTCCATCGTCTCATAGGACGTGCCGACGACGTCGCTCACGCATCCGTCGATCAGCGAGCCGAACGCGTCGAGCGGGATCCGGTACCGCTCGGAGACATCGGCGATGGCGACGAGCACCGGATCACCGTCAGCCCGGGGCTCGGGAAGGATCCGGGCCCGCAAGGCCTCCAGCTCGGTCAACTTCACGGCACCGGGCTGGTCGCCGTCCCCGATGTCGTCGATCCGGCGTGCCAGCGCGTACACGGCCGACAGCGCCTGGCGCTCGGGTGGCCGGAGCAGCCTGATGCCATAGGAGAAATTCTTCGCCTCGGTCCTGGTGATCTCCGCACACCGCCGGTAGGCCGACTCCAGCTCTACGCCCGTCATCGTCCAGTCTGCTCCGGTCCGTGGACGGAACGCGCCGTCGACTCCGGGGCGCCTGACGGCGACAGTGCTGCCTGCCACCCGTTCCAGCGGGAGGTGCTCAGCAGCCCGGCACGCACCAGCACCCGGGCGGGCTTCGGGCGGCAGCGCGTGGCGAGCGGGTCGAAGCCCGCTGCCTCGATAGCGTCGAGGGCGGCCATCCCGCCGGCGACGAACCCGGCGATCATCCACCGGAGCCGACCCGAGAGACCGGCGACCAGCTCGCGCCCACACCACAGGCTGGCCCGCGCCCGGCACGCTTCGAACGCCACCAGCGCACGGAGGCCCTCGGAGGCCCGCGCCGCGCGGAGCTGCTCCTCGTTGCAGCCGAATCGATCCAGGTCCTCACGAGGAAGGTAGATACGGTCCCGGGCCGCATCCTCCCCGATGTCCTGGAGGTGCTCGACGACCTGCAGGCCGATGCACACCTCGTCGGAGAGGGCCAGCCGATCGGGCGTCGCCATGCGCACCAGTCCGAGCACGATGCGCCCCACCGGCGCCGCCGACAGCATGCAGTAACCGCGCAGGTCGGCGATCGTGGCGTAGCGGCGCACGCGCTGGTCCTGGCGATTGGCGTCGATGAGGTCGACGAACGCCCGGTAGGGCACGAACCCGGTTCGCAGCACCGGCTCGAGCTGTTCGAACACCGGGTGCTCCGCACTCCCGAGCACGGCGCGATGCAGTTCCGCCTCCGCCCAGTCGAGAAGGGCCAGCCGATCACCGTCGGCCTCGTCACCCAGATCGTCGACCAGCCGGGCGAAGCCGTAGACCGCCATCAGGTCGCGGCGGAGGACGGCGGGAAGGAGCCGGCTGGCGACGGGGAAGTTCTCGCTTCGGGCACGGGCGGCCATGCCCTCGGTCCCTGCGATCACCTCCCGGGTCCCGGCTACGACCACCTCGACACTCCAGTCCCCCTCCGTGTAACAACCATGACCAATTGGACACTACCGCTTTACGACCGCGCCCCGTCGATAATCAAGCGGGTAGCACGGGCGGGGACGGCACGGCCGCACGGCGCCGGCGGCCTGCCACACGGCGCCGGGGACGACGGGAACGGCCCGATGGCCGGTGGGCGGGGCGGGGCCACCGGGCGGTGCCACACGGTCCGGGAGGTGGCCGGACCGAGCGCCGGCGCGGCACGCGCCGCTCAGCGCCCCAGCATCTGCAGCCCGGCCGCTCGGCGGAGCAGGCCGATCACGGCGGTGTCCGCCACCCGGCGGGCCGTCGCCTTCGGGGAACGAGCCTTTCCCGCCAGGCGGGCGGCGACCAGCCCGGTGTAGCCGGCCAGGAGATCGGTCATGACCCCGCGCAGCATGTCCCCGTGCAGGCTCCGGGTGACGACCTCCAAGAGGAGCGGGAGCACGGGCTCGAGGACCCTGGTCAGCTCCTCGGTGGCCCGCGTTGCGTCCTCCAGCGGTTCGGTGGCGTCGAAGGCAGCCTCGACGACATCGACGGTCGACCGGACCGCCGCCAGGTAGATCTCGTCCTTCGACCCGAAGTACTTGTAGAACGATCCTTTGGCAATGCCGGCGGCGTCGCAGATCTCCGCGATGTTCACACCGGCGTAGCCCCGGGCGACAAAGAGGTCCCGGGCGCCTGCCAGGAGCTGCTCCTGGCAGGCGGCGGAGCTCCCCCGAGCGAGGTACTCCCCGACGATCTCGTCCCACGGGACCGTCGCCACCGCCCCGGCACCCGGCTCCAGCGCCCCGGCCGTCGGCTCCAGCGCCCCGGAGCCGGCACCCACCACGGCCGGTTCCCGCACGGCCGGTTCCTGCGCGGCCGGTTCCTGCGCGGCACCGACCGCCGGGAGGATCTCGGCGATGGCGGTGAGCGGCAGCCGGTAACGTTCCCGCAGCACGCGGATGGCGAGGAGCACGTCGCGGTGGGAAGCGCCGTAGACGAAGCGGTGCGGCGCCGTGGCGTCGGGGGGTGGCAGGAGACCGCGCCGGCGGTAGTGATGGATCGACGAGATCCGGACCCCGGTCAGGCCGGCGAGCTCTGACACCGTGTAGCGGGGCTCCCCCGCCCCGAGACCCGTCTCCGCCTGGAGACCGCCCTCACCTCCGGAACGGCGCGCCACCGCCTGCCCAAGCTCCTGACCCGAGCGTTTGCCGACCATGCTCCCCATTGTGCGCTACGAGACCCGCGCTGTCGACACCGCCCCTCGGGCAGTCGGCACCGGGCCGACGCGCGCAGGACGCGGTGCGTGGGGTGTCAGCTCGGGGCGAGCGCCCCGTCGGCGATGGCGGCATCGAGGCGCGCCCGCGCCCCGTCGATGCCCTCGGCGACCGCTTCGTCCTCGGCCATGACCGCATCGAGATCGGTGGACTCATAGCCGATCACGCCCATGTCGGCGAACGTCTGCCGCATCTTCGGGCCCCACAGGCCGACGTCCTTCAGCGTGGGAACGATCCTGGTGAACAGCAGGCTCCGGAACACGCGCTGGCTCTCGCTCTCGCTCACGTAGTCGAGGCACTCGGAGGGTGCGTAGCCGAGCCTCTCCCAGACCTCCTCCCCGAGGAAGCGGTCGCGCATGCGGTAGCACGCGTCGGCGCAGAACTCCTCCCGATCGTCCCGTTCCGCCTGGGTGAGCTGCGGGTAGTAGTCGCGCAGGGCGAGGCGCCCGAACATGACGTGGCGCGCCTCGTCCTGCATGACGTAGGCGTTCACGGCCTTGCCGAGCGGATCCCCGGCCGTGTTCCGGATGAGGCCGAACGCGGCCAGCGCCAGCCCTTCGATCAGGACCTGCATCCCCAGGTAGGTCATGTCCCACCGCGAGTCGCTCAGCACGTCGTCGAGGAGCGACTGCAGGTTGCCGTTGATGGGATAGGCCATCTCGATCATGTCGAGATAGCGGGAGTACGTCTCGACGTGGCGCGCCTCGTCCATCACCTGGGTGGCGGCGTAGTACTTCGAGTCGATGTCCGGGACCGTCTGGACGATCTTGGCCGTGCAGAGCAGGGCACCCTGCTCGCCGTGGAGGAATTGACTGAACTGCCAGGCCACCAAGTTGCGCCGGACGTTCCCGCGCTCGGCGTCGTTCAGCCGGTCCCACACCGGCGAGCCGAAGATCGGCACCAGCTCGTCGGGCGTCTGGAGCGGGTTCTCCGGGTCGGGCGTGTGGGACCAGTCGATGCGCTCATTGGCGTCCCACTGCTTGCGCTTGCCCTTGTCGTAGAGGGAGAGCAGCTTCTCCCGCCCGTCGTCATAGTCCCAGGTGAACCTGGCTGTCCCCGTGTTGTCCGCCGTCTGCCACCCGGTCTTGTCCACCGGTAGCTGGTACACCTTGGTCGTCATCGCTCCCCCTCGGGCCCCTTGGGGCCCCTCCGGCGCCTGAGGCACGCGCGCCACACCCTCAGTGTCGACCCGTGGGTAACCAGTGTCAACAGCAGTGCAATTATCGCGACCGACGCCGGTGGTGGGATGTCCTCCCGGCGAGGGAGTTGCGGCCGCTACCCCCGAAGGGAGCCGGCGTCGAAGGCGGCGACGACGTCGTCGAGGGCCACGAGCGTCACCGGCTCGATGGTCCGGTGCCGGTCGGCCGTTAGCGTCACGACCGTGCCCCACGTGGTGAAGCCGATGGCGTGCCGGGCGAAGTGCATCGGCCCCTCGGTCACCTTCACGTCGACGACGCCCGTGCCCTTCAGCGCGATCGCCACCTCCTGCATCCGCTCCATCGCCAGCTCACGGGCGGAGTACATGGCCTCCGTGTAGTTCGTGAGCTCGACGTTCTGGCCTTTTTGCTGCATGGCCGTCCCGGCCGAGCGGCGGGGAG
>DAHXOA010000008.1 GCA_027365145.1 Acidimicrobiaceae bacterium | reverse complement strand
GCGGACGCCGGCGTTCACGAAGAACGAGATCCGGCCGACGACCGCCGGGAGCGTGGCCGCGTCCACCTGGCCCGAGTCGCGCACGGCGTCCAGGATGCCGATGGCCGTCGCCAGGGCGAAGGCGATCTCCTGGGTCGGTGTCGCCCCCGCCTCCTGGAGGTGGTAGCTGCACACGTTGACCGGGTTCCACTTCGGCACGTGGGTCACGGTGTAGGCGATCGTGTCGACGGTGAGCCGCCGGGAGGGGAGGGGGGGGAAGATGAAGGTTCCCCGGGACAGGTACTCCTTCACGATGTCGTTCTGGGTCGTCCCCTGGAGGATGGCGGTGTCGATACCCTGGTCCTCTGCGTTGGCGACGTAGAGGCCGAGCAGCCAGGCCGCGGTGGCGTTGATCGTCATCGACGTGTTCATGGAGTCGACCGGGATCCCGTCGAGCAGCTGGGCCATGTGGCCGAGGTGGGCGACGGGCACGCCGACCTTGCCCACCTCCCCGGCCGCCTGGGGCGCGTCGGGATCGTAGCCGATCTGGGTGGGCAGATCGAAGGCGATGGAGAGGCCGGTCTGACCCTTGGCCAGGTTGGTGCGGTACAGCTCGTTCGATGCCTTCGCCGTGGAGTGGCCTGAGTAGGTGCGCATCACCCAGGGCTTCTCCCGACGGGCCGGCGGCCTCCAGCCGTCTTCGTCCCCTGCTCGTGCCGTCGTCGTCTCAGTCACAGGTCTCACCTCTGCCGGTCGGATCGGCCCTGCTGTGGCCTGGACCGCCTCTTCGGTATGGCTGGGGCCGCAGCCCGGATGTCGGCCCGGATCGCAGCTCTCGTCATGGCCCGGGCCGTCCGGACCAGTCCCCATTGTGGCCCGGTTCCGCCGGGACGTCACGGGCAGGGCCCCGGCACGGCCACGACGGTCGGGAACGGGGGGTCGTCGGGCTCAGCTCCGGTAGTCGAAGAAACCCTGCCCCGACTTCCTGCCGAGCAGCTCGGCAGCCACCATCCGCCGGAGGAGGGGGACGGCGGCGTAGTTGGGATCCTTGCACTCGTGATAGAGGGCGTCGAGGATGGCGAGGGACGTGTCGAGACCGACGAGATCGAGGAGTGCGAAGGGACCCATGGGGAACCCGCACCCGCCTTTCATGGCGGTGTCGATGTCTGCGATCGACGCGACGCCCTGCTCATGGAGCCGCACCGCGTTGTTGAGGTACGGGAAGAGCAGGGCGTTCACGACGAAGCCGGCCTGGTCCTTCACCTCCACCGGGGTCTTCCCGCACGCCTCGGCGAACCTCCGCACCGCCGCCAACGTCTCGTCCGAGGCGGTGATGGGCCGGACCAGCTCGACCAGGCTCATCACCGGTGCCGGGTTGAAGAAGTGCACGCCGCAGACCTGCTCCGGTCGCCCCGTCTGCATCGCCAGCTCCACGACCGGGAGCGTTGACGTGTTGGTGGCCAGGATGGTCCCGTCCTTCGTGATGCGGTCCAGTTCGTTGAAGAGCTCCTTTTTGACGGCCAGGTCCTCCACGACCGACTCGATGACGAGATCGGTGTCCCGCAGGGCCGCAAGGTTCGAGGTCCCGCTCACCCGGGCCAGCGCCTCGTCGCGTTCGGTCTCGGTGCGCTTCCCCTTGTCGACCTGCCGGTTGAGCGACTTCTCTATGGCCGCCAGGGTCGCGTCAGCGGTCGACTGGTTGCGTGACCGGAGCACCACCTCGAACCCGTTGGTGGCGGCGGTCTCGGCGATCCCCGATCCCATGATCCCCGAACCGACAACTCCGATGCGCGCGATTGACATGAGCGCACATGGTACCGGCCGGCTACCGCCGGGGCGGACGAGGCGCGCTTGTGCGCCGTCCCGGATGACGTAACGATGGCGGGCGATGACACCACCCCCTCGGACTCCGCCGCCACCTGCCTCCGACAAGACCGGCCCGGGGCAGCCAGGCCCGGGCGACGCGGCCGGGGTGCCCGAACAGGTGTCCCCCGCTGCGGGTGATGCCGGGAGCGCTCGCCGCCCCATGCGGGCCACCGGCGCGGTCCGGAAGGCTCGTACGCCGACCCGGCAGTCATCCCGCCGGACGTCGGCCGGCCCCGAACCGGGGAGCGACGCCGCCCTGAAGGGCGCCTCCGGGACCGTCCGGGCCCCGGACCACGACCAGCGCGGCCCGGACGGTCGTGGTGGGTGGGGCAGCTCCCGCCTGTACCGCCGGGACCACCAGCGTGCCCGGGAGCGCTGGTCGTTGGGTGCCCGGCTCAGCGCCGCGCTCCTCTTGCACCCCGAGCTGGTGCTGGCGACCCTCGGACGCCGTTCCCCGGTTCGGATCCAGGGCCGGGTGCTGAACCGGAGCGTCCAGGCACTGCTCGCCGCGAGCGAGCGGATCGCATCGGCGACCGGAACCGCGTCCGGCCTCGACGGGCAGGCCGCCCTCGACGACGTGGAGCGGATGCGGTCCCAGATGCGCGCGATGACGGCGCTGGCCATGCCCCGGCGGACCGACGTCTACGCCGCCGACAGGGACATCCCGGTCCCCGCCCCGGGGGATGCCCTGCCGATCCGCGTCTACCGGCGCTACGGCAACCCACCCGGCACCTTCGCTCCGGCGATCGTCTACTTCCACGGTGGCGGTTGGGCCACGGGTGATCTCGCTACCCACGACGCGTCGTGCCGGCTGCTGGCCGCCGTGACCGGGTGCGTGGTGGTGGCGGTCGACTACCGGCTGGCTCCCGAGCACCCCTACCCGGCGGCGGTGGAGGACGCGCTCGGTGCCTACCGGTGGGTACATGCCCACACCGGCGAGCTCGGGATCACGGCCGGGCGGGTCGGGGTGGCCGGGGACAGCGCAGGTGGCAACCTGGCTGCTGTCGTGGCCCTCCTCACCAGACCCGGTGCCGACGGCTCGGATGGCGTCGGCACCGGTGTGGTGCGTGGCGCTCCCGGGGACGGTGCCGCGCCCGTGCCGCCGCCGGTGATGCAGGGATTGGTCTACCCCGCGCTCGACGCCCACCTGGACACGGAGTCGGTGACGCGCCTGGGGACCGGCTTCTTCCTCACCAGGGAGGCGATGGAGCTGTTCCGCTCCGCCTACGTGCCCGACCCGGCCACCTGGGATCTCCCGACCGTCTCTCCGCTTCTGGCGACCGACCTGTCAGGGTTGGCGCCGGCGGTCGTGGTCACGGCCGGTTTCGATCCGCTCCGGGACGAGGGGAATGCCTACGCGGAGGCGATGCGGGCCGCGGGAGTCGACGTGGTGTCGCGCTGCTACGACGACCAGGTGCACGGGTTCTTCGGCATGGGGGTGCTGCCGGACGGGATGGCCGTCGCCACGGAGGTGTGCGACGCCATCGGGCGGGCGATGTGGGCCGGCGCGCCGGTATGACGGGCCGGCCGGCCGGTGCACGGTCGCCGGGGGCGCATCCCGGAGCCGTCGCATTGGTCGGCGGTGGTGAGTGGCAGGCCGGGTGCTCCTTTGACGCAGAGCTCCTGGCCGCGTCGGGTGGCGACCGGGTGGTCGTGCTGCCCACGGCCGCGGCCTATGAGCACCCCGAACGGGTAGTGGCCCGGGCCGGCGAGTGGTTCGCCTCCCTGGGTGGGCACGTCGAGGGGCTGATGATCGTCACCCGTCCCGACGCCCAGGACGAAGGGATGGCGGCCGCGCTCCGCCAGGCCCGCTTCGTCTACCTGGCCGGCGGTTCGCCAATGCATCTGCGGTCGGTACTGAAGGGCTCGTTGGCGTGGGACGCGCTGCTGGCCGCCTGGCGATCGGGAGCGGTCGTGGCCGGCTCGGCCGCCGCCGCCATGGTCCTCACCGACCCGATGGTGGACGCCCGGGGCGGCGGGCTCACCGTGGGTCTCGGGCTCGTCCGCGACCTGGCGGTCGTCCCCCACTTCGGCGACACGGTCGACGATGCGCACGGCGAGAAGCTCCACCGGTCGCTTCGGCTCGCGCCCCACGGGGTCCCCGTGGCCGGGATCCCCGAGCGCACCGCCCTCATCCGCGACGGAGATGGGAGCTGGCATGTGTCGGGGGCCGGCTCGGTCGTGGTCTTCACCGATGGCTCTGCCACCGACCGAGGCCTGGACGCGCTCCCGCTCGGGTCCGGATGAGGATGCCGACGGGGGTGGCTCAGTCCGACTCGGTGATCGTGACCGTCTCGATGGTCACGCGCTCGGAGGGCGCACCGGAGCGGCTCCCGACCGCTTCGATGGCGGCGACGACGTCGAGGCCCTTGACGACCTTCCCGAACAAGGAATAGTTGGGCGGGAGCCCGACCCCGTCACGA
Source organism: Acidimicrobiaceae bacterium (assembly GCA_027365145.1). GTDB lineage: Bacteria > Actinomycetota > Acidimicrobiia > Acidimicrobiales > RAAP-2 > JAKADK01. Next base: position 11,496 of record DAHXOA010000008.1, on the reverse strand, counting down.
CCGCTCACGATGAAGAACTGGCTTCCGTTCGTGTCCGGTCCGGCGTTCGCCATGGCCACCGAGCCGATCTCGTAGCGACCGGGTGCCGGCAGCTCGTCTTCGAACCGGTACCCCGGTCCACCCCGTCCCGACCCTTCGGGATCGCCGCCCTGGAGCATGAAGCCGGGGATGATCCGGTGGAACGTGATGCCCTCGAAGTAGTGGAACCGGGCCAGGAAGACGAAGTTGTTCACCGTCCTGGGCGCCGCCAGGGCGTCGAGGGCGATCACCAGGGTGCCCTTCGACGTCGCCACTTCGGCCGAGTACCGCTTGGCCGGATCGATGACCATCGGAGGCGGCGCGTCGAACCGCTGGGTCTTCGGGCTGGAGCCGTCTGCTGCGGGGACCGTGCTGCTCATCGTGGGTTCCTTTCCCTGTCTGGGGCTTCACCGACTGCCGTGGATCGCGGACCGGCGGCGGGCAGCACTGCGAGCGCGGTGCGCCGGCCGGCCTGGGGCGTGCTCGCGCTCAGGACGCCGTCACCGTCACCGACACCATGCGGTAGAGCTTGGTCGGTGTTCCCGCCGAGGATGTCGCCGGCGCGCCACCGGCGTTGATCGTCTTGACCACGCTCATGCCCGAGGTGACCTTTCCGAAGGGCACGTAGTCCGGGGGGAGCGTCTCCCCGGCGCTCCCGGCGACGATGAAGAACTGGCTTCCGTTCGTGCTGGGATCGGTATCGCCCTGGGCGTTCGAGTTGGCCATGGCCACCGAGCCGAGCGGGTACTGGGGACTGGCCTTGGGTGGGCCGTGCTCGGTGAAGTGGTACCCGGGACCGCCCTCCCCGGTGCCGGTCGGGTCGCCGGTCTGATCGACGAAGCCCTGGATCACCCGGTGGAACGTGACGCAGTCGAAGAAGTGGTGGTCGGCCAGGAACACGAAGCTGTCCACGGCCTTCGGTGCCTCCTTGGGGAGGAGCTGGATGGTGAACGAGCCGATGTTGGTGGTGACGTCGGCCGTGTAGGTCTTCGCCGTGTCGATGGTCATCGGCGGGAAGGACGAGTACGACGGCTTGTTGAGGGTGGCGGTGAAGCTGGCCGGGCAGTCTGCCGACGTCGTCTCGGCTGCCGGGTTGGTGTCACCCGACCCCCCGGCGGTGGGCGGCCTCGTCGTCGTGGTCGTCGACGAGGCCTTCTGCGCCGAGGCGTGCTTCTTCGCTTTCGAACTGCCGCTCGTCAGCGCGACCGAGATCCCCACCACGACGGCGGCGACGATGACGAACGTGATCCCGCGGCGCATCAGCCTCCGGCGCTTCGCCGCCTTCTCCTCGGCCGCCTTGCGCGCCTGGCGGCCGGCCTTCTGTCGCTGACGTTTCGCGGTTGACACGGGGGCTCAGGGTACTCGGTTCCCAGCGCGCGGTTCGGGCGCCGCCGACCGGGCGGTCCCGGTCCCGGTCGGCTGACGCTCCGGTGCCGGCGTTGCTCCGTGCCGACCGTGCTCCGTGCCGACCGTGCTCCGGTGCCGGCGTTGCGCCCGGTAGCCTTGCCAGCCGTGCCGGTGGTCGTGCAGAAATACGGGGGGTCCTCTGTGGCCGACGCCGACCGGATCCGTGCCGTGGCGGACCACGTGGCCCGGACGCGCCGCGGCGGGCACGAGGTGGCCGTGGTGGTGAGTGCCATGGGCAAGACGACCGATGCGCTGGTCCGGATGGCCGAGGACGTGAGCGCGAAGCGACCGCTGCGTGAGATGGACATGCTGCTGAGCTCCGGCGAGCGGATCTCCATGGCATTGCTGTGCATGGCCCTGGCTGACCTCGGCGTCGACGCCCGCTCGTTCACCGGGAGCCAGGCCGGGATCATCACCGACACCGTGCACACCAAGGCGAAGATCCTGGAGATCCGCTCCGACCGGATCCAGGCCGCGTTGGCCGACGGGGCCGTCCCGGTAGTGGCCGGCTTCCAGGGAGTCTCCACCGACCGTGACGTGACCACGCTCGGTCGGGGCGGATCGGACACCACGGCGGTAGCGCTCGCCGCCGTGCTCGGGGCGTCCGTATGCGAGATCTACACCGACGTGAGCGGGGTGTACACCGCTGATCCCCGGATCGTGCCCGGTGCCCGGAAGCTGGCCCGGGTCAGCCACGAAGAGATGCTGGAGATGGCGGCCACGGGCGGTCGGGTCCTGGCACTGCGGTCCGTCGAGTTCGCGCGGAACCACGGCGTGCCGCTGGAGGTCCGGTCCAGCTTCACCTGGGAGCCCGGGACCACCGTCGAGGAGGAGGATCCGTCCATGGAGCAGATGATCGTGACCGCCATCACCCACGACGTGTCGGAGTCGAAGATCACGGTGGCCGGCGTTCCCGACCGACCCGGGCTCGCCGCCAGGCTGTTCCGGGCGCTCGCCGACCGGGTGGTCAACGTCGACATGATCGTGCAGAACACCTCACTCCACGGCACGACCGACATCTCTTTCACGATCCCCACGGCTGACCTCGAGGTGAGCATCGCCGTGGCCGAGTCCATGATCGGAGCCCTTGGCGCCACTGGTGTATCGGCTGACAGCGACGTGGCCAGGATCTCGGTCATCGGAGCCGGGATGAAGACCCACCCCGGTGTGACCGCCCAGATGTTCGAGACGTTGGCGGCGCTCGGTATCAACATCGAGATGATCTCCACCTCGGCGATCAGGATCTCCTGCCTGGTCCGGGCCTCGGCGGCGGAGCAGGCGGTCCAGGCGCTGCACACCGCGTTCGAGCTCGGCTGACCTCAGCTATTCCGGTCGCGGCATGGCGGTGCGGTCGGCTGGGGTGCCGGGTGCGGTCGGCTGGGGTGCCGGGTGGGTGCGCCGCCGGTCCCTAAGATGAGGGGATGGTGCGTGTAGCCGTCGTGGGAGCGACCGGGCAGGTGGGCTCGGTGATGCTGTCCGTGCTGGAGGAGCGGTCGTTTCCGGTCGACGAGCTCCGGTGCTTCGCCTCGTCGCGGTCGGCCGGCACGCGCGTGCACTTCGGCGCCGCCGACGTCGTCGTGGAGGACGCGAGCGGGGCGGACTTCTCCGGCATCGACCTGGCGCTGTTCTCCAGCGGCGCGTCGGCGTCCAGGGTGCTGGCGCCACTGGTGGCAGCCTCCGGAGCCGTCGTGGTGGACAATTCCTCTGCCTGGCGGATGGATCCCGACGTGCCGCTCGTCGTCCCGGAGGTGAACGGGGACGCACTCGCTTCCCTGCCGAAGCGCATCGTGGCCAACCCCAACTGCACGACGATGGTGGCGATGCCGGTCCTCAAGCCGCTCCACGACGAGGCGGGGCTGGCGCGGATCGTCGTGTCCACCTACCAGGCGGTCTCGGGCGCCGGGCGGGCCGGGGTCGACGAGCTCGCGGGGCAGCTCCAGGCGGCGGGAGGGAAGGCGGCGGAGCTGACCTTCGACGGGACCGCCGTGCCCTTCCCGGACCCGGCGGTGTTCGCGGCCGTGATCGCCCACAACGTGGTGCCGCTGGCAGGGAAGGTGGTGGACGACGGGTCGGGGGAGACCGATGAGGAGCAGAAGTTCCGGAACGAGAGCCGGAAGATCCTCGGGCTCCCCTCGCTGGCGGTGAGCTGTACCTGCGTGCGCGTCCCCGTCTTCACCGGCCACTCCCTCGCTGTCAACGCAGCCTTCGAACGGGACCTGCCTCCTGACCGTGTCCGCGAGATCCTGTCGTCGGCACCGGGTGTCGTGGTGGATGCCCTCCCGACGCCCCTCCGGTCGGCGGGCACGGACCCGACCCTCGTCGGCCGGATCCGTAGCGACCCGACGGTGGAGCACGGCGTGAGCCTGTTCCTCTCCGGCGACAACCTCCGGAAGGGGGCGGCGCTGAACGCGGTGCAGATCGCCGAGTCCCTCCTGGCTCGGGGCGTGATCGGCTGAACGATCTTGCCGCGCCGGCCCAGACCTCGGCGTCCCGGCGGGAGCGGAGGCTCAGCTTTCGGGCAGGTTGGCCGCCAGCGACCCGATCCGGCGAGCCAGCTTCACGGCATGGTCGCCGAACCGCTCGTAGAACCGGCTGACCATGGCCAGCTCGATGGCGACCGGGAGGGGCATCGTGCCCGAGACGATCTCGGCGATCAGGCTGACGTGGAGATCGTCCATCTCGTCGTCGAGCCCATCGATCACCTCGGCTGCGTCGACCAGTCGCTCACCGTAGGCGTCGGCGGTCACGCGCCACATGCCGGTGGCCACCTCTCCCATGCGCTCGACCAGGCCGCGACTGCGAGGCGAGAGCTCGGTGCCGAGCCCCCGGGCCGCCCGGCTCGCCACATGCTCCACCAGGTCGCCGTTGCGCTCCAGGTCGGGGAGCATGCGCACGATGGCGACGAGGAACGGGACGTAGCGGTGGTCCAGGTCCGCCGAGGTCAACAGGCGCATGGTCTGGAGGTCGATGTCCCGGTAGAGCCGATCGACGACAGCGTCCTGGTCCGCCAGGGTCTTGGCCGCCTGACGGTCGCCGGCCAGCAGTGCGTGGGTTGCCCCGGCCACACCTTCCCCGACCATGGCGAAGAGCTGGACCATCTGACGGTCGATCCGGGTGACGAGGTCGTCCACGGCGTCACCGTAGCCGTTGGCGGCGGGGCGACACCGTCGAGCCGGGGCGATCCGGGAGTGGATGCGGGCGGGGAGTCCCCGGGGCTCCTCGGACGTCAGCCGGCAGCCTGCATCGGATCTCGCCAGATGTGCCGGCGTTGGCCCGGTCTCGCCTCGAGCTCCCGGTGCTCAGTGCCCGTGGCGGCGGCGAGGGCCTCGCCGTAGACGGGATCGGGATCGAGCCGCCGGAGCTCTTCGGTCAGCAACGCACCGAGCTGGCGCCGCGGGAGCGGGAGCTGGTGGTCGAGCTCGCCGGTGACGGAGAGCACCGCTGAGCGCCCGTCGGGTCGGTGCACGGCCACGACGCGTTCGGCACCGCCGGGCGACTCTGCCCGGATCTCCGCCGTCGTAATCCCCGGCCCGCGGTCGTCGACGGACACGGCATCGACACCGAGTCGGGCGGACAGCCAGCCGCGGAGGAGCGCGGCGCTCGGACTGCCCTCCTCGGCGGTGATGCGAGCCGAGGTGACCGTCCCGTCGAAGGCGTCGAAGGCGTCGAAGGCGCCGGCGAGCAGTGCCCGCCACGGCGTGATCCGCGTCCACGCCAGGTCGGTGTCGCCCCGGGCATAGTCGACAGCCCGCTGGTGGAGCGCAGCGATCGGGTCGTCGGCCAGCGCACAGTCGGTGACCCGGCGTCCGGCCAGGATGCCGAGCGGGTCGGCGGCGATCTCGTCAGGGGGCGGGCCGTGCCACCAGGTCACGACGGGGGCGTCGGGTGCCAGCAACGGAAGGACCACGGACTCGGCGTGGAGCGCCAGGCGACCGTACATCCGCATGACGACCGCTTCGGCCGGCCCCAGCCTCCCGCCGATCGAGACCTCGGCGTCCAGGCGGTCGGTCGTGTCGGGCTGCCGGCGGACGACGATGAGGAGTCGGCTCGGGTGTGCCTCTGCGGCCGCCGTGGCCGCCCGCTCTGCCGTCGAAACCTGGTCCTCGGCCGCCACGATCACCAGGGTCAGTGCCTGACCGGCGCCGATCGCCCCGGCCTGGCGACGTTCCGCCGTCAGCGCCGCGGCGATGGCGTTGCCGGTCGTGTCCCACAGTGTGGTGCTCATGGCCGGCGCCACACCCTGCCGTCGCGTTCCACCATCATGTTGGCGGCGATCGGACCCCACTCCCCGGCCCGGTAGGGGTGGGGGGGCCGGTCGGACCAGAACTCCTCCAGAGGATCGATCACCTCCCAGGAGGCTTCGACCTCCTCCCGGTCGGGGAAGAGCGTCTTGTCGCCGAGGAGGACGTCGAGCACCAGCCGCTCGTAGGCCTCGGGGGAGGACTCGGTGAACGCCTCGCCGTAGAGGAAGTCCATCGACACCTCGCGGACCTCGACCGAGGGCCCGGGGACCTTCGACCCGAAGCGCAGGGTGACGCCCTCGTCGGGCTGGACCCGGAGGACGAGCTGGTTCTGGCCCAGCTCGACGGTGTCGGTGGCGGCGAAGGGGAGGTGCGGTGCCCGCTTGAACACGACGGCGATCTCGGTCACCCGGCGGGGGAGCCGTTTCCCGGTGCGGAGGTAGAAGGGGACCCCGGCCCACCGGCGCGTCTCGACGTCCAGGCGGACGGCGGCGTAGGTCTCGGTGGTGGAGTCGGACGGCACGTCGGGCTCGGCCAGGTAGCCGGAGACCCGGCGGCCGGCCAGCCAGCCCTGGAGATACTGGCCGCGTACGGCGTAGCGCTCGTGGTCGGATGGGAGGGAGATGGCGTTGAGCACCTTGCGCTTCTCGATCCGGAGCGACTCGGCGTCGAAGGAGACCGGTTCTTCCATGGCGCACAGGGCGAGCAGCTGGAGCAGGTGGTTCTGGAGCACGTCCCGGGCGGCGCCGGTCGCGTCGTAGAAGCCGGCCCGGCTCTCGATGCCGACGTCCTCGGCCATCGTGATCTGCACCGAGTCCACGTAGTGGGCGTTCCAGAGCGGCTCGAACAGCGTGTTGGCGAACCGGAGGGCGAGGAGGTTCTGCACCGTCTCCTTCCCCAGGTAGTGGTCGATCCGGAACACGTCGTGACCGGTGAACACGTCGTCGACGAGGGCGTTCAGCTCCCGGGCCGAGGTCAGGTCGTGGCCGAAGGGCTTCTCCACCACGACCCGGCGCCACCCCCCCGACGGCGTGGTGTCGCAGAGCTTCGTGCGTTGGAGCTGCCGGAGCACGGGGGGAAAGGCGTCGGGCGGGATGGCGAGGTAGAACGCGGTGTTCCCCCTCGTCCCGTGCACGGTCTCGAGCTCGTCGAGCGTCTTGGCCATCTCGTCGAAGGCGTCGTCGTCGTCGAAGGCACCGGAGGTGAAGCACAGGCAGTCGGCCAGGCGCGTCCAGACGTCCTCGGAGAACTCCGTTCGGGCATGGGCGACGACGGCGCGGCGGGCGAAGTGCTCGAACTCGCGATTGTCCCAGTCGCGGCGGGCGAAGCCGAACAGGGCGAACCCCGGCGGCAGCAGGCCCCGGCTGGCCAGGTCGTAGACGGCGGGGAGGAGCTTCTTCGTGGCGAGATCGCCGGTGACCCCGAAGACGACCAGCGCACAGGGGTCGGGGATCCGGGGCAGACGCCGGTCGCTGGGGTCGCGCAGGGGGTTCTCTGCACGGGCGGTGGCCGGTCGGCTCATCGGCCCGCCCCGGGGCACCAGGGGCCGGTCGTGGTCGTGGCGGTCTGCCCGGATGGGGTGGTGGCGGCCCGCCCGGGTGAGCCGGCCGTGCTCGGACAGGGAGTGCACCGAGCTCGTCGCATGGGTCGATTCTTGCACCCTGGTACCGGTCACGGGGGCCGGTTCGGAGCGCCGTCACGGCCGCTCGGTACGCTGCGGACGCGCGGGATGTCCGGATCGGCCGGACGGACGGTCCGGACGGACCAGGAGGTCGTGACGATGACGACGGGTGGTCTGGTGGTGGGTCTTTCGATCGGCCTCGTGCTCGGGGTGGCGATCGGTCTCGTGCTCCGGGCCGGTGCGCTGGCGGCGGCGCGGGCCTCCGACGCGAGACACGCCGATCTCCTGGCCCGGCACCAGCAGGGAGAGGCCACCGTCGCCGAGCTGCGCACGGCGCTGGCGGCGGCACAGATCGAGCGCGCCCAGCTGGCCGTCCGGGCCGCCGGCCACGAGCAGGTGGCCGAGGAGCGCGCCGCCGTGCTGGACAACGCTCGCCGGGAGCTTTCCGGTGAGTTCGCCCGCCTGTCGGCCGAGGCACTTCGGGCGAACAACGAGCAGTTCCTCCAGCTGGCCGGGGCCAAGCTCGAAGAACGCCACCAGGTGGCGGACAGCGAGCTGGCCGGCCGCCAGTCGGCGATCGAGCAGATGCTGGTGCCGATCCGGGACCAGCTCCGGCACTACGAGGAGGGCATCCGCTCCCTGGAACGGGAACGCCAGGGCGCCTACGGCGCGTTGAAGGAGCAGATGCAGCAGCTCTCCACCTCCCACGAGCTGCTCCAGAAGGAGACACGACAGCTGGTGACCGCGCTGCGCGCCCCCCAGGCACGGGGACAGTGGGGAGAGCTCCAGCTCCGCCGGGTGGTGGAGATGGCCGGCATGCTGGCCCACTGCGACTTCGACGAGCAGGTGTCCTCCGACGCGGACGGGAGCCGTCTCCGCCCTGACCTCGTCGTCCACCTCCCCGGCGGGAAGAACGTCGTCGTGGACGCGAAGGTGCCGATGCAGGCGTTCCTCGACGCCAACGACGCCACCGACGAGACGGTTCGCCGAGCGCATCTCGCCGCCCACGGACGCCAGCTCCGCAGCCACGTGGACGCCCTGGCGAAGAAGGAGTACTGGCAGCGGGTGCACCCGTCTCCCGAGTTCGTGGTGGCGTTCGTGCCCGGCGATCCACTGCTCACCACCGCCCTGGAGCACGACCCCGGGTTGATGGAGCACGCCGTGGCCAACAACGTGCTCCTCGCCACGCCGACCACGCTGATCGCGCTGCTCCGAGCGGTGGCCTACGGCTGGCAGAACGACGCCTTGAGCGAGAACGCCCGGGAGGTGCAGCGCCTCGGCGCCGAGCTCTACCGGCGGCTCTCCGTGTTCGGCGATCACCTGGCCGGGGTGGGGAGATCCCTCGACGGCGCCGTCGGCTCCTACAACCGGGCGGTGGGGTCTCTGGAGGGCCGCGTGCTGGTCACGGCCCGCAGGTTCTCGGAGCTGGGCGTGGTGGGCGCGGGGGGCAAGACCCTCACGTCTCCTGCCCCGGTGGACACGGCGGCCCGGCATCTCCACGCGCCCGAGCTTGCCGACGGCGCGTCGCCGGAGGAGGTGTGCGGGCCCGGACCCGCCACCACTGATGGCGGCGACGCCGCACCCGTACCTCCCGCTCCGTCGTAGACCCGGGAATCCCGGCCCCACTTCACCGAGGGCGTACACGGGTCTGGCAGGAGAGCCTGAAGTGGAAGGTGGGGATCACGCCGCGGCGGTGCGCCGCACCCGACCCCACCCGAGCGCTATCCCGGACTTCCCTCCGCCGCTCCACTCGGGGTCGGCACCTGCCCGGCGGCCCTGCCACCGTGGAGCTCGAACACCGCCCACATCGACGCGTACCTCCCGCCTAGAGCCAGGAGCTCGTCGTGTGACCCGAGCTCGACGACCGTGCCGGCATCGAGGACGGCGATCCGGTCGGCGGCCTGGGCCGTCTGGAGCCGGTGGGCGATCACGACCGTCGTCCGGCCGAGCGACACCCTGCGCATGGCTGCTGCCACCCGGGCTTCGGTGGCCAGGTCGAGGTTGGACGTCGCTTCGTCCAACAAGAGGATCACCGGGTCGACCAGTTCGGCGCGGGCGAGAGCGATCAGCTGGCGCTGGCCGGCCGACAGCGACCTACCCCGCTCGGTGAGCTCGTGGAGGTACCCCCCGGGAAAGGTGGCGATGAAGTCGTGGGCGCCGACGGCCCGGGCCGCCCGCTCCACCTCGGCGTCGCTCGCTTCAGGCCGGCCATAGGCGATGTTGTCCCGGATCGATCCTGAGAACAGGAACGCTTCCTGGGGCACGTAGCCCAGCTGCCGGCGGAAGGCCTGGAGGTCGAGCGTCCGGAGATCGTGGCCGTCGACCCGGACAGCGCCGTCGTCGGGGTCGTAGAACCGGGCAAGCAGCTTCATGACCGTCGACTTGCCCGCCCCGGTCTCGCCGACCAGGGCAACCGTCTCCCCGGCTTCGATCCGGAGGTCGATACCGCGGATGGCCTCGGGGGGCTTGGCGCGGCCCGAATCGGCGCTCACCAGCAACCTCGGGTCCGACGGGCCCCGCCGTTCACCGCCCGGTGCACCCGGTCGCGGCGGGGCGATCGGATAGGAGAAGCGGACGTGATCCAGCTCGATCTCGCCGTGCAGTCGCCCCGGATCCACCGGCTCGTCGGCCGGCGGCGTGCGGGGATCGAGGCGCATGAGGTCAGCCGTGCGCCCGACCGATACCCGGGTCTGCTGCCAGGAGTCGAAGACCTGGGATAGCTGTTGGACGGGGGAGAAGAACATGTCGACGTAGAGGATGAACGCGATCAGCACCCCGGTGGGCAGGTGGTCCGTGACCACCAGCCCGGCACCGACGCCGAGGACGATGGCGTCCGCTCCCCCGGAGAGGAACTGCACGAAGGGGAAGTAGAGCGCCACAAGCCGCTGGGCCGCGACGCGGGTCCGCAGGTAGTTGGTATTGAGCCGGTGGAACTGGGCCTTCGTGGCGTCCTCGTGCACGTAGGCCTGCGACTCGCGCACACCCGAGAGGCTCTCTTGGAAGTCGGCGTTGACGATGGCGATCCGTTCCCGTGCCTGGTCGTAGAGCCGGGCGGCGCGCTTGCGGAACACCGACGTGGCGATGGCCAGCGGGAGGACGACGGACAGCGTGCACAGGCCGAGCTCGGGGTTGATGACCAGGAGCGCCACGCCGACCCCGACGAAGGTGACGATGGAGACCAGGGCGGAGAGCAGCCCGTTCTCGATCAGCGACTCGAATTGGTCGACGTCGGTGGTCATCCTCGTCATGATCCGCCCGGCCATCTCGCGCTCGTAGTAGTCCAGGGAGAGCCGCTGGAGCTGGGCCCAGATGCGGATGCGCAGTGACAGCATGACCCGCTGGGCTGCCCGGCCCATGACGAACGTCTCCCCGATCTCGTCGACGAAGTCGGCCAACGTGATGACGAGGAAGATGGCGGACGCGACGAAGAGCACGGCGGTCGAACCCTTTGCCACGCCCCCGTCGATGCCGGTCTTCACCAGGATGGGCCCGGCCAGGCCGGCGAGGGCGTCCAGGACCACCAGGACGAGGCCGAACGAGAGCGGGCGCGTGAACTCGCGGCACAGCCGCAGGAGGCTGAAGTGGCGGTCCCGCTGTGACTCCTGTTCGATGTCGAGCGTGGCGTGGTCCCGTACGGGACGGAGCGCGGCCACACGTGCCAGGAGCTCCGGGGTCGGCGCCAGGTTCATCCGCCACCCGTGTCCCCCCCCTCCACCCCCGAGCCCGGCTCCGATGCCCGGCCCGCCGAAGGCCCGCGCCGTGGTCCCCCGACTGCCCGTGCCGGTAGCTGCTCCGGCGTCCCACGCGGAGGCCGTGACCCCCGCCCCGTCGCTCCCCGCCGACAGTGACGCCAACGCCTCGATCCGATCTCCGGCCTGGATCGCCTGTTCCTCGTCCAGCCCCTCCAGCAGTGAGCGGTAGACCGGGCTCCGGGCCAGGAGCTCGTCGTGGCTGCCCTGGTCCGCGATCCTGCCCTCGTCGAGCACGACGATGCGGTCGGCCAGATGGAGCGTCGACCGCCGATGGGCGATGAGCAGCACCGTCCGGTCCCCCATGACATCGCCGAGGGCGTGGTGGATCGACTCCTCGATCCGCGCGTCCACGGCGCTGGTGGCGTCGTCGAGGACGAGGATGCGGGGATCGGCGAGGATGGCACGGGCCAGGGCGATCCGCTGGCGCTGTCCACCCGAGAGGGTGAGGCCGCGCTCG
>DAHXOA010000005.1 GCA_027365145.1 Acidimicrobiaceae bacterium | reverse complement strand
GTCCGCTCCGGCGGGACGGCCAAACGCGGGAACCGATGTACCAGATGTACCAGATGTACCAGCAGTGCGGTCACGTAGACCCGGGACCGGAACGGGCCCCTCAAAAGGCGGCTCTTCTACACCGCTCCGACCAGAACACCTTGGGGCCGGCCCGTTCGAGGCCGGCCCCGAAAGCGGCTTTTCAGGGGGGTGCATCTCCAAGGTGGTGCACTCCGATCTCTCGCGTCGCCACCCCCGCTCCGGTCGGATCGCGGCCTCGGCGAGACGTGCGGGCGGAGCGGTGCTACGCAACAGGGGGACCGGGAGGCGGCCCCTTCCGGCGATCCGACGTGGACGGTCCGCCAGTGGGACCCGTGTGTGCCATAGCGCTATACTTGCGCTATGGCGACTATCCAGATACGAGAGATCCCTGAGGATGCCTATGAGGTGATCCGCAAGCGCGCTCGGACTGCCGGCCGATCGATCCAGTCCTACATGCGTGACTGGGTGGTCGACTTCGCCGGCCATCCCACTACCGAGGAAGTGCTGGTGGCGCTCGAAGCGACCCTGGCAAGCTACGACACTCCAGGTGCAACTCGTGAGTCCGCCCTGGCCGACCTCGCCGCCGATCGGCGGTGACAGAGTGTGTGCTCGATGCATCGGCGCTGGTCCTGGCATTGGCTGGTAAGACTGATGGTGCGTCAGCCCTGCGAGCACGGCTGAAGGAAGTCCGCCTGCATGCCCCCCACCTGATCGATGCGGAAGTCGGCAACGTGCTCCGCCGTCATGAGCGGGATGGTCGTCTCAGCGCGCATGAGGCCCTACAGGCTTTGCGGGCCGCACGCGTGTTCGTCGACCACCGCTACCCTCACGTCGGTCCGCTGGAGGAGCTGGCTTGGACGTGGCGGCACAGCCTGAGCTTCTACGATGCCCTCTACGTGGCCCTTGCGACCCTCTTGGACGTACCGCTTATCACGGGAGACGCCCGCTTGAGTCGGGAACCTACTTTGCCCTGCACGATCGAACTCGTTTGATCGATGGCCCACGAGCAGCTGTGGGACGGCCGTCAGGGGAGTAGGTCACCGGCGGTGGCGCCCGCAAGCTGCTTCGGCTCTGGCGGGTGCCGAACACGCCGCGTGCGCCCGTTTCGCAGACAGCGACGTTCGTCCTGTGTTGCGGCCCATGGGGCGATGGCGAACCGGGCGTCACCATCATGTCGGAGTGAGGACTGACACCAGACCTCCTGACATAGGACCGCCTTTAGTCCATTTGAGCTGCGACGATCCGCCACTTTGGGTCCTGGATATGACATAATCTCTAGTGAGAGAATATTGATCCCGGGAGGTCGGATCGTGGCAGTTGCAACAGCCAGGATGGGGGCGATGCAACCGTCGCCAGTGGCCTTTGCGGGCTCCTCGCATATCGCCGATGGAGTGGCCTTCCTTGAAGACACGGAGGGCAATGGCTCGGTCTTCTTGTGGGGGATGGCGGCATGGTGCTGGCGAGCAGGTGATCCCGCCGCCCGCCGCCTGGCTGCCGTACAGGTCGTGAACTCCAAGGCAGCACGCCAGCGCCAGGTAGCCGACGCCTTCTCCGTGCACGAGAACTCACTGGTGCGGTGGCGCTCGATCTACGAGGCCGGCGGTGCCCCTCGTTGATGAACGATCGTCCCGGCCCCAAGGGTCCCTCCAAGGTGAAGGAGGCCAAGCGTCAAGAGATCGCCCACCTGCGTGCCTCGGGTCTGTCGCTGGCCGAGGTCGCAGCACGAACGGGCGTGTCGACGGCCACGATCCGCCGGGTCACGGGCACTCCGGCCAACACCGACTCAGATCCGGGGGTCGTTCCCGACGCGCTCGACGATGCAGCGACGGAGCCACCTGACAGCGGTGAGCTCGTGGCCCTGGCTCGCCCGGTCGATCGTTCCCCCGAGCGGGCCGCGGCACGCTTCTGGCTGCTCGATGACGCGTTGCCGGTGATCTGTGAGGGGGCCTCACTTCCCTCGGCTGGAGCCCTGCTCATCTTGCCCGCCCTTGGTGCCACCGGCCTGTTGGAGATCGCAACTGGGATCTATGGTGCCCGCAAGGCGGCCTATTACTCCTTTTACTCCTTGCGTTCGTTGTTCTGCTCCATCGTCTTTGCCTGCCTCCTCGGCGAGGTACGGGCCGAAGGGTTCACGAGGATCAGCCCCACCGACCTCGGGCGCCTCCTCGGGCTCGACCGGGGCCCCGAGGTGAACGCCGTCCGGCGCCGCATCGAGGAGTTGGCGAAGCTGTGGAGAGCCGACCAGCTACTCGACCAGCTGGCCAGACGGCACATCACCTCCCACGAGGTTGCCACCGCCATCTTCTACGTCGACGGCCATGTGAGCGCGTATCGCGGAGGACGGGAGGTCGGGAAGGCCCGCGTGGCCCGCATCCGGCTGTCCATGCCCCCTGAGCTGGACACCTGGGTCTGCGATGCCCACGGAGATGGGATCCTCGTGTGGGGGGCCACCCCTGGGGCGAGCCTGGTCGGCGAGCTGAAGCTCGTGGCCGACAAGGTCCGCTCACACGTCGGGCCAGATGCCCGCCCCACCATCTGCTTTGACCGGGGCGGGTGGTCGCCCAAGGCGTTCTCCGAGCTCGACCTTGCCGGCTTTTACATCCTCACCTACCCGAAGAAGCCCGCTGCACCAGAGCCGGCAGGCTCGTTCCGCCCCCACGTGCACACCGATGCCACCGGACACGAGCACCACTACCTGTTGGCCGACTCTCGGGTGACCATCGCCTATCAGGGGGGCAAGAAGCGCTTCACCTGTCGCCAGATCACCCGGCTCGACCCCGAGACCGGCCATCAGACCCAGGTGCTCACGACGCGGCGTGACAAGGATCCGGCCGCCATCGCCCATCTCATGTTCTCCCGGTGGAACCAGGAGAACTTCTTCCGCTACATGCGCGCCCACTACGGACTCGACGCGCTCGACACCTACGCCACAATCGACGACGACAGGGAGCGCATGGTCCCCAACCCCGCCCGCAGGAAGGCCGATCGCCGACTGGGCGAGGCACGACGAAGCCTGACGACCGCACAAGCCAACCGGGGGCAGGACTCGCTCGCCGGGCGGCCTCCCGATGGTGCGATCACCCGCGCCTTCGCCGATGCAACAGCTCATATCGACGAGCTGGCCACGGCGGCACGGGCCTTCCCCGCCCGGGTGCCCCTCGGCGAGGCTCGACCCGGTTCGGTCCGGCTCGCCCCCGAGCGCAAGCGGATCCACGATGCCATCCGGATGGCGACCTACAACGCCGAATCCGCCCTCGCCCGACTGGTCGGTCCCCACTACGCCCGGGCGGACGACGAGGCCCGCACACTCGTACGCGAAGTCTTCTCCTCTCCAGCCGACTTACAAGTGGTCGGGGGCGAACTCCACGTCCGTCTCGATCCGCTCTCGGCACCTCGGCGCAGCCGGGCCATCGCCGGGCTCTGCCAGGAGCTCACCGCCACCAGGACCACCTACCCAGGAACGGACCTCACGCTCGTCTACTCGGTCAAAGAGCCGGACTGACCACCTACGGATGACGACACCATGTCAGGAGGTCTGGAGTCCAGGACTCGACGAAGCTGTTGCACGTATGTTGCACGCCCATCCGCTACGACCTCGGCATTGTTCGACTGCAACCCTCTGACCTGCCAGTATCCGAGAGCGGGTGACGGGAATCGAACCCGCATGACCAGCTTGGAAGGCTGGGGCTCTGCCATTGAGCTACACCCGCAACGCGCGGTGACCGACGAAGGAGCCCGTCTCACCGCGGTGACGCGCCCACTGTAGGCGGGTTCAGGGGCATCCTCATCCAACGCACGGTGTTGGTGGCGTCACCGGCGTAGTCGGCCGGGTGTGTCGGCGGCCGGTCCAGAGGTGCCCACGGCGTGGTTGTGCGACCGGCCTGGGCGTAGCAGCCTGCGGGGGGGGGGGTGGGGACGCCGTCGGACCCGGGGAGTACACTTCCAGCGGTGGACGGGATCGGCTGGGGACGGGAGGGAGGGGCGCATCGTCTTCTTGCGCGGCACGGCAGTGGGCCCGGTCGGGCGTCACGGGCACCGAACGGGATCGGCTCGTAGCGTGCGGCTGAGGCGGAGATCAGCCGGCGTCCAGAGTGATCTCTTCCCGGGTTTCGTCGACGTCACCCACATCGGCGGCGGGAGGTTCTCCTCCGTCTATCGCGCCCGCGAGGTCGACACCGATCGCACGGTGGCGCTGAAGCTCCTCACCGTGCACGAAGTCTCGGCGCACGCGCTCGACTCGTTCCGGCGCGAGACCATGGCGCTCGGCCCCCTCAGCTCGCATCCGAACATCGTGACGCTCTACCGGACGTTCGCGACCCCCCAGGGGATGCCGGTGCTCGTCCTGGAGCTCTGTCGGGGATCGGTCGCCGATCGCGTCCGAGCCGAAGGCCCCCTGGCTCCGAGTCGTTCGGTGTCGGTCGCGATCAAGATCGCCGGCGCGTTGGAGACGGCGCACCGAGCCGGCGTGCTCCACCGCGACGTGAAACCACAGAACATCTTGGTGACCGAGTACGACGAGCCGGCACTTGCCGACTTCGGTCTGGCCCGGCTCCAGTCGTCCACCGAGACGACGGCAGCAATATTCGCGTTCACGACGCGCCATGCCGCGCCCGAGCTGCTGGAGGGCTCGGGCGCGTCCGCCGCGACCGACGTCTACGAGCTGGCGTCCTCCTTGTACCAGCTCATGAGTGGCCGTGCGGCGTTTCGCTCCTATGACGGAGAGGCGCCGGCATCGGTGATCCTCCGGATCTTGCGTGATCCGGTGGAGCCACTCATGCGCGACGGCGTGCCGATGACGCTCTCGGATCTCCTGGTCCAGGCGATGGCAAAGGATCCGTCCGAGCGTCCCACGTCGATGAAGGCGTTCGCCGAGGCGCTGTGCGCGATCGAATCGCAGCAGGGATGGCCGAGGACGGCGTATGCCGTCCTCGGCCATCCACACGTTGACAACGGCACCGCACTCCCGGCATCAGCAGCTCCCGCGGACGTGGCGGTACCCGTGTCACTGCCCATCTCCGAACCGGTAGTGGCGGACCTGGGTGGGGCGATGGCAGAGGTGGGGCCCGATCGGCGCGGGCCGCACCCCGAGGACAGGCAGGCTGTGCCCATCGACGATCTGACCGCCACCGAGGCGCCCCTCCGGTTCGTGGACGGCAGTGCCGGCCATGCCGCCCCGAAGGTCCTCCCTGATCTCCACGGTGAGGTCCTGCGCCGGATCCCGGGTGCCTCTCGAGGGGTGGGCGGCGGCGGTCAAGGCACCGTTCCAGACCCGGCTCCGGCACGACCGGACCGCGGCGCGGAGGCGGTGATCGCCGGACACCCGTGTGCGAAGGGGCACGTGGTCATGGTCGGGGAGAAGCAGTGCCGCCGGTGCGGACAGGCGGGCGGAGCCCCGGTGACGGCAGATCCGGAACCGGCGCCCGCTCCAGGCCGGCGGCTGGAGTGGGACGCCATCGAGAGTGCGCAACGGGCGGCGACCCCAGCGGTGGGATCCGGACCCGGCAACCACGACAGGCCCCTCGACGATGGGGACGGGCCGGCGGCTCCTGACGGCACGACCCAGGTTCCGGCGTCGGCGGGCCGGCGCTTCGGTGGGAGGTTCACCCGGCCTGGACCCGAGGGGTCGGTGTCGGCGGCGGGGGACGATGCCCGGGCTTCGGCCGATGGGGGGCAGGAGTGGAACGAACTCGACCAGAGCGATAGCCGTGCCGGTGGCGAGGAAGCGCCTCGACGTGGAGCCCGGCTGGGACAGGCGCTCCCCGGCGTGACACCGCATTTCTACGATCCGGCGCGTCCGCCACGCGTACCAGGGACACGACCAGTTCCACTCGACGGTGGAACAGCCCACACCGGTGTGGCCCTGCCGCTCTCGCGCGGCTCCTCGTCTCTGCCACCGTTCGCACCGCTGGCCGCCGTCCCGGTGCCGGTGCCACCACCGAGCCAGGCGCCGGTTGCAGACGAGGCGCCGGTTGCAGACGTCCGGGCACCCCGTCCAGGCTCCGGCCCGCCTCCTGTCCGACCGAGCCGGCAGGCGCCCGGAATGGATATCCCTGCACCGGAGGGAAGGAAAGCCGAAGGGAAGAGGGGCGTCTCGGGCGTCTTCCGCCGCCGGCCGCGAGAAGACCCACCTGCCCGTTGAGTCCTGAGGGTGCTCGGGCCGGTTGCCTGGGCCCGCCCAATCCCCCGCCCGCCAGCGGCGGCTGATCGACCACAGGGGGAATCGAGGGCGTGTGGGGACCCGCTCCGGGTACCCTAGCCCCAGTGGTGACGCGATGTCCTGACGATCGCGGCCAGGCGCGCACCGGGGCGCTGTCGGCGTCGGATGGCCAGCCGCATGGCGTCGTGAGCCTGCCAGACGATCTCGCCCGCATCGGGCGCCAGGGCAGACTCGCCGGCAAAGACCGCTACCTCCGCGAAGGAGGTGATCGTCGCCACCGGCCCGGCGACGTCAGGGCCGAGCCGGACCTGGACCCGGTCCACGATCTCCACACCGGTCAGCGCACCCAGTCCGGTCAGCGTCGCCTCGTCCAGCCGGTCCAGTGTCTCCAGCCACGCCCCCTCCACCCGTGAGCCGCGTGCGGCGGCGTGGCGCCGGCGCCAGCAGCGGCGCGATTTGGTGGCGGCGACCGTCGCCAGGGCGAGCAGCGCGACGGCGATCGTGCCGCCACCGACAGCGAGACCGAGCGGGAAGGGGTGCCCGGGGACCGGCAGCGGACGACGGAGACGGACGCGAGGGGCCAGGGCGTGGCCGGCAGCGCCCGGTGTGCTCACGGCATGGGCCTGGTGGGGTGGGGTGGCGGCCGGGGCGGATGCACGTGCCGGTGTCGGGGGCGCGGCACCGGTCGAGTGAGGAGTGGGATCGACGATGACCCATCCGGTTCCAGCCACGGGGACCTCAGCCCACGTCCAGGCGTCGCCCGCCGTGACGGTGGTGGAGTGCCCGGCGCGCAGGGAGGCGGCGCTTCCGTCGGCACCCACCACCCGGTAGCCGGTGGCGAGCCGAGCCGGGATGCCGAGCGACCGGGCCAGCAGGACGAAGAAGGTCGCGAACTGCTCGGGGGTGGCGCGATGGGCGCTCGACATCACGGCGCCGGCGACCGCAGCGAACGAGGTCCCGTAGAAGTCGGCATCTGATCCGGTGGGCGGCACTCCGTGGGTCGCCGCGTCGGCCGGGGGCGCGATCTGGCGATCCTCGGTCCGCAGGTAGGCGGCCACGGCCTCCAGGAACCGGAGCGACGGCGCCGGCGACCGCCCGATGTCGGTGGCGAGCTCCTGCACGTAGGTGGCCAGATCGGCAGACTCCCCCTGCCAGCCGTCGAGGTCGGCGGGATCGTCGCTCGCCCCGATCCCCCGGGCGAGCGCGGTGGGCCGGAGGGACGCCAGGGTCCGGGTCGGGGTCTCCGAGGTCACGGTGTACCGCTCGCCGTTCGCGAGGGGGCCCGAGGGCAGGATCATGCCCGACCGGGGGTCGAACGCCACGTCGATCCCCGACACCGCCTCCGGTCGACCGACGTACGCCATCCAGGGAAGCCCCGGCGAGTGGCGAACGGTGACGTAGGTGACGGTCCGCGTCGCGAGCGGGCGTTCCCCGCGACGGGGAGTGGGACCGGGACCCGGGCTCTCCGGTCCGTCCGGGTCGGGGATCGTCCCGCCGGACGGCCGGAAGGTGTCGCCGAGGGTCCAGCCCGACCCGGTGTAGGTGTCGAGGACGGCGACCGTCACGTAGGCGGGGACGGTCACGGAGGTCCGAACGGAGAAGATGGGGGTGGCCTCTGGGCCGTCGATGCCGTAGCGGAGCTCGGCCATTGCGACAGGAGGCGCGATCGGCTGGAGGAGATGGAGGTCCGGCTGCCGGTGGAAGGCCACCGGCACGCCCCGGAGGGCGGGGGCGGCGGGGAGCCCGACGGCGATCGCCGCCGTGACGAGAAGCAGGAGCGCGGCACCGGCGGCAACGGAGCGGACCGGCCCCCATGGTCGGGCGTCGTTGGCGCCGGCCACGGTGTCTGGTCCCCACCCGCCGCCCGCAGCAGCCGAACGCCACCGGTCGACGAGCACGAGGAGCCCGCAGCTGACGGTGAGCGGAACGGTGGCTGCCAGGTCGGCCCGTCCTCCACCGGTGGTGAGGGCGCATGCCACGACGACACCGGCCATCCAGACGACGATCGCCCACCCCGGAGCTCGGAGCCGACGGGCTAGCTCGCTCGCTGCCGTCCCCGTGACCCAGCACAGCGCGACCGGGAGCACCAGCATCCACCGGGGCTGGACAATGGGGAGCGCCGTCGACAGGAGCCTGGACGTCCCTTGGGTGATTCCCTCCACGAGCTCTGCCGGACGGGTCGGATCGTGGACCACGGCGACGAGGAGGAAGACCACGAGCAGCACGGCCGAGCCCGCGGTGGCCAGGAGGGTGGGAGCACGGGAGGACCGTGCGGCGGCGAAGGGCACGACGACGCTCAGGACCGACGCGCCGAGGAGGAGTGGGAGCGCCGAGTCGAGGGGAAAGGCACGGAGCCAGGGGCCGGCGGCAAGGAAGGTCGACGTCACGGCCACCAGCGCCAGTGCCGCGTCGCTGGTCGGGTGCGTGGTGGTCATCGGGCCACCTCGAGGTTCCACGCTGCGGCCAGCTCCTGGCCGGTGCCGGCCGTGATGACCGTGACGCCGGGGTAACAGGGGAGGTCGGTGGGCGCGCGGGTGATGGCGACGACCACCAGGCGGCCGAATCGGCGACGGAGCCGGGCCACTGCCACCAGGTCTTCGGGGGCCGGTGCTCCGGTCACCACCACCAACCCGGTGCCTCCCCGCTCACGACGGAGGCGGCCCAGCGCCGCCTCCAAGGTGCCGGTGGGATCCAGCGCCACGGTGGTGAGGTAGTCGAGCACGGCTCCGGGGTCCCTGTCCGTGGGTCCACCCACGTTGTGACCGGTGCAGGTCCGGAGCTGCACCGGCGCCTTCCCGGCCGACGCACAGGCGGCCACGGACGCGGCGCAGTCCACGGCCAGCTCGAAGGTGTCCCCCGAGTACGCAGACGGCCGCACGTCGAGGAGGACGACGGTGGAGGGCTGCGAGGTGTCGACGTTGTGACGGACGGTGAGCTGGCCGGTCTTTGCCGTCGTCTTCCAATGGACCATGCGGAGGTCGTCGCCGAGGGCATACTCCCGGAGGCGGTGGAAGGTGATCGTCCCTTCCGGCGACGTGTCTGACGTCGGGCCCTCCAGATGACGGGTGATCCCCGAGGGGATCGGTTGGAACGGGAGGATGGCAGGGTGGACCCAGATCCGGTCGGTGCCGGCATGACGCTGGGTGATCCGGAGCAGCTCGAAGGGGTCGGAGCGGATCACCTCGACCGGGCCGATCTCGTAGATCCCCCGCCGGGTCGTCGGGAGCCGGTAGGCCCGGACGCCCCGCTGACCGCCGAGCAGCCGGGGCAGGACCGTCTGCACGGTCGTGGCTCCGTACGGCTGGCGGGCCACGGTGGTGGGGATGGTGCCACGGCCCTCGTTGGTGAGCTCCAGGTAGGCGATGGCGGGCAGCCCCTTGGCGACGCGGGCGGGGTGGATCTGCCGACCGATCCGGAGCTGGGGCCGCCGGAGCACGAAGGCGAGCGCGACGACCAGCAGCGCCAGCGGCACGGCACCGAGTACGGCGATTGCCGGCCAGGCGAGCACGATGCCTCCGACCAGGAGGACGATCCCGATGGCGAGCGCTCCTTGCCCGGTCCGGGTCATGGGCGTGGCCCCGGTTTCCTGTCGCCCACGGCTCAGGCGTCGGCGCGGCGGGGCACGGGCACGGTCTGGAGGGCGCGGACGACCACTTCGGACGGGGTGTGTCCCTGGAGCTCGGCCTCCGGCTGGAGGATGATCCGATGGGGAAGGACGCTCGGAGCCATCACCTTCACGTCCTCGGGGGTGACGAAGGAGCGGCCGGCCGCCGCCGCTGTCGTGCGCGACGCCTTCAGGAGCGCGAGGCTTCCCCGGGGGGACACCCCGAGGCGGACCTCGGGAGCTTCCCGGGTGTGGCGGGAGATCGCCACGATGTAGCGCTCCAGGACCGGAGCAACCTGGACGGTCTTGGCATCGGCGATCATGGCGTCGAGCTCGCGCAGGGCCATGACGGAGGAAAGCTGGTCCACGGTGGCGTTGTCCTTCTGCGTCCGTAGCACCATGGCCTCGGCCTCCGGAGCCGGATAGCCGACGGAGATGCGCATGAGGAACCGGTCGAGCTGGGCTTCCGGAAGGAGGTACGTGCCTTCCATGTCGATCGGGTTCTGGGTGGCGATGACCATGAACGGCTGCGGCACGGGATAGATCACGGCGTCGGTCGTGACCGTCCCTTCTTCCATCACCTCGAGCAGGGCGGACTGCGTCTTCGGGGAGGCGCGGTTGATCTCGTCGGCCACGACCACGTTGGCGAAGATCGGCCCGTGCCGGAATTCGAAGGCTGCCGTCGACTGGTTGTAGATGGTGACGCCGGTGACGTCGGTGGGGAGGAGGTCCGGGGTGAACTGGATCCGGTTCCAGGAGAGGTCCACCGAGTGGGCGAGGGCCCGGGCCAGCGTCGTCTTCCCGACCCCCGGCACGTCCTCCACCAGCAGGTGCCCGCCGCTCAACAGGCAGACCACTGCCTGGCGGATGACGGGTTCCTTACCCTGGATGACGCGGGCCACGTTGGCGACGACCTGCTCGAAGCGTTGGGCGAACGGGGCGTGGTGGGAGGTGTCGGTCACCGGGTGGTCCTTTCGGGCAGGCTCGGCTGCCTGGGTCTGTCATCGGCGGGCACGGCTCACGATCCTGGTGGCGTGTACGTGAACGGCGCGGTCGGTGTGAGCGCGAGGGTCCCGGAACCGGTCGGTGACGGGACCGTGACCGTGACGGGAACCGACCCGCTCCCGGCCGGGGTGGTCACCTCCAGGCTCGATCCGGAGGCTCCGACGACGAGCGAGGTCCCCGGTGTGGGGCCGAAGGTGACCGCCGTCGCGCCGGAGAGGTCGCAGCCGGTGAGGACGACGACGGTCCCCCCGCCCCCCGGGCCACTGGTCGGGCTGAACGAGGTGACGGCGGGCTTGGTGCAGCTCCCGCTCCCGGTCCCACCGGTCGGAGCGGCGACCGGGAACCCGACGGCGGGCAGCGTGTAGACCTGGACCGCGCCGAGGTAGGTCCACGACACGGTGACCACGAAGGAGGCCTCGCGTGGGGGCGAGGTCGTGGCGGCAAGAGCGTCGAGGCACGGCTGCACGTCGGCATCGACGGTGAACCCACTCACGTCGTCCCCGTTCGCCGCCGAGCCAGGCGGCGTGGTGGGGATGTCGGTGCATGCCGGAGGGTACCCGGAACCGGCGATGGAGACCGTGATCGTCCCCTGACCCCGGCCGTCGGTGCCGGTGTCGGAGACCTGCACCGAGGCGTCCCCGAGAGGCACGGCTCCCAGGCCGGTGCCGGTCGTCGACCGGGCCGCGAACGGTGCCGGGCTGGCAAGAAGGGGAGTGCCGACGGAGAACTGGGCCGGGGGCACGGTATCGCTCGCCCCGTAGTAACCGGACGTGTCGGTGAGAGAGAGCCCGAGCTCGCAGTCGGGGCCGCCCTCGTCGACGAGATCGTCCATGGGGACCGCGACCGTGCCCCCGGTCCCGGTCCCGGTCCGGGTGACCGGAACAGCCGTGGGGAGGTGGGGAACCCGGGTGGCTCCGCAGGTGATGGTGGGTGCGGCCACGATCACCGGGGTGCCGGCCGAGCCAGGTGGCGGGTAGAGGTCGGCCAGGGTCATGTCCACCGAACCGCTGTCTGGCCCCGGGCTGCCGGGAACGTCGGGATCGACGTTCCCGACCACGGACGAGACGGCCACGCCCGCCGGCCACGGGACGGTGACGGGTACGAAGGGAGAAACCAGTTCGGCGGCGTCGGCGGGGTCCTCCGAGGGTGCAACGGAGACAGCCACGGCGTAGCGGTTCCCGGCGCCGGGGGTAAGTCCGGTGAAGGTGTGCGTGGTGTCACCGCTCGCAGCGGTGGGCCCGGCCACGTCGGACCCGTCGAGCGAAAGGGTGTAGGTGAACCGCGGCGTCGCGCTCCCGAACGCCTCCGGGCTGGTGGCGCCGCTCACCGGTTCGATCGAGACCGACGCGTCCACGGTGCCGGTCGGTGTCAGCGTGGCGGTGGTCGTCGGGGTGGCGATGAGCGCGGTGTCGGGGGCCGTCCAACCGATCGGGCAACCCGACGCCGTCCGGGGGTCGCCCTGGAGCCCGTCGGCCCCGGTCCCGTAGACGGTGAAGCCGAAGCCGCTTCCGGCGTCGGACGGGTCGGCGAACGGGACGAAGGCCGACTGCGACGTCGCCCCGTTGTCGAGCACCGACAGCGCGGGTGTCGACCCCGCATAACCAGATCCACTGCAGTAGGTCGACGTGATCTCCCACGTCTGGACCGGGTCGTTGTCGGTGCACGACGACTGCGGGCACGAGGTCCACTGGACCGTCCAGCCGCCCGGCGCGCCGGCAGTGGCCGTGACCTGCAGCGGCGCGTTTGGGCCCTGGGCTGACGTGGTCACGTCGTAGGGTGGTGACGGTGTGGCGTTCAAGGCACTGCCGATGTAGGCGGTGACGACGAAACGGTAGGGAGTGTCGGAGCGGAGGCCGGTGTAGACGTCGGACATGGTGCCTCCGCCCCCGACCACCGCGCCCTGCGCCGGCGGTTCGACACCGCCAGCGGCGGAGGTGGCGGACACGACATAGGACGTCGGTTCGCACTCGTCGTCGGTGAGGGGTGGGTACGTCCAGTCGACGACGACGGAGTGCGTCGAAGGCGTGGCTGCCGTGATCTGGGGAACGAGCGGCTTCTGCGTGGTGTTGAGGCACTGGATCTTCAGGTCGAGGGGCTGGATGGCGCTCGTCGACGGGGGCGCTGGCGCCGGTGCGTAGTGGGTGGCGGGCGCCCGACGACTGCTCGGTGGGGCGGCACCCGGAGGGGCAGCCGGATCGATGGCCACGCCCGACGACTTGGAGAACACGGCGGGTGGCCGAGAACCGTCGGTGAACACGACGACACCGAGCTGGCTCTGCGGGTTGTTGAACACCACCCGTGGACCTGCCGACAGCACTTCGGGGCCGTCGTCGAAGCTGGGTGCCTCGCCGGCCTCGACCGGGTAGTGCGAGATGCCTCCGAGGAGGGACGTCGTCCCGGTCGCCGGGTCCACGGTGACGAGCGGCGGTGTCGACGTCTGGTCGGTGCCGATGGCGTAGATGATCCCACGGTTGTCGACCGGATCGGTCAGGTGCGCGCCGGGCGGAAGGGCGAGCGGGACGACGGACTGGAGGTGGCCCTGGCCCTTGGCGCTCAGCCCGATGGTGACGAGCGTCGAGGATGCGCCGTGCTCGTAGACGAAGTCGGCGTGACCGGGGACGTCGCGGACGGGGACGATGGCGGTCGCCGCCGGAAGCCCTCCGACGCGGACGCGAGCTCGGACGGCCGTCACCGCTCCTTCCGCTCCTTCCGACCCTCTCACCCGGGAGAACACCCGGATGGACGTCGACGTGGCCACGACGACGTCCTGCGGTGCGTCGGGCGCAGGATCGCCCACGGCGACGGCGGAGAGTCCTGCAGTCTGCCATGCACCCAGGGAGACCAGGGGGTGGCCGGGGAGCCGGTTCGGAGCGAAGGCTCGCACCCGGGTCCCGTTGCCCGCCCCCGTCACCATCCACAGGTCACCACCGGCCACGGCCACGGTACCCGCGCCCGCACCCGCGCCCGAGGCGATGGGGGCGGGTACGTCTGCGGCCCCGCCCAACTGGACCGGCGAGGCGGAACCCACTCCTGAGGACGGCGCCTGCGCGGTGCGCAGCGTCCCGGCATCGAGGAGGGAGATCGCCGACCTGTCGGCGCCCTCCTGGACGATGTAGGCGGACGAGGAGCGGGCGACTGCCGTGGCGGCGACGACGGGGAACGGGGGGCTCGGGAGCGCGATCCCATTGCCATCCGGTCGGACGATGAGGTTGTCTCTTCCCAGGTAATTGAACGTCCCGGTCTGGTCGTTCACGAGGAGGGTGGCACCCGACATCTCCACGGCGTCGACGTGACCCGGTGCGGTGTTCCCGACCCATTGGCCGATGTCCTGGAACCGGACGGACGGGGTTCCGGTGGCCAGGTCCAGGGCCACCGGGGCTTCGGCGTCGTCGAGGACCACCGACCCACCGATGAACCGGGTGGTCGTCGCCTGGTTGGGTCGGCCCGTCACCGAGAACCAGGCTGAGCCGGCGACGACGAGGGCGACGGCGCCAACGACGACGGTGACGGCACGGAGTCGAGCCGGCGGCAGGCTCTGGGCGGAGGGTTCTCGGTCCGTCCGCCATGCATGTCGATGGTTCCTGCGCATCCGCACTTCCTGCCGAGATGAGCCCGTTGGCCCGCCGTTGCCTGCCTGGTCGCGTGCCGACGATGCGGACCCGGCCCGTGGCCCCCCGTCGCCGGGGCGGTGACGACCGGCACGATGGTCACCTGGGCACCCGATGCGGCAGGGCACCCTTCGCTCCTCCCGGCGATGCGGACGACGTCGTCCGACGAACGGGAAGGACGCATTGTAGATCGGGGCGCCGGGCGATCGGTACGCTCGTCGGATGGGCGAGCCGAACCTGAGGTGGCTGGACGGAGCACGTACCACCGGCGGTGTCCGCACCCGCCCGTTCGAAGTGAGCGGTGGAGAGCTGCCCGGTCGGGCCGTACCCGGGATGCTGTGGACCCCGGACGGTGCCCATGGTGGCCGTCCGCTCGTCCTGATCGGCCACGGCGCGAGCGGTTCGAAGGAGGAGGGGTACGTCGTATCGCTTGCCCGCTGGCTCGTGGTGCGGGCGGGCTATGCCGCCGCCGCCATCGACGGACCGGTCCACGGGGACCGGCGTATGGGTGGTGCCGCATCGGCGGCGGTTGCACTGCTGGAGTTCTCCCAGGCATGGTCGGGAGACCCGACGATGACCGATGCCATGGTCACCGACTGGCGCGTGACCCTCGGCGCTCTGCAGGTGCTGGAGGAGGTGGGCGCAGGCCCGGTCGGCTGGTGGGGGTTGTCGATGGGCACGATCCTCGGGTTGCCGTTCGTGGCCGGGGAGCCCCGGATCGCCGCAGCCGTTCTGGGACTGATGGGCATGACGGGGCCGACCAGGGAGCGGATCAACGCCGACGCTCCCCGGGTTCGCTGCCCGGTGCTCTACCTGGTCCAGTGGGACGACGAGCTCTTCGATCGCGGCGCGTCGTTCGAGCTCTTCGACGCCATCGGGAGCCGGGACAAACGGCTGCACGCCCGCCTGGGCCGCCACGGCGAGGTCCCCGAGGACGAACTCGAGTCGAGCGCGGCGTTCCTCGTCGGTCGTCTCGGAGGGCCGGTCGACCCGCCGGGGGGTTGAGGCGCTGGTCAGGGTCGACCCGCCGGGGGGTTGAGGCGCCGGTCAGGGTCGAGGTGAGCGCACGATCAGGACCGGGCAGCGGGCATGGTGTGCCACCTGGGCGCTCACCGAGCCGAGTAGGAGGCCGGCGAAGTCCCCCGACCACGGGAGCCGACCACGGGAGCCGACCACGACGAGCAGGGCGGTCTCCGCCGCGGCAAGGAGAGCCGCGGCTGGGGGTCCTTCACTCGCCTCGGCAACGTCGCGGTCGACCACGTTCACGACCGACCCCTGCTGCCGATACCAGTCCGACCCGGCGCTCTACGTGCCACTAGGGCCGTTCGTCCTGTCGCGGGCACGGCCCACGGCCCGGGCGCTGTGTCGCTCGGCGACGCGAGCGGCGTACGCCGCCGCTTCGGATCGCCGTGCCATGCCGAGCTTGGCGAGCAGGTTCGACACGTAGTTCTTCACCGTCTTCTCCGCCAGGAAGAGCTGTTCGCCGATCTCGCGGTTGGTCTGGCCCAGTGAGATGAGCTCGAGGATCTCATGCTCGCGGGGGGTGAGCCGGTCGGGATCGTCGGCGCTGCTCCGGCTATGGAGGCCATCGACAACCCTCCTCACGGTGTCGTCGTCGATCGTCCGCCCTCCAGCGGCCGCTGTCCGCACGCTCTCGATGAGGTCGTTGCCCTCGATCTGCTTGAGGACGTAGCCGGCGGCGCCGGCAAGCACGGCGCGGGCCAGGGCGTCGTCGTCGGCGTAGGAGGTGAGGATCAGGCAGGCCACCGAGGGGTGGCGGGAGCGGATCGCGCGACACACGTCGATGCCGTCCATGTCGTCGTTCCCGAGGCGGACGTCGATAACGGCCACGTCTGGACGGACGAGGTCGACCTCGGCCAACGCTTCAGGCCCGGCCGATGCCTCCCCTACGACGACCAGGTCGCCGGCACTTTCGCACAGGCGGCGGACCCCGGACCGCACGACGGCGTGATCGTCGAGGAGGAAGACGCGGATGGCCATCTGGACAGTCTGCACGCTGCCGGTGGTGTCGGCACCTGCTCGCCTCGTTGCCTCCCAACGATTGGCGACGTCCCGGGACGGAAGCCGGGGGGCTGTGGGAGAATCCCGGGACGATGCACGGCGCCATCCGGGATCCGGTCATACTCCAAGAGCTGCTGGATGGCGTGCTGCTCGTCCAGGACGACCTCGATCTGGACGCTGTCTTGCTCCGGGTGGTGGAGGTCGCCCGGGAACTGGTCGGTGCCCGCTTCGGCGCGCTCGGCGTGATCGACGACCGGGGGACGGGGCTGACCCGGTTCGTGACGAGCGGCATCGACCGGGACACGATCGAGGCCATCGGTCCGTTCCCCCGGGGATCGGGCATCCTCGGCACCTTGATCCTCGATCCGAAACCACTCCGTCTGGACCGCTTGTCTGCGCATCCCGATTCGGTGGGGTTCCCCCCGCACCACCCCGTCATGGTGTCGTTCCTCGGCGTGCCGCTGCAGGTCAGGAACCAGGTGTACGGGAACCTCTACCTCACGGAGAAAGAGGGAGCCCCGGCCTTCTCAGAGGCCGACGAGGACCTGGTGGTGGCGTTGGCCGCCTCGGTGAGCGTGACGATCGAGAACGCGCTGCTCCACGACCGGTTGCGCGAGGTGGGACGGGCCGCCGACCGGGAGCGGATCGCGCGCGACCTCCACGACACCGTGATCCAGCAGCTCTTCGCCATCGGCCTGTCCCTGCAGGCCGTGGCCCCGCTGGCCGACGGCGCGCTCCGTGACCGCCTGCAGTCCGCCATCGACGACCTCGACGAGACGATCCGCCAGGTCCGGACCACGATCTTCGCGCTGGAGCCGGCACCGGTGGCCCGGAAAGGCTTGCGTGCCCGCGTGCTCGAGATCTGCGCCGGAGCGACGCGTAGCCTGGGTTTCGAGCCGGCGGTGCGGTTCAGCGGTGCGCTGGACGCCGTGGTGGACGAAGCGACCGCCAGCGAGGTGCTGGTGACGCTGCGCGAGGCGTTGTCCAACGTGGCCCGGCATGCGGCGGCCGGCAGGGTGACCGTAGAGCTGACGGTGGCCGACGAGCTGCACCTCTCCGTGGTCGACGACGGCGTGGGTCTGCCGGCGCGGCATGTCGGAGCCGGGCACGGCATCCGCAACATGATCGACCGGGCTCAGGCACTGGGCGGATCGATGGAGCTCCGGGCCGAGGCGGCGGGAGGGACGGCGATGAGCTGGCGGGTACCGCTCGGCCGGGCTGCCGGGGATCCCACCGGGTGGCCGGACTGACCCCCCTGCCCGCCGCCGGAGCCGGGCTCTCTCCGAACCGGCATTCGCCACCTGTGGCTGCCCGTGGGGTTCCCCCCGGCCGGCGCCGAACGAACGGGCCGGCCGACCAACGTCTGCGGCGACCGGGGTGATCGTCGCCGCGTTGGTCGTCATCGTCGGCTTCGCGTTCATGCTGGGTGTCTCCGACGCGCCGAACGCCAGCGCCTCTCTTCTGGCGGCGCGTGCGGCTCCCTACCCGGCAGTGATGGCGTTCTCCTTCGTGATGCACGTGGTGGGCGGCTTCATGGCCGGTGAGGCGGTCGCCGTCACGATGCGGGGCCTGGTCAACGTTCCCGCCGGCCACCTGGCGGCCGTCTACGTGGCCGGCGGGGTGGCCAGCATCGGCTTCACGCTGGTCGCGACGCGTCACGGGGTCCCGGTGAGCGCCAGCATCGCCCTCGTGGCGGGCCTGGCGGGCGCGGCACTGCTCGCCGGGGGGTGGCACGCCGTGGGCTGGGGAGGACTCCACGGGTTCCGTCCCTACGGCGTGATCGGCACGCTGGCTGCCATCGTGATCTCACCGATGGTGGGTGCGGTGGCGGCGGCCGGTCTGCGCCGGGTCCTGGCGCGGGTCCTGCGTCGAGCGGCCCGGTCGGCGCGGCGACCCCTGAGCGGCGCCACGTGGCTGACAGCCGGCCTTGTGGCCCTGGCCGACGGCTCGAACGACGGGCAGAAGGCGATGGGCCTGGCGACCGCGCTCCTGGTGGCGACCGGCCACCTGGATCGGTTCGTGGTCCCGCTGTGGGTCACGGCGACGGTGGCGGTGGTGTTGGCTGCCGGGACGGCCGCTGGTGGCCGGCGGATCGTGCGCACGGTGTCGTCACGCTTCTACCGTGGCGACCCGACCGACGGTCTGGCAGCCCAGAGCGCGTCAGCCGTCACCGTACTGGCGGCCGCGTGGCTAGGTGCCCCGGTCAGCACGTCGACGGTGGTGGCCTCCGGCATGATCGGCGTGGGCGCCGCTGGCCGGCGCCGGCACGTCCACTGGCCTACGGTGCGTACCGTGGTCTACGCCTGGGTAGTGACGGTGCCGGCCTCTGCGCTGATCGGCGCGGTGCTGATCGCGTTCGGGCGCGTGGTGGGCGCGTCGGTGTGACGGGCGACACGCAGCCCGTGGACGGGGAAGGGCCGCGGCCCCAGGAGGCCGGATCGGCAGGTAACGCCTCGCTGGTGCGCCGGGGCCGTCGCAGCCGGTGGCGGCTGTTCCTGCCCACGGTGCCCGACGTCATCGGCCTGCTGGTCGCGCAGGGAGAGCACAGTGTGGCAGGCATGGACGCGTTCGCCCGGTGGTCGACCTCGGGTGGCAGCGACGATGCCGAGTCGGTGCGGACGGCACAGCACGAGGCATACGACGCCCGCCGATACCTGTTGACCGAGCTCCAGGCGGCCCTGTCGTCGCCGATCGGTCAAGAGGACCTCTACGTGCTGTCCGAGCGGATCGACCGTGTGCTCACGCAGGCCCGCAACGTGGTGCGGGAGGCGGAGGTACTGGGCTGGTCGCCGGATGGGTGTGCGGCGACGATGGGGAACCGCCTCGCCGAGGGGATGCGGGCGCTCGTGGAAGGGTTCGGACTACTGGTGAAGGACGCCGAAGCAGCCGGGCACCGGGCCGACGAGGCGAGCGGCGCCGTGCACCACGTCGAGGGCGACTACCGCCGGGCGATGGGGCAGCTGCTCCAGCGGGAGGACCTCCGGGCCGTGCTCGCCACCCAGGATCTCTACCGGCGCTACCTCCAGGTAGCGGAGGCGACGATCGGCGTGGCCGACCGGCTGTGGTACGCGGTCCTCCGGAGCGCCTGACGCCCGCCATCCGCGACCGTGCCGATATCTGCCGCTGCCGTGTTCGACGAGTCGGTGACGGTGGAGCCGTAGCCGCCGACGTCGTACGTGGTCACGGCGGGTGCCGCGGAGTGGATCTCCCAGTCGGTGGGGTTGCGCATCTCGCAGCGGAGCGTGACGGACGTACCTCCGTTCCCGGACGCCGAGGCGAACGCGTCGTCGAGGAGGCTTGAGAGCCGAGCACCGTTGCACCGCATCTTCTGACGGCTCGACGGGCAGACTGGTCGGATGGCCATCATCGACCCGACGGCGCGGCGGCGGCTCCTCCGACGAGGTCTGCGGTTCGAGTACGCCACCCTGGTCTGGAACGTTGTCGGCGTCTTCGTCCTGGCAGTCGCTGCAGTCGCGGCGTCGTCGGTGGCCCTGGCCGGCTTCGGGCTGGACTCGCTCGTCGAGATCGGCGCCTCCGCGGTGGTCATTTGGGAGCTCACCGACACCGAGGCGGGCCGGGCACACCGGGCCCTGCGATGCATCGGTTGGTCCTTCTTCGTCATCGCCGCCTACATCGCGGTCCAGGCCAGCTACCTCCTAGCCGTGGGCGACCATCCCCGCCACACCTACCTGGGGATCACGTGGACCGCGGCTAGCTTTGCCGTCATGCTCGTTCTGGCCTACGGCAAGGTCGCCACCGGGAAGGTGCTGGACAACGCGGTGTTACGCACGGAGGGCCGGGTTACCCTTGTCGACGCCTACCTGGCCGCTGCCGTCCTGGTCGGCCTGGTCCTGAACGCCGGCGCGGGGTGGTGGTGGGCGGACCCGGCGGCTGGCTACGTGATCGTCTTCTACGGGATCAAGGAGGGCCGCGGGGCGTTCAACGAAGCCCGGGCGCACTAAAGGCGATGTGGGGACGGGTCATCGCGCTTGTCGTCCCGCTCGGGATCGATAGTTTTGTGGTCGCGGCAGCCGTCGGCCTCGGCGGGCTCTCGGGCCGTCAGCGGCTACGGGTCAGCGTCCTGTTCGCCGGGTTCGAGGGAGCCATGCCACTCGTCGGGCTTGTCGCTGGCCAGCTGTTTGGCCTTGGCCTCGGC
>DAHXOA010000163.1 GCA_027365145.1 Acidimicrobiaceae bacterium | reverse complement strand
CGCCGGAGTCTGCGGCCCGGGAGATCGACCTCTTTTTCCCCGGGCTGGCACGGAGCTGAGCGGTGATCCCGGACGCCGTATCGGGCGGCGGGTACCGTAGCGGGGCGAGCCGGCCCGGCCGTTCGCCCGGGCGCCCTTGTGCGTTCCGCGGCGATCACCTAGGCTTGCGTCGCGACGCGTTGCTGTTCCGCTCGGGGGCTCGCCGGTCGTAGGGTGTCCGGCGGAGGTGCGTGATTGCCCGCCCGAACGCAGACGGAAGGGTATCTCTCTGATGAGCGACAATAGACTTGCTGTGCTTGGCCGCGATATGGCGGTGGACCTGGGCACCGCCAACACCCTGGTGTACGTCCGGGGTCGGGGTATCGTCCTCAATGAGCCCTCGGTGGTGGCGGTCAACGTGAAGGACGGTCGCCCGCTGGCGGTCGGGGCCGAAGCGAAGCGGATGATCGGCAGGACGCCGAGCCATATCCAGGCCATCCGGCCACTGAAGGACGGCGTGATCGCCGACTTCGAGATCTGCGAGAAGATGCTCCGGTACTTCATCCACCGGGTCCACCAACGCCGCTTCGCCAAGCCACGCATGGTCATCTGCGTTCCGTCCGGCATAACGGGCGTCGAACAGCGGGCGGTGATGGAGGCGGCGGAGTACGCCGGTGCCCGCCGGGCCTACATCATCGAAGAGCCGATGGCGGCGGCAATCGGGGCCGGGCTCCCCGTCCACGAGCCGACCGGGAACATGGTCGTCGACATCGGTGGCGGCACCACTGAGGTGGCGGTCATCTCGCTGGGGGGCATCGTGACCAGCCAGTCGATCCGCATCGGCGGCGACGAGCTGGACGAGGCGATCGTGTCCTTCGTGAAGAAGGAGTACAGCCTGGCCCTCGGCGAGCGCACCGCGGAGGAGATCAAGATCGCGCTGGGCTCAGCGTTCGAGCTGGAAGAGGAGCTGCACGCGGAGATCCGGGGCCGCGATCTGGTTACCGGCCTTCCCAAGACGGTCGTGATCTCCACCCAGGAGATCCGGAAGGCCATCGAGGAGCCGGTGGCCGCGATCGTCGATGCCGTGAAGGTCACCCTCGACCGGACCCCCCCGGAGTTGGCGGCGGACATCATGGAGCAGGGGATCGTCCTGACCGGCGGGGGCGCACTCCTCCACGGGCTCGACAGCCGTCTCCAACAGGAGACCGGCATGCCGCTCGTCGTGGCGCGCGATCCCCTGAACTGCGTCGCCATCGGAAGTGGCCAGTGCCTGGAGGAGTTCGAGGCTCTCAAGCAGGTGTTGATCACCTCCTCGGCTCGCTGACCGATCGGAGCAGGGTAGCCAACCCGTGGCGAAGCCACGCCGCCAACACCGTCCCCGGACGACCCTGGTCATCCTGGTCCTCGCGTCGATCACCCTCATCACCCTGGATGCCCGGGGGCAGCTGGGGAGCGTGACGTCCGGGCTGCAGTCGGTGGCCTCCGACGCCATGAACCCCGTCCGCTCGGCGGTGGACGCCGTGGTCCGGCCCATCGGGAGCTTCTTTGCCGGCAGTGTGGAGTACGGTTCCGTCCAGCGCCAGAACGAGAAGCTCCAAGAGGAGATCGGCGCGCTGCGCCAGCAGGTCTCCGAACGCTCCGACGCGGTCCAACGGCTCGCCCAGCTCAGCGAGTTGGACCACCTCCCGTTCGTCGGGAGCCTCCAGACGGTACCGGCGGAGGTGATCGACGAGAACGCCTCGAACTTCGAGGCGACGATCGGGATCGACGTCGGCCGGGCGAACGGGGTGGCGCTGGGAATGCCGGTCGTGGGATACGGGGGTCTGGTCGGCCAGGTCGTCGAAGACCAGCGCCACACGGCGACGGTACGGCTGGTCACCGACGGGCAGTCGGTGGTGGGAGCCGCCTACGGGAAGACTGCCGGCGCTCTCGCCGTGATCGACGGCAACGGGTCGGGCCGGCCGCTCACGGGCGATCTCGTCCCGCCGGGTACGGTGCTCCACCGCGGGGAGGTGTTCACGACGAGCGGGTTGCAGGGCGCGGTGTACCCACCGGGCATCCCCGTCGCCGAAGTGGTCTCGTCGCGGACGGCTCCCTCGGCCTCCCAGGAGTCCGTCACCCTCCGACCGATGGCGCAACTCGGCGGAATGGCCTACGTCTCGGTGGTCCTCTGGGGCCCGCCGTCGTGACGGCATCGTTGTGACGGCATCGTTGTGACGGTGCAGTCGGTGGCGCGTGTGAGCCTCGTCGTGGTCCTCTTCGCCGTGGTGCAGCAGGTATTCCTTCTCGGGGTGCGCATCGATGGCGTCCATCCCGACGTGATGGTGCTCCTGGCGATTGCCGCCGGCGTGATCGGCGGCCCTCGGCAGGGCGCACTCATGGGCTTCGGCGCCGGCCTCGTCGCCGACCTGTTCCTGCCCACGCCGTTCGGGCTCTCGGCGCTGACCGGCTGCCTGGTGGGATTCGCCATCGGGTTGTCGACGGTCGCGTTCGACGACTCGGCCTGGTGGCTCCCCACCGCCGCCGCCCTGGTGGGGAGCGCGGTCTACGAGGTCGGGTACGGGATGCTGGGCGTCCTGCTCGGCCAGTCCCAGATGATGCACGTCGACTACGCGGCCATCGTTCTCGTGGTAGCGCTCACCAACTCCATCCTCGCCGTCCCGGCGGCGCGGCTCGTGGGCTGGTCGCTCCCGACGTCCCAGGTCGAGTCCGTCCCTAGCGCGATGAGCTCGCCGGGGATCCGGCGGTAGGGATCCGGTGCCGGCGCCGGCGGCGGGCCGGCGGAACGGGAAACCCGTGTTCGGGCCGGTGGCCTGGCGGAGCGCAGTAACATGGCGCGGGAGATGCAGTCCCTCTGGCCAGAAATCGAGCCGCTTCTCGCCCGCGTGTCGAAGCCGGCCCGGTACATCGGCGGTGAGCTGGGAGCAGTGTCGCCGCTGCACGGCCACGGAGTCGTGTCCTGGCTCCTCGCCTACCCCGACACCTACGAGATCGGTCTGCCCAACCAGGGTCTGCAGATCCTCTACGAGATCCTGAACGAGCGTGACGACGCGTTGGCGGAGCGGACGTACGCGCCGTGGATCGACATGGAGGCCGAGATGCGCGCTGCGGACGTCCCGCTGTTCTCCGTGGAGAACCAGCTGCCCGCCGCTGCGTTCGACGTCCTGGCGTTCAACCTCTCGGCCGAGCTGGTGTTCACCAACGTCGTGAACCTCATCGATCTGGCCGGTCTGCCGGTGCGGGCGGCGGACCGGACCGGGTCGGAGGCCCTCGTGGTCGCCGGCGGGCACTGTGCGTTCAACCCGGAGCCACTGGCCGATTTCGTGGACTGTTTCGTGCTCGGCGACGGGGAGGAGGTGGTCGGTGAGATCACCGAGACGTTCGCCGCCTGGAGGCAGGGGATCGGTCCCACGCCACCGGGAGCGGAGCCCTTCTCGCGCCTGGCGCTCCTCCGCCGGCTCTCCTTGCTCGACGGCGTCTACGTGCCGTCGAGCTACGAGCCCCGGTACCGTCGGAACGAGGACGGGTCCCGGGTCCTTGACGCGCTGGTCCCCCGGTACCCCGAGACACCGGCCCGCGTCGACAAGCGGGTGATCGCCGATCTCGCCGAGTGGCCGTACCCCCGGCACCAGCTGGTGCCGCTCATCGAGGTGGTGCACGATCGGCTGAACGTGGAGCTGTTCCGCGGGTGCACGCGGGGGTGCCGGTTCTGTCAGGCGGGGATGATCACCCGACCCGTGCGCGAACGGCCTGCCGCCCAGGTCGAGGCCATGGTCGCCCAGGGTGTCGCCCGTACCGGCTACGACGAGGTCGCGCTCACGTCGCTGTCCAGCGCCGACTATTCGGGCATCGAAGACGTGGTCGCCCGGGTCATGGAGGGGGCGGAGTGCACCGGCCAGCTGTCGATCAGCCTGCCGAGCCTCCGTGTCGACGCCTTCACGGTCGGCACCGCGGCCCAGATCCAGCGGGCGAGGCGGACCGGGCTCACGTTCGCCCCGGAGGGTGGGACGTGGCGCATGCGCCAGGTGATCAACAAGTTGATCACCGAAGAGGACCTGTACGCCGCGGTCGACGCGGCGTTCAGTCAGGGGTGGCGGCGTGTGAAGCTCTACTTCCTGATCGGCCTCCCCACCGAGACCGACGAGGACACCCTCGGGATCGTGGAGCTGGCGGCTGCCTGCGTGGAGATCGGCCGGCGCTACCACCCGACGGTGACGGTGACGGCGTCGGTGGGCGGGTTCGTCCCGAAGGCCCAGACGCCGTTCCAGTGGTTTGGTCAGGACACGATCGAGGAGCTAGAGCGGAAGATCTGCCTGCTCAGGGAGGCGGCCCGCGGCGTCCGCGGCCTCACGATCCGCTGGCACGACCCGGCAGCCACCGTCGTCGAAGGGATCGCCAGCCGCGGCGACCGGAGGATCGGCGCCGTCATCGAGCGGGTGTGGCGGGCGGGTGGCACGTTCCAGGAGTGGTCGGAGCAGTTCCGCCTCGACCGATGGGTCGACGCGCTCCAGGCCGAAGGGCTCACCCTGGAGGACGTGGCCTACCGGCACCGGCATCCCGACGAGCTCCTCCCGTGGGACCATCTCTCCGCCGGACTGCACCGGGACTTCCTCTGGCAGGAGTGGCAGGAGGCACTCGCCACCCGAGGGTTGGAGGACTGCCGGTGGACACCGTGCTACGACTGCGGTGCCTGCACCGGGTCCGGTGTCGAGCACGTGGTGGCGTCGGTGACCCCTCCTGCCGGTGGGAGCCAGGGGACCGGGCAGGATCTCACGACCGGCGGCCGAGTCCCGGTACGCTTTGCAGGCAGGAGGCCGTGTGGCGTCCCGCCGGTCGTAGCGGCCGGTGACGAGTTGGCCGCGTCGGTCGGGGAGGGGAGAGCCTGACATGCGAGTCCGGTTCCGCTTCTCCAAGGCGGGGAAGGTCCGCTTCACCAGCCATCGTGACGTGGCGCGGATGTGGGAACGGGCCATCCGGCGGGCGGGTCTTCCCGTCGCCTACAGCAGGGGGTTCGCTCCTAGGCTCCAGATGAGCTTCGGCTTGGCGTTGCCGACCGGATGCTCGTCGTTGGCGGAGTACCTCGATGTGGAGCTCGACGATCGGGACGGCACCGGCCCGAACGGCGCCGACCTGCCCGAGGCACTGACGGCGGGCCTTCCCGTCGGGGTCAGCGTCGAGCAGATGGGTCCGGTGGCGGCGGGAGCGGGCTCTCTCCAGGAAATGGTGACGTCCTGTCGGTGGGCGCTGGCGATCGAGGGTGGGGAGGCGTCCGATCTGGATCGCCGTGTGGCACTTCTCCTCGACGCCGAGAAGCTGCCCATCGTGCGTGAGCGGAAGGGCCGTGAGGTGCTGGACGATCTCCGGCCCTCGGTCCGATCGCTCCGTGTCGAGCCGGACCTGATGTGTTTGGGCCGCGGTCCCGCGGTCGTGGTGGATGCCGAGCTGGCCACGCAGCCGCGCGGGGTCCGTCCCACCGAGCTGGTGCGGGCATTGGAGCAGGTCGGTGCTCCCGGGGGTGTCAACAGGCGACCGAGCCGCCGCGCCGACGGCTCCGCAGTGGCAGGTGGAGGGCCGGAGGGCACCCTGGTGCTCTCGCACGCCTGCCGGATCGAACAGTGGATCGAGCATGGCGGCGATCGACGGGCACCCCTCGAATCCGAGGACGCACCGTCGGGCCGTTGCTCTGCCCGGCGAGCCTTGGAGCGCGCAGGGTGTACATGACGAGAAGGGATTTCGATGTCAGAAGCGACGACCGAGCACTCGGTCGACAGTTCCGGGCCAGCCACCGAGGCACCGCCGGCTCCATCCGGTCCGCCGGTGGATGGAGGTTCGAGCACCCCGTCCGAGGGTCGGTCGCGCGAACGGGAGTCATCGGAGGGATCGTCCCCGGCTGAGCACGCGCCCGGCGACAGGGCCGCCCCAGTGGGACACGACGGTGC
>DAHXOA010000151.1 GCA_027365145.1 Acidimicrobiaceae bacterium | reverse complement strand
TCCTCGGACCAGCCCAGCTCAGGTCCGATCAGCGTCGCCACGTCACCTACGGCCGTCGCCGTTGCCCGGGCGTCCCGCAGCGCTGCCCGGGTGCGACGCTCAAGCACGTCGGCGAGGGTGCAGGCCATCTCGTGGCGGACGGCGTAGAGCGCCTCTGCTCCGACGTAGTCGAGACCGGGCACGAGCGGTTCCAGGAGCTCGGGGCGGCCCTCGGTGAGGGCGAGCACGGCGGGCGTCTCGTCCCCGAACCGACCGGCCAGGTGGTCGGCGACGACGCCGGCCCGGTCGGTTGACCGGGGGCGCCACTCCGAGGCGAGCTCGGGTCGGGACCTCCGCCGGGTGCCGGCGCCGTGCAGGCGGAGGTCCCGGGTCCGGCACGGAGTCCGCGGCAGGCCGAGGACGTCGACCACCTGGTCCACGGTGTCCTCGGCCATCTTCCGGTAGGTCGTGAGCTTGCCGCCGGTCACCGTGATGACCCCGGAGGCATCCGTTCGCACGGTGTGGCGCCGGGAGAGGTCGGCGGTGCGCTCGCTCGGGGCGTGCTTCCCGGGTTCGGGGACCAGGAGCGGGCGGAGCCCGGCCCACACCCCGGTGACATCGGCGCGGCCGATCGGTCGCGTCACCACGGCGTTCACGGCGTCGAGGATGTAGTCCACGTCTTCGGGCAGGCAGCTCGGGTCGTCGAGCGGTCCGTCCCAGGCCGTGTCGGTTGTCCCCAGGTACACCTGATCTCCCCACGGCACGACGAAGATCGACCGCCGGTCCTTGGACACCGGGATGACGGCGGCGATGTCGCACGGCAGAGCGGTGGCCGGCACCGTGACGTGGACGCCCTTCGCCGGTCGGATGGACGCGGGATAACCACGGCCCTCCAGCGAAGCCACGTCGTCGGCCCACACGCCGGTGGCGTTCACCACCACCCGGGCGCGCACGGGAAAGGCGTCGCCGCCGTCCGGCGCGATGGTGGCGCCCTCCACCCTTCCCCCGGCACCTACGAGCAGCGAGCGAACACCGGCGTGGTTCGCGGCGACGGCGCCGTGGTCGAGCACGGCGGTGCGGAGTACGGCCAGGGTGAGCCGGGCGTCGTCGGCGCGGGCGTCCCAGTAGAGGAACCCGGCCGCCAGCCGGTCGGTTTGCAGGGTAGGAAGGTGGGCGAGGGCCTCCTGGCCGGAGACGCGCTGGTAGTGCCGACCGATCCGGATCCCTCCGGTGAGGTCGTAGAGCCGGAGAGCGCTGCGATAGACGCGAGCCACGCCACGGTTGACGGCGCCGTCCCGGCCAAAGAGGGGGATGAGGAAGGGGAGTGGCGATACCAAGTGGGGAGCGTTCTCCAGCAGCCGCTGCCGTTCGGCCAGGTTCTCGTAGACCAGGCGGAACTCGTGCTGCTGGAGGTAGCGCAGACCGCCGTGGACCAGTTTGGACGACTTCGAGGAGGTCCCCGACGCGAAGTCGTCCTTCTCGACCAGTGCCGTACGCAAGCCTCGGCTGGCAGCGTCGAGCGCGACCCCCACCCCGGTGATCCCGCCCCCGACGACCAGGACGTCGAATGACCCCGACGCCAGCCGGCCGAGGGCGTCGGCGCGTTCGAACGGTCGGGTGGGCGTTGACCCGTCCAGTGGGTCCTGTTCCGGTGGAGAAGGCACCCTGGCATCCTGCCATACCGACACCGGAGGTTGACCCGCCCCCGGGGCTGAAGGCGGGTGCGGGGATGGGAGCCGAGGCCGGGGCCGGTCGGGATCGGGATGGTCGGAGGACCGGGGATGTTGGTTTTGCGGTTTTGCCCTGACGGCGTCAGTATCGTCAACATCGTCGGTGCAGTTGATGCTCCGGCGCCCCCTGACGTTGCGACAGCGATTGTGAGATAACAATCATTGTGTATTAGGCTGCGTCCTGTGACCAGATCGACCGGTGCGGAGCCGCCGACTCAGAGCGCGGGCCGGGAGGTGGCGCAGACTGCGCCGGAGAGGTGCCACCGGTGAGGACGCCCGCTGAGCTGACCGCCCTCTACCGGTCCCAGGGGAGGAAGGTCACCCCGCAGCGCCAGTGCATCTTCCGGGTCCTGCACGACAACGAGTCGCACCCGTCGGCCGAGGTCGTCTACGAGTCGGCCCGCCGGGAGATGGAGACCATCTCTTTGAAGACCGTCTACCAGACGCTGCACGAACTGACGGAGCTGGGGGAGATCGCCGCGCTCGACATCGGTACCGGCTCCACCCGCTTCGACCCGAACGTCGACGCCGTCCATCACCACCTGGTGTGCCGGTCGTGCGGGAGGGTCCGTGACCTGGTCGCCGACTTCCCCGACCTCGAGATCCCGAGTGGTGCCGGGCACGGCTTCGAGGTGGGGGCGGCGGAAGTCGTCTTCCGGGGTCGGTGTCCCTCGTGCATCGCCGATGCGGGCGTCGACCCCCGGCACCGGCAGACCAACTTCGACCGGCAGACCAACTTCGACCGACAGACCGACTTCGACCGACAGACCGACTTCGACCGACAGACCAGTACCAACCACCAGAGGAGAGGAGCACCGTGCCCCAACTGAAAGACACCAAGACCGAGGCCAACCTGAAAGAGGCCTTCGCCGGTGAGAGCCAGGCGAACCGACGCTACCTGTACTTCGCCCAGAAGGCCGACGTGGAGGGCTACCCGGACGTCGCCGCGCTGTTTCGTTCGGTTGCCGAGGGGGAGACCGGACACGCCTTCGGCCACTTCGACTTCCTGCGGGAGGTCGGAGACCCGGTGACGGGCGCTCCCGTCGGGCCGACAGAGGACAACCTGAAGTCGGCCGTGGAGGGGGAGACCTACGAGTACTCCGAGATGTACCCCGGCTTCGCCCGGACGGCACGGGACGAGGGGTTCGACGAGGTTGCCGAGTGGTTCGAGACGTTGGCGAAGGCGGAGAAGAGCCACGCCGGCCGGTTCACCCAGGGCCTGGCCTCGGTCTCCTGACCACCGAACGGGTCCACCGACCCGCACCGGGACCGGTCCGGCGCTCACCCTAGGGTGCTCCCGGGCCGGTTCCCGGCTGTGCCCCCGGGCCCGCCCGCGACGTTCGTGAAAGGAAGGTTCGTTGACGACGACCTACGATCCGACCCATCCCCGCTACGACGACGAGGCCGACCTGCGGGTCGAGATGGAGCGCATCTTCGACCTCTGCCACGGCTGTCGGCTCTGCTTCAACCTGTGCCCCTCGTTCCCGACGCTCTTCGACTTCATCGACGCCCGGGGAGGCGAGGCGGCGGCGATGACGCCAGCCGAGCAGGACCAGGTCGTCGACGAGTGCTACCAGTGCAAGCTCTGCTACGTGAAGTGCCCTTACGTGCCGCCCCACGAGTGGGCACTCGACTTTCCCCGGCTCATGATGCGGGCTCACGCCATCCGTCACCACAAGGGCACCTCGGTGAAGGAACGTCTCACCGACCAGTTCCTGGGCCGGACCGACCTGCTCGGCCGGGTCTCCACGATGGCGGCCCCCGTGGTCAACGTGCTGACCGGACGCCCGGGATCGTGGCCCCGCGTCGCCATGGAAAAGACGGTGGGCGTGGCCTCGATGCGGTTGCTCCCCCCGTATGCCCGCCAACGCTTCACCACCTGGTTCGCCGCCCGCCGGTCCCGACCGGCTCGCGACCAG
Organism: Acidimicrobiaceae bacterium; assembly: GCA_027365145.1. Taxonomy (GTDB): domain Bacteria; phylum Actinomycetota; class Acidimicrobiia; order Acidimicrobiales; family RAAP-2; genus JAKADK01. The sequence continues at coordinate 13,901 of DAHXOA010000151.1, read as the reverse complement.
GCGACCGCCGACGGCGGTGCGTCACCCGGTGTCGGCGGCACCGAACAGGGATCGGTATCCGTCTTCCCGACCTGCTTCATCGAGTACATGGCGCCCGAGATCGGAAAGGACCTGGTCGAGGTGTACGAGCACAACCGCGTGCGCTGCTCGCTGCCCGAAGGCACCAAGTGCTGCGGTGCGCCCTGGCTCCACTCGGGGAACGTCGCCGAGTTCGTCCGATCGGCGGGTCGAAACGTGCAGGTCCTCGTCGGCGAGGTGCGCCGGGGGAGGGAGGTCATCGTGGCCCAGCCGACGTGCGCCTACGTGATCAAGCAGGACTACCCGATCTACCTGGAGCACACGCCGCTCGCCGACGACGCCCGGCTCGTGGCCCAGCACACGGCCGACCCGGCCGAGTACCTGATGCGGCTTCACCGGGGAGAGGGAACCGAGCTGGACACGGTCTTCCCGGGGCGGGAGGCGGGTATCGTGCCCGACGAGGTCACCTACCACGTCGCCTGCCACCTCCAGGCGCAGAACATCGGGTTGAAGTCCCGCGACCTGCTGAAGGTGGCAGGGGTGAAGGCCACGCTGGTCCAACGCTGTTCGGGGATCGACGGGACGTGGGGCTACCGGGCCGACAACTACGACCTGGCCCGGAAGGTGGCCCGACCACTGAAAGCCGAGATCGAACGGGCCGGCCACTCGGTGGTATGCGGGGACTGCCACCTGGCCAACGGGTCGATTGAGCAGGAGACGGGTCTCCGGCCGGTCCATCCCCTGACCCTCATGGCGCGCGCCTACGGGATCCACGGCGACGAGGACGGTGACCGGTGACGCCTCCCGCCCACCCTGCCTCCCGCCCGCTCACCCTGGCCGACATCAGTGACCTGCGGGCCTACGAGCGTGAACGGGACGAGCTCCGGAGGCGCGTCATCGAGCTGAAGAGGCTCCGTCGGGTCTCCGTCGGGCCGATCGTCACGCTGACCTTCGAGAACCGGACGACCGTCCGCTTCCAGGTCCAAGAGATGGCCCGGGCCGAGCGGATGCTCACCGACGAGCAGATCCTCCAGGAGCTCGAGGTCTACAACCGGTTGCTCCCCGGGCCGGGCGAGCTCTCCGCCACGCTCTTCTTGGAGCTGACCGACGCCGAGGCGCTCCGCCGGTGGCTTCCGGCGCTGGTTGGCATCGAGCGGTCGATCGAGCTCCGGCTCGGCGCCGGTGCGGAGGCGGGCATCGTCACGAGCCAGGCCGAGGTGGAGCACGAGTCCCACCTCACCCGGGAAGAGACCACCGCCGCCGTCCACTACGTGCGCTTCGTGCTCTCTCCCGACCAGATCGCCGCCTTCGATGCCGGGCCCGCGACCCTGGCCGTTGGCCATCCCGGCTACCCGGCCGGTGCCCAGGGAACGGTCCTTCCTGATGCCACCCGAGCGGAGCTCGTGAAGGACCTGCGGGACTCGTGAGGGCCCTGCGCCGGGGCCGATCGTCCTTCGAACGGGGCCTGGGCCTGGGCGGATCGCTCCCGTGCAAGGTCCGGTCCGCTCCGGCAAGGTCTCAGTCGGGAAGCGGTCAAGGACCTGTGCAAGGTGCGACGTGGAGGCTGGCCCCGCCGCCCATGTAGGGCGGTCCACCGGCACCACCGCCCGCGGGCCCACCGGCCCGACGGCTCGGAGATGCCGGCCGCGATGGGCATCCGTCCTCCTGCGGTCGGTCCGGTGGTGCGCCCCGTGCGCCGAGACGAAGGGAACACCAATGACCACGACCACGACGACGACCGTGACGGGCAACCTCACCAGGGATCCGGAGATCCGCTACACGAGGGACGGGCAGGCGACCACCACCTTCGGGGTGGCGGTGAACCGGCGGTGGCAGGCGAGGGAGTCCAAGGAGTGGGAGGAGGCGACGTCGTTCTTCGACGTGGTCTGTTGGCGGGAGCTGGCGGAGAACGTGGCGTTGAGCCTGACGAAGGGGATGCGGGTGGTGGTGACCGGTCGCCTGGAGCAACGCACCTGGGAGACCGACGAGGGCGAGCGCCGGATGAAGGTCGAGGTCGTCGCCGACGAGGTGGGACCGAGCCTGCGCTTCGCCACGGCCGACGTGCACCGGGTGGAGCGCCACGTGTCCGCCGACGGGGCGGGGACGGGAACGGCACCGGAAGGGGACCCGGTCGATGTCGATGCCTGAGCGCGCCGCAGTCGTGGTGCCGCCGGGCACCTCCCTCTCCCTGGCCAGCGGGCTCCCCGGTGCCCGGAAGGCCGACCACCAGGGGGCGAGGACGCCCCGACCGGTGAGCTTCTCTCCGACCGTGGTGCTGACGAAGGCCGAGGCCTTTGACGCCTGTCAGGTGCTGGCCGATGCCGGGGGCCGCCTCCTCCGCGTCGGCTGCGCCGAGGAGGCGGCCACGCTGGCCGGGATCTTCGAGCTCCTGGAGCGACGGCTCACCGATCGGGGACAGTCACCGAGGCGAACGCCGTGAGCCCGGTCGTCCCGCCGGTCGTGGCCGGCCTCCAGGCGCAGGCGGTGATGACCGGCCGCGAGCCGCCGGTCGTGGAGCCGGTGGTGGAGCCGGTGGTGGTCAGGCCTGCTCGTCCGCTCCGACCCGATCGGCGACGAAGTCGATCGACAGCGAGTTGACGCAGTAGCGCAAGCCTGTGGGCCGGGGGCCGTCGGGGAACACGTGGCCGAGGTGGCCGCCACACCGGGCACAGGTGATCTCCGTCCTGGTCATCCCGAGACTCCGGTCGGTGTGCTCGTCGATCGTGCCGTCGGCGACGGCCTGCGTAAAGCTGGGCCACCCCGATCCGGAGTCGAACTTGGCGTCGGAGCTGAACAGCCGGGCACCGCAGCCCGCACACGTGAAGATCCCCTCACCGTCGACGTGGAGCAGGTCACCGGACCACGCCGGCTCCGTGGCCTTCTTGCGGAGGACAGCGTACCGGGCGGGGTCCAGGCGCTGTTGCCACTCCTCCTCGGTGCGGGGAAGCTCGGGATCGGTGCGGCTCGGCGCCGGGCTGGGATCACTCATGGTTGCTCGCCTTTCCTCGGTTGCCTGCAGTCGAACTGCCGCCGCCCGCTGTTGGCCGTGCCCGGCCTTCCCGCGGGACGGCGACTGTCCGCTCTGTAGCAACGCCCGGCCACTCGGCGATGTTCCGGGGTGGGGTCCCGGGCGCCCGGGGGTTCGATCTCCCGGGCGCCCGGTCCCCGGGAGATCAGGCGATCCTCAGGAAAGGCGCTCGACGATCATGGCCATGCCCTGACCCCCGCCGACGCACATCGACTCCATGCCCACCGTCTTGCCGGTGTCCTCGAGTGCGTTCAGTAGCGTCGTCATGATGCGGGCCCCGGTCATCCCGAAGGGGTGGCCGAGAGCGATGGCACCACCCCGGACGTTCAGCTTGTCCATGTCGATGCCGAGGTGTTTGGCGGAGGGGATGATCTGGGCGGCAAAGGCCTCGTTGATCTCCACCAGGTCGATGTCGTCGATCGTCATCCCCGCCCGCTTCATGGTCTGGCGGCAGGCTTCGATGGGCCCGAGACCCATGATCTCGGGGTTCAGCCCCGACACCCCGCTGGCGACGATCCGGGCCAGTGGGGTGATCCCGAGCTCGCGGGCCTTCGTGTCGCTCATCACGACGACGGCCGCCGCTCCGTCGTTCAGCGGGCAGGCGTTCCCCGCCGTGACCGTACCGCCCTCGCGGAACGCCGGCTTCAGCTGCGACAGTGCCTCGAGGTTCGTCCCGGGCCGGGGGCCGTCGTCCTTCGAGACGACCGTGCCGTCGGGCGTGGTGACGGGGATGATCTCCCGGCTGAAGAAGCCGTTCTCCTGGGAGGCCACGGCCCGGGTCTGGGAGAGGACCGCGAACTCGTCCATCTCCTGGCGGGTGACCCCTTCTGCTTCAGCCACGTTCTCCGCCGTCTGACCCATGGCGATGTAGACGTCGGGGAGGCCGGCCAACGGCGTCCATGGTTCGGTGACGGCGGGGGCACGCGCCGCGGTGCGGGCCTCAGCCTCGGCGAAGAGCGGGTTGTGAGGACCGGTGTCCGACGCGCCGTTCCGGTAGCGGCTCACGGCCTCCACCCCTGCCGCCACGAAGACGTCCCCTTCGCCGGCCCGGATGGCGTGGGCCGCCATGCGGATGGTCTGGAGGGACGAGGAGCAGTAGCGGTTGACCGTGACGCCGGGCACGTCGGGCAGACCGGCCAGGATGGCGGCCACACGGGCCATGTTGTAGCCCGCCTCGCCACCGGGCTGCCCGGAACCGAGCAGCACGTCCTCGACCGAGGTCGGATCGAGCTGGGGGAGCTTGGCCAGGACCTCTTTGATCACGAAGCCGGCGAGATCGTCGGGACGGCAGTCGACGAGCGACCCCTTCATGGCTCGTCCGATGGGCGTGCGGCCGGTGGCGACGATCACGGCTTCGGGCATGTCTGGCTCCTCGGTTGCCCGCGGCGTCGGCCGCCAGGGCGGGTAGTAGTCGGCTGTGGTGACCGCGGCGGGAGCAAGAACGTGCTCAGCCTCCGGACGGACGGGGGCCACTCTAGCGGCCCTGCCTGCAGGCGTCATCTCCCCCGGTGGCCCCGATCTGCCACCCGGTGGTCCCGAACTGCCGGCCGGTGGGTCCGCACACCCGGGCCGTGACGCATGCCTCCCGTTGACGAGCCAGACTGGTCGCATGGCCAACCCGAGCTTCCGATCCGCGATCGTCGTCCAACGAGCACCGGAGGACCTCTACGACATGGTGTCCGACATCACCAGGATGGGCGAGTGGAGCCCGGTCTGCACCGACGGTTGGTGGGACGAGGGCGACGGTCCCCGGGTGGGTGCCTGGTTCACCGGGCACAACGAGACCCCGGAGCGGACCTGGGAGACGCGCTCGGAGGTGGTGGTGGCCGATCGGGGGAGCGAGTTCGCCTTCGTGGTGGGCGGCACGTGGATCCGCTGGGGCTACACCTTCGAGGCGGTGGACGGGGGGACCGAGGTCACCGAGTCCTGGGAGTTCCTCCCCGACGGCCTGGCCCGCTTCGACGAGCGCTTCGGCGACGACGCTCCGGCCCAGGTCGCCGCCCGGACCCGGGACGCGGAGACGGGCATCCCGGCGACGTTGGCCGCCATCAAGGCGGTGGCCGAGGCGGGCTGAGCCGGTCGTGCCCCTGGTCGCGGCACTCGACCCGGACCCGGAGCGGGAGCGGTAGCGGGGGCGGTACCGTGGCTGCGAGCAGCCGAGCCCGGGAGGAGCGAAGCGCACGTGTTGTCCCCCGCTGACGAGCACGCCGTGAGCCAGATGGTCGGAGCGACGACCTTCGCACGAGGTCGCGCCTACGCCCGCCAAGGTGCGGTGTTGCGGAGCCGGTGGTTGGAAGACGGGCGCTACCTGGTCGGTGAGGTGCAGGGCAGCGATACCGATCCGTACACGGTGGAGGTGATCGTGACGAGGTCGGACACCGGGCAGCTGGCCGACATCGACGGCGCCTGCACCTGCCCGATCGAGTACAACTGCAAGCACGCGGTCGCCCTGCTAATCGCAGATGGCACCCAGAGGACGACGCGTCCGGCGCTGACCCTGGTCCGCGACGGCGGCCCTGCCGCCCGCCCGGCCACGCCGGCGACGCGCCCCGCGACCGCTCCCCGCCCTGCGAGCCGTCCGGCACCGACGTCGGACTGGGAGCGATCGCTTCGATTGCTGGTCGCGCCGGACGCTGCCGGCACCGCCGGCGTTGCGCACGGGATCGAGCCGGCGGTCGGAGCAGTGGGAGAGATCGGGATCCAGTTCGAGCTGGTGACGACTCCGACGACGCCCCAGCGCCGATCGATCGCGCCCACGACGGGGATCCGAATGCGCCCGGTGATGCGTAGCGCCTCCAGCCAGAACTGGGTGAGGACCGGCGTCTCCTGGTCGCGCCTGGAGCAGCTGGCTTCGTACCGGCAGCCTCTGCCCGGTTCGGCACGGCATCTCCAGCTCCTCACCGAGCTCCTGGCGCTGAGCCGGCTGTCGAGTCCGCGCTACTACTACGCCTCGTCCGATGCGGGACTGTGGCTCCAGACCATCAACAGCCGACGGCTCTGGGATCTCCTGCACGAGGCCAGGGAGCTCCGGCTCCCCCTCCTGATGGCCGGTCGCCAGGCCGGACCGGTCGATCTCCGTCCGACCCCCGCCCAGGTGACGGTGGACGTCGTGCGCGAAGAGGCCGGGATCGTCCTCCGTCCCCGGATCGTTGCCGACGGCCACGACGTGCCGCTCGGCTCGGTCCTGCTCATCGGCGAGCCCGCCCACGGCATCGCCTGGTGGAGCGCCCATCCGGGGACGGCTGCGAACCCGGCCCAGCTCTCGCTGGCTGCCTTCGACGGGCCCATCGACGACACCGTCCGCGCCTTCCTGGGGACGACCGCGGTCCGCATCCCCCCGCGGGACGAGGAGCGGTTCCTCCGCGACCTCTACCCGAGCCTGCGCCAGAGGATCCCCGTCAGCTCGAGCGATGAGTCGGTTGCGCTGCCCGAGCTCCCGGCGGCGCGCCTGGTGCTCACCGTCCGCCACGGGGCAGGGCACCGGCTCGACCTGTCCTGGTCGCGGAGCGCCGAGGGTGCCGACTGGAGCGAGGATCTGTGGGACGCGCCGAGCCGGATGGGTGACCGGGTGGCCGAGGACGCCATTGTCACCGAGGTGACCGCCGCCGTCAGTGCAGTGCCCGGGCTGCTCGAACCCACCCTTTTCGGCGAGCGTCTGGCCCCTGCGGCCGCGCTGGTGGGCATGGCCGCGGTCCGTTTCGCCGCCGACGTCCTCCCCGTGCTGGCCGGGATCGACGGGGTGGAGATCGTCCAGCACGGGGAGCCGGTCCAGTACCGCGAGGTGGTGGAGGCACCGGTCGTCAACCTGGGCGGTTCGGCATCGAACGACAACGACTGGTTCGACCTGACCGTCACCGTGACGGTGGACGGCGAAGACGTCCCGTTCGCCGACCTGTTCGTGGCGTTGGCCGAGGAGCAGACCCACCTGATCCTGCCGTCGGGGACGTTCTTCTCCCTCGACCGTGAGGAGCTCCGCCAGCTGGCGACGTTGATCGCGGAGGCCCGCGGCCTCGACGACCATGCAGGCGACAGTCTCCGGATCAGCCGGTTCCAGGCCAGCCTGTGGGAGGACCTCCAGCGGCTGGGGATCGTGACCGCGCAGGCCCGCGAGTGGGAGCAGTCGGTCCGGGCCCTCACCGAGGCGAACAACCGGATCGAGCACGCCGTGCCCGACGGGCTGCAGGCCACCCTCCGGCCATACCAGCTGACCGGCTTCAACTGGCTGGTCTACCTGTTCGAGCACCGCCTGGGGGGCGTGCTGGCCGACGACATGGGCCTGGGGAAGACGATCCAGGCGTTGGCGCTCGTGTGCCACGCCGTGGAACGGGGGCTGACCGAGGCCCCCTTCCTCGTGGTGGCCCCGACCAGCGTGGTCGGAAACTGGGCGGCCGAGTGCCGGCGGTTCGCTCCGGATCTCACCGCCGTCACCATCACCGAGACGGAGAAGCGGCGGGGCGTGCCGCTCACCGTGGCAGTGTCCGGGGCCGACGTGGTGATCACCTCCTACGCCCTGTTCCGCATCGAGTACGACGAGTACGCGACGGTCGGATGGGCCGGACTGTTCCTGGACGAGGCCCAGTTCGCCAAGAACCGGGGATCCCAGGCCTACCGTCGGGCCAGGATGCTCCCCGCCCCCTACAAGGTGGCCATGACCGGGACGCCGATCGAGAACAACCTGATGGAGCTGTGGTCGCTCCTGTCGATCGCCGCCCCGGGACTGTTCCCGAACCCGGACCGGTTCACCGACCACTACCGCACGCCCATCGAGAAGAAGGGCGACAGCGAGCGGCTGGCCCAGCTCCGGCGCCGGGTCCGCCCCCTCATGTTGCGCCGGACGAAGGACCAGGTCGTCCGCGACCTTCCCGACAAACAAGAGCAGGTGCTCGAGCTGGATCTGCACCCCAGGCAGAAGAAGCTCTACCAGACCTACCTCCAGCGCGAGCGCCAGAAGGTGCTCGGCCTCCTCGGCGACGTGCAGAAGAACCGGTTCGAGATCTTCCGGTCGCTGACGCTCCTCCGACAGGCCAGCCTCGACCTCTCGCTGGTCGACGGCGAGCACGTCAACGTGCCGTCGACCAAGCTCGATGCCCTGATGGATCTGCTGGTGGACATCGTCGCGGACGGCCACCGGACCCTGGTGTTCAGCCAGTTCACCCGGTTCCTCACGCTGGCTCGCCGTCGGATGGAGAGCGCCGGGATCGACTACTGCTACCTCGACGGGGACACCCGCTCGCGCCAGCAGGTGATCGAGGAGTTCCGCTCCGGTACCGCACCGGCATTCCTGATCAGTCTCAAGGCCGGCGGGTTCGGCCTCAACCTGACCGAGGCCGACTACTGCATCATCCTCGACCCCTGGTGGAACCCGGCGACGGAGGCCCAGGCGGTCGACCGGGTCCATCGCATCGGCCAGACCAAGAAGGTGATGGTCTACCGGCTGGTGGCCAAGGACACCATCGAAGAGAAGGTGATGGCCCTGAAGGCGAAGAAGTCGGCGCTGTTCACCAACGTCATGGACTCGGGCGAGTTCGAGTCCGGGGCGATGACGGCCTCGGACATCCAAGAGCTCCTCAGCTGACCGGCAGCTCCTCAGCTGACCGGCAGCGCGGCTCGATGGCGCCGCCGAGCCTGCGGATGCCGGCGAGTCCGAATTGTCACTTCACGTAAGAATACCAACGCGTACCGTTGACAACCGGAAGACAATTCCCTACATTACGTAGTGCGTTGTGTGCGCATTGTGATGATTAGCAGATCCCAGCAGCTTGTGGTCGGCTTCGGGTGCGGGAAAGCAAGAGGGGCAGCGAGTACCTTCCTCAGGCGCAACCACCCTTCGGCTCGGGCTGGCACGAACGAAGGAAGATGCGATGAAACGGATGCAGCTGAAACGAACGAAGAAGTCCCGGGTCGGCCTGGTGGCCGCTCTGCTCGGGGTGGCGCTCCTCGGTCTCACCTCGGCAGTCACCCTCGGTGCAGTGGGCTTCAACGCCACCATCACCAACCCGACGAACACCTACTCGTCGGGGACACTGCTCCTCCAGGAGGGCAGCGGCACGGCCGCGTGCGTGTCGTCGGGCACGGACACCATCAATGCCGCCAACACCAACTCGGCATGCGGGATCAACGACTTCGGGACGACGGCGAACGCTGCCCCCGGGATCGTCACGACCGCGGCCATCCCGGTGTCGAACGTGGGTACCGTCGCCGGCTCCACGCTGACGATCACGCCGGCTGCGACCTGTGCCGTGACCGCCAACTCGGCGACCACGCCGTACTCGGGAGCAGACACGACCGGTTTTTGCGGGAAGGTCGACGTCACCATCCAGAACGACTCGACGACCTCACCGTCGTGCGTCTACCCGGCAGGAACCGGTGCGTGCCCCGCTCCGTCGAGCACCTACACGCTGGCCACGCTGGCCGGCCACGCCCCGCTGAGCGGATCGGGGCTGGGGGCCAGCGGGAGCTCGACCGGCACGGGGAGCTACACGGTGAGCCTCGAGCTCGACTCGTCGGCCACCAACGCCGACCAGGGTCTCAGCGCGACGGTCCCGTTGACGTGGCAGCTCAGCCAGTAGGACTGCCGGGCCAGGTGCGCCTCGACGGCCACCGCTAGGCGGCAGGGATGGCACACATCACCTCAGGCATGACCCGGGGGCGACCCCGGGTCATGCCGGTGTCCCGGCGGCTCGGCATCGTGGCGGCGGTGGCCGTGGGGCTGCTGGCCCTCACCGGCACCGACGTGCTCGGCGGGTTCACCGGCACCGTCGCCGACCCGGGGAGCACGGTGGGATCGGGCTCCCTCGTGCTCTCCGACGCGATCGGCGGCCAGACGTGCACGTCGTCGGGTTCGACGGTCTCCTCGGACGGGGCGGTGTGCCCGGCGTCCCCGTACGCACGTGCCCTGGGGAGCACGGCGACCACCACGGTGTCGAGCGTGGGTTCCGTGGCGCCGTCGGCCGCCGGCATCGCCCCGACGGAGTCCTGTGGCGTCCAGGAGTTCGCCGACTCGTCGTCGGCCGCAGCCGACACCGGCCTGGCGATGGGCGGCACCACGTACCAGGTGCCCGGGCCACTGGGCGGGACCGCAGTGGGCTTCAACGGCACGAACGGCTGGGGAGAGACCCTGGAGGCGTTCGATGACCCGACGACCTACTCGATCGCCGCCTGGTTCAACGCTCCGGCCGGCTCGACGACCGGTGGCGTGATCATGGGGTTCACCAACGCCCAGTACGACTCCGGGCAGTCGAACTGGGACCGGCTGCTGTGGATGGACCCCGCCGGTCAGCTGGAGTTCGGCACCTGGACGGGCAACCAGCCGACCACCATCACGAGCCCGGGCACGTACAACAACGGTGCGCGGCATGAGGTGGTGGTCACCATGTCGGACCCGGCCGGTCCCGGTGGTCCCGGTGGTCCCGGTGGTCCCGGTGGTCCCGGTGGCATGACGATGTACGTCGACGGCACCCGGGTGGCGACCTCTCCGAACACGACGTCGCAGCACTACACGGGCTACTGGCACCTGGGATGGGCTCCGATGACCTCCGGATGGAACGCGGCGGGATCGGTGATCGCACGCGACGCCTATTGGACCGGATCGCTGGCCAACCTGGCGGTGTTCCCCACCGCGCTCACCCGGCGCCAGGTCGCCACCCTCTGGGGCCAGACGACGGAGGCCGGGTACGCGGCGGCGGCCACCGCCGACGGGCCCAGCGCGCAGTGGGGCCTCCAGGACACGGGCACCACGCTGTACGGCGGTCCCATCGCCGACGTGACCGGCAACACGACGACGTTCGTCGACGCCTCGGGCCACGGCAACACCGGGACCGGGGAAGGAGGGGTGACGCCGGGGGCGGCCGGCCCGCTCGGTGGGAACGCGGCGTCCTTCGACGGTGCGACCGGCACGGTCCAGACGGCGACCGGGTACGCCGGTCCCCAGTCGTTCTCCATCGCCGCCTGGTTCGAGACCACCACGAGCGGGTCGATCGTCTCGTTCACGAACCAGCAGGCAAACGCCGGACAGGCGGACTGGGACCGCCAGATCTGGCTCGATCCCCAGGGCCACGTGGTGTTCGGCGTCTATCCCGGTCAGGTCGAGGAGCTGGTGAGCCCCGGTACCTACGACAACGGTGGCTGGCACTTCGTGGTCGCTGAGGTGTCCCCAGCCGGCATGGAGCTCTACGTGGACGGTGCCCTGGTGGCGGACAACCCGGGTGTGACCTCGGCCCAGGTGTTCGACGGCTACTGGCACCTCGGGTGGTCCAACGCCCAGACCGGGTGGGCGGACCCCCCGTCGGACAACTACTTCACCGGGTCGCTGGCCCAGATGGCGATCGAACCGTCCGCACTCGACCAGGCCCAGGTGATCGCGCTCTACCGTGCGGGCACGGTGACGTCATACGCAAAGAACGTGGTCGCTGCGGGCGCGACCTCGTACTGGCCGCTGACCGACGACAACGGGGCCGTGTGCGGCAACGTCGGGCTCACCGTGCAGGCTACGCACGGGGCCGCCACGACCTGCCTCTATCCAGCAGGCGCCGGTGCGTGCCCGGCGGTGTCGGCCGGGTACCTGTTCGGTGGCCTGACGGCCGGGATGGTGTTGCCACCGCCGGGAGCGAGCCCGACGACGCTGACCGTCACGACGGGATCGGAGGGGCTGCCAGCGGATGCCGTCGGGCTACACCTGGCCATGGGGCTTGCCGTGTCGGGATCCGACGGTCCGTGGGCGGCGACCCTGGTCCACGACAACGGGTACGTGGTGCTGTGACGGCGGTCCCTTCCGGCGCCCAGGTGGAGACCCCGGCAGACAGTGACGACGCCGGCGCCGGTCCGGTGGCGCCCGTGGTCCGGACGGATACCGGACCTGGTGGGCCCGGTCACTCCTGGTGGCGTGCCGGCTCCGGTGGCACTATCCGACGGTGGCCAGGACTGGTGCTTGCCGGCCTGCTGGTCGTGCTCCTGGTCAGCTGGGGCGGATGGCTCGCGTCCGGTGGGCGGCTCTTCTGGGTCGGCAGCCCGTCGATGGGGGAGGTGGCGCCGGTGGGCTCCCTGGTCGTCACCCGGCCCGTCGGCAGTGTCGCCGCCATCCACGTGGGCGAGATCGTGGTGTTCCACCCGCCCGGCACCACCCAGACCTACGTCCATCGGATCTACTCGATCGGGCCCGGGCCCACCTACCGGACCAAGGGCGACATCAACACGCTGCCCGACCCGTGGGTGATCGGGCCGAAGAACCTGGTCGGTCGGGAGGTGGCGATCATCCCGGCGTTGGGCACCATCTACCGGTCGGCAGCGTGGCTGTTCATCGGGGCAGCGGTGCTGGCTGCCGCCACCTGGTTCACCCGGGATCGCGTCCGCCGGGCGATCCTGGTCCTGGCGCCGGTGGTGCTGGTCGGCGTCCCGCTCTGGCTGCTCCGGCCCCTCATCGGCGGTGAGGTCCTCCTCGTGGCACCGGCGGGCTCGCATCTGGCCGTCCAGGCCGTGGCGACGGGGATCCTCCCGGAGCACTTCACGACGGCGGGGTACGGGTCGATCTACGCCGCCCCCGGCCAGGTCGTGTCGGTCGCCGGCCGGCTGCCCTCCCGGGGGCATGCCACCTCCATCCAGGTGAGCGCGGCGTTGGCCTGGTGGGGGTGGTGCGTCGTGGCCCTGTTCTGTCTCGTCCCCGTGGCGATCTACGAGTGGCACGCACGTCGCGCTTTCCTGAAAGAGCGGGAGGGCGCCGGCGGTCCAGCCGGTGACGGAGGAGAGGCCATGGCCGGCGAGCCGCCTCTTGGCGTTCCCGACGTCGCACCGGCCTGAGATCAGCCCGTGGATTGAAGACCCCGATCGGCGAGCCCGTGCCGCGTGGCGGGGTGTTTGGCGCACCAGTTCGGCTGGCGCGCAGCCGTCGTGCTCAGAGCACCAGTTCGGCCATCGTGCGCAGCGTGTCGGGTGGCCCCGTGACGAGCAGGGTCGTGGCGATGGACTCCTTCCACGCCTCCAAGTCGTCTCGGATCTTCTCCTTCGGGCCGAGCAGGGCCACGTCCTCCACCAGCGCAGTGGGTACGGCCGCGGCTGCCTCGTCCTTCTTCCCGTCCAGGTAGAGGTCCTGGATCTTCACAGCGTCGGCCTCGTAGCCCATGCGGGCGAACACGTCGAAGTGGAAGTTCGCCTCCCGGGCACCCATGCCCCCGATGTAGAGGGCGAGCATCGGTCGGTAGGCGTCCGCCGCCCGCTCGACGTCGTCGTCGATGATGGTCGGCGCCGAGGCGATCACCTGGAACGAGGTGGCATCGCGCCGGGCCCCGGGGCGAGCGAAGCCTTCGGCGAGTGCGGGCTCGAATGCCTTGACCGCGTTCGGGGAGAAGAAGATCGGGAACCAGCCGTCGGCGATCTCCGCCGCCAGCGCCACGTTCTTCGGTCCCTCGGCTCCGAGGACGATCGGGATCTCCGAGCGCAGCGGGTGGACGATGGGCTTCAGCGCCTTGCCGAGGCCGGTCCCATCCGGATAGGGGAGCGGGTAGTGAGGTCCGTCGCTGGTCACCGGAGCCTGGCGGGCGACCACCTGGCGGACCACGTCGACGTACTCCCTGGTCCGGGCCAACGGCTTGGCGAAGGGCTGGCCGTACCAGCCCTCGACGACCTGGGGACCGGACACGCCGAGCCCGAGGACGAACCGGCCGCCCGAGAGGTGGTCGAGAGTGATGGCGGCCATGGCGGTGGCGGTCGGGGTCCGGGCCGAGAGCTGACAGATGGCGGTGCCGAGGCGGATCGACGTGGTCCGGGATCCCCACCAGCTGAGGGGGGTGAGGGCATCGGAGCCGTAGGCCTCTGCCGTCCACATCGAGTCGAAACCGAGCCGCTCGGCCTCGGCCACCTGTTC
>DAHXOA010000021.1 GCA_027365145.1 Acidimicrobiaceae bacterium | reverse complement strand
CGTCATCCTCGGTCTCGGCTACGACAAACGCATCGGTTTCGAGTTCCTCCGACCCGGCCCCGGGTGGGGTGGGAGCTGCCTGCCGAAGGACACCCGGGCGCTGGTGGCGATCGCCGACCAGGCCGGGTACGACTTCGCTTTCCTGAAGGGTGCTATCGCCACCAACGAGGACCAGTTCGAGCGCGTGGTCGAGAAGATCGAGCAGGCACTCGCCCGCCACGGCGCCGGAGAGCTGGCGGGCGCCACGGTCGCGGTGTGGGGCCTCACGTTCAAGGCCGGCACCGACGATCTTCGGAACTCTCCGGCAGTGGAGATCGTGTGGCGGCTGGTGGAGCGCGGTGCCCGGGTGCAGGCGTTCGATCCCACCGTCGCCGTCGCCGTGGCCTCTGACGGGCGCGCACCGTTGCTGGCGCTCGTGGACGTGGACGGCGGCGTGGCTGCACCGGGACGGCTGCGACCGCCGATGCCCGACGGGGCGGTGGAGGCCTGCGCCGACGCCTACGGGGCGTGCGAAGGAGCGCGCGCGCTCGTCGTTCTGACCGAATGGGACGAGTTCCGGTGGCTCGACTTCGCGGTGGTGCGGGACCGGCTCGCCTCCCCGATCGTGGTCGACGCCCGGAACCTGCTCGATCCGGCCCAGCTCCGTCGGCTCGGGTTCGACTACACCGGGATCGGCCGGCGGTGACCGGCCCGGCTGTGATCACCGGTGGGGCCGGCTTCCTGGGCTCCCATCTGGCAGACCACCTGGTCGCCCGGGGGGAGTCGGTGGTCTGTGTCGACGACTTCTCCACGGGAAACAGGGAGAACATCGTCCACCTCATCGGCCATCCCGGATTCCTCCTGGTGGAGGCGGACGTGTCGATGGAGCTCCCGGTCGACGGTCCGGTGGGATCGGTGTTCCACCTGGCCAGCCCGGCCTCTCCCCCCGACTACCTGGCGCGCCCGCTCCAGACCATGGCGGTGGGATCGGAGGGCACGCGGAGGGCACTCGAGCTGGCCGACCGGCACGGGGCACGGTTCCTGCTCGCCTCGACGAGCGAGGTCTACGGGGATCCGACCGTGCATCCCCAGGTGGAGTCCTACTGGGGCAACGTCCACCCGGTGGGCCCCCGAAGCGTGTACGACGAGGCGAAGCGCTTCGCCGAGGCACTGACCATGGCCTACCGCCGGACGCGGGGGGTAGACGCCTGCATCGTCCGCATCTTCAATACCTACGGCCCCCGACTCCGCCCGGACGACGGGCGGGTGGTGTCGAACTTCCTCGTCGAAGCCCTCCGTGGGGAGCCACTCACGGTGTACGGGGACGGGACCCAGACCCGGAGCCTGTGCTACGTGGACGACGAGGTGCGGGGGCTGCTGGCGTTGGCCGACTCCGACGAGGTCGGTCCGGTCAACATCGGCAACCCCGACGAGCACACGGTGGCCGACCTGGCGCGCATCGTGATCGAGCTCACCGGGTCCGGCTCGGAGATCGTCCACCTGCCCCTCCCGGTGGACGACCCCACCAGGCGGTGCCCGGACATCACGCTGGCCCGTCGGGTCCTGGGGTGGGCGCCCGAAGTGGCGCTACGCGACGGGCTGGCCCGGACGGCCGAGTATCTGGCAGCCCGCATCTCCAGCGGTCGGCGGGGATCGGGATCGGCTGGATGACCACAACGGTGCAGGAATGCGACCGCGCCCGCTGGAGGGCCGAGCCGGCGCTCGGACCGGGAGTCCCGGGAGTCCCGGGTGTGGAGATCGGAGGAGTGTGATGGCGCGAGACATGGATCCTTCCAGGCAGGCGGCCCCCCCTGGGGAGGGCGACCACCACCTGTTGTCGGTGATCATGCCGGTCTTCAACGAACGGTCCACCGTGGCCGAGGTGGTCCGGCGGGCCCGGAGGGTGGACCTCCCGCTCGACCTGGAGCTGATCGCCGTCGACGACGGCTCGTCGGACGGGACCGACAAAGTGCTCGGGGCGCTGTCCGACTCGACGGTGCGGATCGTCACCCACGCCGCCAACCGGGGGAAGGGAGCGGCCATCCGGTCGGGCCTCGCCCTGGCCCGGGGTGACGTCGTCCTCATCCAGGACGCCGATCTCGAGTACGACCCGGAGGACTGGCCGAAGCTGCTCGACCCGCTGCTCCGGGGAAAGGCGCAGGTCGTCTACGGGAGCCGGTTCACGGGGGAGCGAAAGAACATGCTCCCGCTGCACTGGATCGGCAACCGGTTCCTCTCGCTCGTGACCAACGTGCTCTACTCGTCGACGCTCTCGGACATGGAGACGTGCTACAAGCTCTTCGACCGGCGGGTGCTGGAGGGGCTGACCGTGGAGTCGGATCGCTTCGACTTCGAGCCGGAGATCACGGCCAAGGTCCTCCGGCGCGGCTACCGGATCTACGAGGTACCGATCTCCTACGCCGGCCGCGAGGTGTCGGAGGGGAAGAAGATCACCTGGCGCGACGGGTTCGGCGCGCTCAGAGCCCTCGTGCGCTACCGCTTCGTCCCACCAGACCGGTGAGGCCGTCCGACCGGACCGGCGACCGGATGGGGGGAGCGTTCGCCGGTGAGGCCCGGGCGGGTGATCAGTCGGGCGACCGGGCGGGGTCTGCTGGTTCCGGGGTGGTGGCGGTGATCGTCACCTACGAGTCCGGCGACGCTCTGTCGGCCTGTGCCGCGGCCCTGGCCGCGGAGGGCGTCGCTCCGATCGTGGTTCTGGACAACGGCTCGACCGACGGTTCGGTGGACAGGATGTGGGAGTCTGCTACCCACGGGGGGTACGCGTCCGTGGTCGTAGCCGAGGCGCCGGGGGTCAACCTGGGGTACGGTGCGGCAGCGAACCGGGGCGTCGCTGTCACGACGGCCGACCGGGTGCTGGTGTGCAACGCCGACGTGGAAGTCCATCCTGGCGCGGTCCGGGAGTTGGCCGGCGCCCTTGACGCCGACCCTCGCCTGGCGATGGTGGGACCGATGATCAGGACCCGGACCGGCGATCGCTACCCTTCGGCACGTGCCTTCCCGTCGCTCGTCGACGCCGCCGGCCATGCCCTCTTCGGCATGTTCCGGCCCGGGAACCGGTTCACCCAGCGGTACCAGATGGGGGGGGTGCTACCCGGCGCGTCGGGAACCGTCACCGTGGACTGGCTGTCCGGTGCGTGCTTCCTCGCTCGCAGGAGCGCCTTCGAAGAGGTGGGTGGCTTCGACGAGGCGTACTTCATGTATGCGGAGGACGTCGACCTCTGCTGGCGACTGGGCCGTGCCGGGTACCGGGTGGGGTACTGCCCGGCGGCCGAGGTGACCCACCTCCAAGGGGTATCGACCGCGCACCACCGCTACCGCATGCTGGTGGAGCACCACCGCTCGCTGCTCCGCTTCGCGTCGCGGTCCACCACCGGCCCGGCGCGACTCCTGCTGCCGTTCATCGCCCTCGGTATCGGCGGCCGCTTCCTCCTGTCGCTGGTTCGCACGTCACTCGACTCTCGGGCGGGTGCGTGACCGGTGCGCCCGGCACGAGGCTGTAGGGTGTCCACCGGTCATGGCTGGTAACTCGACGGGCAAGTGGGTGAAGCGGGCGGCCTCCACAGGAGGAGGCAGCACCTACCGCGGCCAGATGCCGGTCAACTGGTACGCCAGCCTTGTGCTCATCTGCCTGGTCGGACTGTTCCTGGTGGCCTACAGCCGCTACGAGCTGGTGCACCCCCAGGTCGTCGCCTCCGGACCGCCGACCACCCAACAGGTCTGGTATGCAGCCGAAGGCGTGGACGTGTGCGGGAAGATCGAGCCCGACTTGCCGGCCGGGCCTTCCGGCTCGAAGGACGGGTTCACGACCGATGGCAGTGGCGTGATCACCATCGCTCCGAAGAACTCGTCCCAGTCGGGGGGGAACGCCACGCTCGGGGCGTTCGTCTCGGAGTACAAGAAGCTGGGCTTGTCCACCACCTCGCTCCACTATCCGGGGGGGCCGACGATGAGCAACGGCGCGGCCTGCCCGAAGGGTACTCCGGACGCAGGAAAGAAGGGCTTCTTGACCGTGGAGAACTGGTCGAGTTTCGACGTGAAGAAGGGGGTCCCCGTGAGTGGCAGTCCCCTGGACCTGAAGTTCTCGAACGGGCAGATGATCGAGATGGCGTTCCTGCCCGTGACGAAGGCGGTACCGAAGCCCCCTGCCCTGGCGATCACGAAGCTGCTGCAGGACGAGTCCGGATCCGGCACGACGACTCCGACCTCGGGATCGGGCACGACGACTCCGACCTCGACCCCGACCTCGGGATCGGGCACGGCGACTCCGACCTCGACCCCGACCTCGGGATCCGGCACGACGACTCCGACCTCCGGCGCCAAGCCGTCGTGAGAGCAGTCGTCCTGGTGGGCGGCGAAGGTACCAGGCTCCGCCCGCTCACTCTCACGGCGCCGAAGCAGATGCTCCCGGTGGTGGAGCTTCCGATGATCGAGCGCGTGCTCGGTGCGCTCGCGGCCCACGGCATCGACGACGCGGTGCTGTCGCTCGGTTACCGGCCCGATGCGTTCATCAACGCCTACCCGGCGGGGGTGGTAGCCGGTGTCCGGGTGAGCTACGCCGTGGAGCCCTCGCCCCTCGACACGGCGGGAGCGATCAGGTTTGCCGCCCGTCACGGGGGGATGTCGGAGACCTTCGTCGTGGTGAACGGCGATGTGCTCACCGATCTCGACGTGGGATCGCTCGTGGCGTTCCACCGGGAACGGGGTGCAGCGGCGACCATCGCGCTGACGCCGGTGGAAGACCCGTCGTCGTTCGGTGTCGTCCCGACCGACGAGGACGGCGCGGTCACCGCCTTCATCGAGAAGCCGCCACGGGGGGAGGCTCCGACCAACTTCATCAATGCCGGCACATACGTCCTCGAACCGTCCGTGCTGGATCGTATTCCGGGTGACCGACGGGTCTCCATCGAGCGTGAGACGTTCCCGCTCCTGGTGTCGGACGGGCAGCTCTACGCGCTTGGAGCGGAGAGCTACTGGCTCGATACGGGGACACCCGATACCTACCTGAAGGCCCACTTCGATCTCCTGCTGGGTCGGCGCGCCGGCCCGCCCCATCCGGCGGCGACACCGGATCCAGGAGTCGGGACCGGCGTCTGGCGCCTGGGGGTAGCGGAGCCGCTCGAGGGCATGGTGACCACCACCGTGGTCGGCAGTGGCGCGTTCGTCGGTGCGGGGGCCACGGTCGACCGGTCGGTGCTCGGCGCCGGATGCTCCGTCGAACCGGGCGCGGTCGTCTCCGAGTCGGTCCTCCTGCCCGGGGCCCGGGTGGCGGCGCGCGCGTCGGTGGCGGGCTCGATCGTCGGGCCGGGTTCGACCATCGGCCAGCGCTGTGTCGTGACCCCCCTGTCGGTGATCGGTGCCGGAGTGGTGATGCCGTCCGGTTCGGTCGTGGACGGCGAACGCGTGCCGGCCGGAGTCTGACCGGTGCGGGTTCTGGTCACCGGGGGCGCCGGGTTCATCGGTTCCACCCTGGTCGATCGACTGCTGGCCGAGGGTCACGCCGTCGATGTCCTGGATGATCTCTCGACCGGGTCGCTCTCGAACCTGTCGCAGGCCAGGAGCGTGGGGGGCACCTTCACGTTCCACAACCTGGACGTCACCTCGATCGAGGTGGTCGATCTTCTGGCACGACGCCGTCCCGATGTCGTTTACCACTTGGCTGCGCAGGCCGATGTCCGGGTGTCGGTGGCGAACCCGGTCCTCGATGCCGAGGTCAACGTGCTCGGCACGCTCCGGGTGCTGGAAGGGGCGAGGGTCGCAGGGTCGGTCCGCGTGGTGTTCGCCGCCAGCGGAGGCACGCTCTACGGAGAACCGTCGCCGGACGAGCTACCGGTGGGCGAGTCCCACCCCCACCGACCCCTCTCGCCCTACGGTGTGTCGAAGAAGGCGGCCATCGACTACCTCGTGGCCTATCGCGAGCTGCACGCGCTGGAGTTCTGCGCCCTGGCTCTCGGCAACGTCTACGGTCCGCGACAGGATCCCCATGGCGAGGCAGGTGTCGTCGCCATCTTCGCCGACCGGCTCCTGTCCGATCAGGCGGTGACCATCTACGGCGATGGGGCCCAGACGCGGGACTTCGTCTACGTCGACGACGTGGTCGACGCCTTCGTGAGGGCGGCGACGCGCGGCGGGGGACTGGTCTGCAACATCGGAACCGGGAAGGAGACGTCGGTCAACGAGCTCTACCGAGTGCTCGCCTCGCGATGTGCGGTCGATCGTCCACCTACGTACGGCCCGTCCCGACCGGGAGAGCTGCGACGCTCCAGCCTCGACCCGACCCGAGCCGGCATCCACCTCGGGTGGCGGCCGTGGACGACCATCACGGAGGGCATCGAGGGAGTCGTTCGCCACCGGCTCGCCGGGGACACCCGGGACACCCGGGGCTGACCCGAGGCACCCGGGGCTGACCCGATCGTCGTCAGCGCCACGCGACGCCGGTCATGGGGAGCCGTAAGGATGCGGTGGCGCTCCGACGTAGCGGGCTGAAGGCCGGATGAGCTTCCCCAGGCGTTTCTGCTCCAGGATGTGTGCACTCCAGCCAGCGACCCGTGCGCACGTGAACATCGACGTGAAGAGCTCCGGTGGCACCGCGGCGTGGTCGAGCACCACGGCCGACCAGAACTCCACGTTGGTGCGGAGGGCGCGATCGGGGCGGCGGGCAACGAGCTCGGCCACAGCCGCCTTCTCCAGTGCCTCGGCCACCTCCACGCGTGGCGAGCCCAACTCCTGTGCCACCCGTCGGAGAACCCGGGCCCGGGGATCCTCCACCCGGTAGACACGGTGCCCGAAACCCATCAGCCGGTCGCCCCTGTCGAGGGCGTGGCGGACCCACCGCTCCGGATTGCCGTCCCGCTCCACGGCGTCGAGCATGGCCAACACGCGGGACGGCGCGCCGCCGTGGAGCGGTCCCGAGAGTGCGCCGACTGCGGCCGACAGGGCTGCTGCCGCATCCGCACCGGTGCTCGCCACGACACGGGCCGTCAACGTCGACGCGTTCATCCCGTGCTCAGCCGCAGTCACCCAGTAGGCATCGACCGCCTTGACATGGACCGGGTCGGGATCACCGCGCCAACGGATCATGAACCGCTCCGCGATGCTGGATGCTTCGTCTACCTTGCGTTGGGGTACGGCCGGAACGCCAAGACCGCGGGCTCCCTGGGCGACGAACGAGAGCGCCATCACACTCGCCCGGGCCAGGTCGTCGCGCACCTGGGTTGCGTCGATGTCGAGCAGCGGACGGTAGCCCCAGGCCGGAGCGAGCATGGCCAGCGCACTCTGGACATCGACCCGTACGTCACCTGAGTGCACCGGGACCGGGTACGGCTCGGCTGGCGGGAGCCCGGGCTCCGGAGCCCCGTCGACCAGTAGCCCCCAGACCTTCTCGTAGGGAACGGCGCCGACGAGCTCTTCGATGTCGACGCCCCGGTATCGCAGGGCGCTCCCCTCTCGGTCGGGCTCGGCGATCTCTGTCTCGAAGGCGATGACGCCTTCGAGACCCGGAACGAAGTCGGGCATGAAGAGATTCTTACAGTAGCTGCACATAAGGTCAATGTTGATCGGAAATCAATATAAAATTAGATACGATAGGTGTATGTCCGCCGACGATGGCCAGCTGATCACTGCTCCAGAGGCGGCGAGACGTCTGGGCGTGAAGGAGTCGACCCTCTATGCCTACGTGAGCCGGGGCCGGGTGACACGGTATCGTCGGGAGGACAGCCCGAGGAGCTGGTTCGACCCCGCTGAGATCGCAGTGCTCGCCGGACGGAGGAGCGACGGTGCCGGTCTCGAGCTGGCGGTGGCCACGTCGATGACTGACATCGACGGGAGGCGCCTTTGCTACCGGGGCATCGACGTGGTGGACTTGGTGGACCTCGCCGGGGACGTGGCCTATGAGCGGATCGTCGAGCTCTTGTGGACGGGAGCGATGGTTCCGACTCCGTGCTCAGCACCCCCAGAGGCCGTGATTGCGGCACGCCGGGCGGGGGCGTTCCTCGGTCCTGGTGCTCGGTGGAGCGACCGCCTGGCCGTCGCCGTTGCCGCCGCCGGAGCCGCGGACCCGTACCGTTCGGATCTCGCACCCAGTTCGGTCATGGCTGCTGGTCGCCGGCTGTTGGCCACCATGGTCGAAGGTTTGCCACTGCCCGGTCCCGACGGCGGACCGGTCGACGGGGAGCAGGACGTTCCAGAGGAGCCGATCGGGGCGCGTCCCACCTCTCTCGCCCGAAGGCTGTGGTGCCGGTTGCATCCCGCTCCGCTGACGACGGCGGACCGGGCCGCCGCCGTACTCAACGGCTACATGATCGTGCTCGCCGACCACGAGTTGGCCTCCTCAACGCTGGCGGCCCGGGTGGCGGCATCGGCGCGGGCCGACCCGTACTCCGTCGTGGCCAGTGCGCTCGGCGTGCTGTCCGGACCACTCCACGGCACGGCCAGCGAAGAGGTGGTCCGACTGCTCGTGGAGGCGGCGTCCGTGCCCGGCGGCACGACGCGGGCGCTGGCCGACCGGCTCCGGCTGGGCCGGCCCATTCCGGGATCTGGCCATCGGCTCTACGCCGAGGGCGATCCGCGGGCACCGCTCATGATCGCCCTACTCGACCAGCTCGGCGTCGACGGTTCGGACGGCAGCAGTGCGCCGGTCGTGGCCAGGCGCCTCGAAACGGTGCACGCAGTGCTCGCCGGGATGGCCGACCGCTCGGCACCGGCACCCAACGCCGATTTCGGGCTCGGCGCCTTCGTCTTCGTGACCGGGATGCCGCTCGACGCCGGCGAAGCCGTCTTCGCCATCTCCCGCACCGCCGGCTGGATCGGCCATGCACTAGAGGAGTATCGGGAAGCACCGCTCCGCTTCCGTTCCCGCGCCGTCTACACCGGCGCTCGCCCCGTGTCGTGAGGCTCGCCGCCGATCCTGGTGCGCACGTGGCGCTTTCTGACCGTGCGGTGGGGCTGCTCACCTGGTAGGATTGCACCACGCCCCGCGGGACCCCGTTCGGCAGGCGTGAGTGGCTTGTCCGGTTGTGACGGTTGACGTTCCATCGTGCCTGGCTGCTGTCCATCTTCCAGAGCCACGAAAGCGCGCCCATGACCCCCTCCTTCGCCGACCTCGGCGTCCCTGCCGACCTCGTCGGTGCCCTTGCCCGTCACTCGATCACCGAGCCGTTCCCGATCCAGACCGCAACCGTGGCCGACACGCTCGCCGGTCGGGACGTGTGCGGGAAGGCGCCGACGGGTTCGGGCAAGACACTCGCCTTCGGCATTGGCGCCGTGGCCCGGCTCGGTGGTGGCGCCGCACAACCCGGGCGTCCCCGTGTCCTGGTGCTGACCCCGACTCGTGAGCTCTGTGCTCAGGTGGCGGGCGAGCTGGAGCTGTTGGCCTCGGTCAGGAACCGGAAGGTGGCGTCGTTCTACGGTGGCGTCGGGTACGGACCCCAACTGAAAGCCCTCGCGCGCGGTGTCGACATCGCCGTTGCGTGCCCCGGTCGGCTGGCCGATCTCATGCAGCGCAAGAGCCTTCGTCTCGACCGGATAGAGACCGTGGTGATCGACGAGGCCGATCGTATGGCCGACATGGGCTTCCTTCCCGAGGTGCGGCGGATCCTGGACCAGACCCCGGCTGAGCGTCAGACGGTCCTCTTCTCGGCCACGCTGGACGGGGACATCGACGTCCTCGTGCGCAACTACCAGCGCAACCCCGTGCGTCACGAGTACGAGACACCCGACGACGACACGTCAGGCGCTCACCACCTGTTCTGGAAGGTGGCGTCGCTCGACCGGATCGACGTGGCGGCCCAGATTACGACGCACTCGGGACCGACCATCGTCTTTTGCCGGACGAAGTACACGACCGATCGCATCGCCCGGCAGCTCGGTGCCCGGGGTATCCGGGCGACTGCCATCCACGGCGATCGGAGCCAGAAGCAGCGGGAGCGCGCACTGCAGCAGTTCGTCGACGGCGACGTCGAGGCCCTGGTCGCCACCGACGTGGCAGCCAGGGGTATCCACGTCGATGGTGTGACCGCCGTCGTCCACTTCGATCCCCCCGCCGACATCAAGGACTACGTGCACCGTTCCGGACGTACAGCGCGCGCCGGAGCGACGGGCGTCGTCGTGAGCCTGGTTACTCCCGAGAAGGCCAGCGCCGTGAAGCGGCTCCAGCGCGAGTTCGGGGTTCCCACCGGCTTGTGCGTGCCCCAGATGACAGAGTTGACCGCCGTGCTCGGACCTCCGCCCGAACGGCGGGAGCATCGTGCCGGCGCCCTGGCGAGGCCGGTCCGCGTCGAGCGGGATCACCGAAATGCCGGTGGGCGGACGACCAGCGGAAGCCGTGCCCGTTCCGATCGTCCGGTGGGCGCGCACCATCAGGATGGGCCGAGACGGCCCTCTCGCCCCGGAGCGCCGTCGTCGGGTGGACGGCGCGCGCAACCCGTTCAGGGGCGGCGCCCCCGTCGCCCGCGCTGAGTTCCGGGATCGGTGGATCCGCAGGAGGTCGGAGGTCGTCAGCCGGTCGGGGGGGTCTGGAGGGATACGGTGAGGCATGAGCACGATGACCGCCGGCGAGCTCCAGGACTTTCTCGATCGGGCGTTCCCGACGCCGTCGGCAGGCTATGTCGTCGAGCGGGCCGGACCCTGGGGCGCCGACCTCCGGCTCCCGGTCACCGATCAGCACGGACGGCCGGGTGGGACGGTCTCCGGACCGACGCTCATGACCCTGGCCGACTGCACGGCGTGGCTCGCCATCCTTGCGCAGATCGGACCGGTCGCGCTGGCCGTGACCACCAGCCTCCACATTGATTTCCTGCGAAAGCCGCCGATCGCCGATGTCTGGGCCCGTGGCCGGCTGTTGAAGCTGGGCGCCAGGTTGGCCGTGGTCGACGTCGAGCTGGGGAGCGTCGCTCTGGAGGAACCGGCAGCCAAAGCCCAGGTCACGTACTCGATACCCCCACGTTGACCGCGGCGGCTCGCACCGGCGCGGCCGAGCCGCCGGCTACGTGAGGGACGGCGGGAGGGAACCGGTGGTGCTCGCCGGAGCGGGTGTTCCGACGCTTACCGGAACAGGTCTTCTCCCGGTGGCCGGACGATCTCCCGTGCCACCGAAGCGGGACGGAGCCAGCGGGGGTCCACCCCCCTCACCACGGCGGCGGGAACACCCTTGTCCTTTCCCATGACGAGCTCGGCGGCGGCGGCGATCTCGTCGGCGACACAGACTTCAGTCGCTTCGAGGACGCGCCCGTTTGCGTCGGGGGTGCCGCGCAGGTCGACGATCCCGGCCACTCCGGCCACTCCGATGGCGACGTCGGTGACCCCGCGGCGCCAGGTCCGCCCAAACGTGTCGGACACGACGACGCCGACGGCGACGCCGTGGCGGTGGAGCAGCCCCCCCCGGATACGACGGGCCGAACGGTCCGGGTCCTCGGGGAGGAG
>DAHXOA010000139.1 GCA_027365145.1 Acidimicrobiaceae bacterium | reverse complement strand
GGACGCGGCCCCGGTGGTGCGCCGCATCTTCGACGAGTACGTGGCCGGTCGTGGCCTGTACGCCATCGCCGAAGGGCTGACCCGCGACGGCATCGCCTGCCCCTCCGCCCACGACCGGGCCCGTAACCCCCATCGGCAGGGCCTCGCCTGGTCGAAGATGGCGGTGCGCGCCATCCTCGCCAACCCGCGCTACACCGGGCGCCAGGTGTGGAACCGCCAGCGTCGCGACGAAGTGCTCCTCGATGTAGAAGACGTCGCGCTCGGCCACGTCAGCAAGATGCGCTGGAACGACGAGGACGCCTGGATCGTCTCCGAAGCGCTCACCCACGAGCCGCTCGTGTCCGACGAACAGTTCCGAGCTGTGCGCACTCTCGCCGCCGCCGGCCGACGGCGCCCGGTGGTGCGCAAGCCGCGTCCCACCTCCCAGCCGTTCGCGCTGCACGGCCTCGTCGTCTGCGCCCTGTGCCATCGCAAGATGCAGGGAAGTGCCAACCACGGGCGTGCCCACTACCGCTGCCGCTACCCGAGCGAGTACGCCATCGCCAACGACCTCGACCACCCGAAGAACGTCTACGTGCGCGAGGAACAGATCCTCGGACCCCTCGACGGCTGGCTCGCCGAGGTGTTCGACCCCGGCCAACTCGACACCGCCCTCGACGCGCTGGAGGCTGCCGCCTCATCGACCGACGACGCCGGCCAGGCCAGGGCCCAGGCGGCGCGGCGCAGAGTGGCCGAGTGCGACACTCGCCTCGCCCGCTACCGCGCCGCGCTCGAGGCCGGCACCGACCCGGTGGTCGTCAGCGCCTGGATCGCCGAAGTCCAAGCCGAGCGGCTTGCCACCGAGGTCGAGCTGGAGCGGGCAACCGGCCAGCGGAGCCGGCGCCTGTCTCGCGACCAGCTCGCCGCACTGGTGAACAGCCTCGGCGACCTGCTCGACGTGCTCGCCAGCGCCGCGCCGGAGGACAAGGCCGAGGTCTACCGTCGCCTCGGGCTCCGGCTCACCTACGACCCGGCCCGCCGGGTGGTGACCGTCGAGTCGCACCTCGGCCCCGACGGCAACAGCCCGCCGCCACGAGGCCCACGGCCAAGCGGCGGCCCGACTTCGGGCGCGTCAAGTGCCGATCCCGTGGGCGAAAGTCAGTGTCGGAGGGGGGACTTGAACCCCCACGCCCTTTCGGGCACTGGCCCCTCAAGCCAGCGCGTCTGCCTATTCCGCCACTCCGACCTATCCGGGCACCGACGTGGCTATCGGGCCACGGGCATGGTAGCAAACCGCCACCATCGCCGGATCCGGTCAGCGCCCACGGTCGCTCTGTCGCCCGCCGAAATCCGGTCGCTCGCCGGTAGCAGACGTGAGCGGCACCACGCTCCACCACCCTGATGGGGGGGCACTGCCCCGATCAGCGATGCCGCTCCACTCCGCATCTCCACTCCGCCTCCTCACCCACTCCGCCTCCTCACCCACCCCGTCCGACGGTGCTGCCTGGCCCTGCACTACCGTGGACCTTTGGTGTCAGGGTGGTGGCTGACTGCACGTCCCAGAGGGGACCGTCGGCGGCGGGGTTGTACGACAACCCGGCCAATTGCACGCCAGTCAGGAACAGCTCGGGTTCCTCGAACAGCGGGAGCGCCACCATCTGGTTCCACAGGTCGGCGTCGATCTGGGCGTAGATCGCCGCTCCCGGCACCGGGTTGAGCTGCTGGCGCGCACTCCGAAACAGTGCGTCCACCGCCGCACTCTCGTACCCACTCCAGTCTGCGTCACCGGCCGCGCCTGCTGCCCCGTCTGCGGTTCCGGAGAACGCAGTCGAGTACCACGAGGCGGTCACCGTCTGGTAGGGGCTGAGCGTCCGCGCCACGAGGGCCAGGTCGTAGGAACTGGAAGTCGCCGCCAGGTCACCGGCACTCGTCATGGGGACGGTGACGACGGTGAATCCGGCGGCGTCGAGCTGGCTGACCAGAGCCACGGCGGTGGAGGCGACCCACGGATCGTCCTCCTGCACCGCCATGCGGAGGACGAGAGGTTGGCCGGCCGGGTTCACGAACTGCCCGGCGGGTCCGACCGTGTAGCCGAGGTGCCGGAGTAGGCGATCGGTGGTGGTGAGGTCCGTCGTCGCATAGGGCAGCGCCGCCGGGGATGCGGCGTACGCGGGTTCCGACGGCCCGGCGAGATGGTCCTCGCTCACCGTCAGGCTCGGGTCGATCTGACCGAACTCCTGGTCGAGCAGGGTGGTCCGGTCGACGGCGTGAGCGATCGCCTCCCGCATGTCGAGCGACGACGTGACCGGAGCGTTCACGGCGAAGTCCAGTTCCATCTGGCGCGCCGAGGGGGCGACGCTACTCTTCAGGTCGGGTGTGGCCGCTACGGCGTCCAACGTGGCCAGATTGAACGTCGCCACCTGCGCGGCAGTCCTCAGGCCTGGCGTGGTCGCGTCTACGGTGGACGGACCTCCGGGTCGCACACGGACGACCACAGAGCTGATCGCGACCTTTGGACCCCACCAGCGCGGGTTCGGCACGAGGACCGCCGTGCCCTTCGATGCGGACGCCGACTGCAGGACCAGAGGACCGGCGGACAGGTCCACCTGCGGATTGAAGGTGTCGAACCCGGTGTTCCATCCCACCCGCTCGGCAACGCTCGCGGGCACCAGGTCGTGGAAGAGCATGCGCCAGTCGGTGAAGGGCTTCTCGAAGACCACGGTGACGACCCTCCCGCGGGCGCTCCCGGTCACCGACTTGATGTCCCGGTAGCCAAGCGTGGATGCCGCCTGGAACGGCGTTCCCCCGGCCTCCATGCTCGTGCCCCGCTGGGCCACCCAGGCATACACGAAGTCAGCCGACGTCACCGGTGTCCCGTTCGACCAGACAGCCTGCGGGTTGATGGTGTAGCGAACGGTGAACGGCGTCGTGTTCGTCACTTCCACACCGGCGAGCAGTGCGCTGTCGAGGGTGGGCTGGAGGTCGGTACCGATCTCGAACGTGCTCGGGAGCACGGGAGCGAGCAGCGCCGGGGCCGACGAGTCCGCTCCGGCTGGCGTGTTGGGGTTGTATCCCGACCAGGGAGCGTCCAGGCCGACCGAGACGGTCCCACCCGAGGCAACCACCAGCTGTGGCTGCGGGAGCCCGTCGACGGCGACGAACCGCTTCTCTCCGATGTGGTCGACGACGGCCACCACGACGATGATCAGCACGATGACCAGCGGGAGCGTCCACCTGGAGTGGGACGCAGTGCCCGTGGGGTCGTGCCGGCGACGGGACCGGCCGGCGCCCGACCCCGTCACTTCACGCGGAGGATCAAGCAGAGGTTGGAGAAGGCGAAGATCACCGCCACGGTGATGGTGATCCGGTCCAGGTTCTTCTCCACCACGGTCGAGCCTGCCGCCGTGGTGCCGACGGACCCCCCGAACATGTCGGAGAGCCCCCCGCCCTTCCCGCTGTGCATGAGCACCAGGAAGATCAGCGCCAGCGACGCCAGGATCTGCACTACGACAATGATCGCCGTCAACACCCGCTGCATCTCCTTCGTCGCCGGACCCGAGCCAGGGTAGCAGTGTCACCGAAGGGTCGTGGCGACGCCCTTCACGATCTCGGTGAACGCACCCGGGTCGAGGCTCGCCCCCCCGACCAGTAGGCCGTCGATGTCCGACACGGAGGCCAGCGGCACTGCGCTGTCGGGCCCCACCGATCCGCCATAGAGGATGCGTAGTCCGGCCGCTGCCGGCGCGCCGGCTACTTCAGCCACCTCGCTCCGGATCGTGGCCGCTGCCTGCTGGGCATCGTCCGGCGTCGCCGGTTCCCCGGCGCCGATCGCCCAGACCGGCTCGTAGGCGATGACCATGCGCGCCACGTCCCCGCCCGGGAGATCACCGATGGCCGCCCGCACCTGAGCCTGGAGGCGATCGGCGGTCTGGCCGGCATCCCGTTCCGCTGCGTCCTCCCCCACGCAGCAGATCGGCACCATGCCGTTCCGGAAGACCGCCCGGAGCTTCGCCGCCACGACCTCGTCGTCCTCGCCGAACATCGCACGCCGTTCGGAGTGCCCGACGATCACGTACTCCACCCGTAACCGGGCGAGCATGACGGCGCTCACCTCTCCGGTGAAGGCCCCGGAGTCCGCCGACGCGCAGTTCTGCGCGCCGAGGCTCACCGGCACACCCTCCGCCTCGATCACACTCTGGGCGGAGCGGAGGTCGGTGAACGGCGGGTGGATCGAGACGTCCACCGCCGCGGACTCGTCGCGTCCGAGGCGCAACCCGAGCTCGGAACAGGCGTGGATCGTCTCGAGGTGATCCTTGTGCATCTTCCAGTTCCCGCTCACGAGCGGCCGCCGCCGGGTGGCGCTCACGTCATCTGCCGTCCCGGTCGGCCACCGGCGGCTGGCGCGTTGGGCGCGAGGCGTAACGCCTCGAGGCCGGGGAGATCACCATGCTCGAGGAGCTCGAGGGATGCTCCGCCGCCTGTCGAGATGAAGTCGATCTCCCCACAGAGACCGAGCTCGTCAACCGCGTTGGCGCTGTCGCCGCCGCCCACGACGGTGTACCCCGGACAGGAGGCCACCGCCGCCGCAATCTCCGCGGTGCCCCGAGCGAAGCGGGCATCTTCGAACACGCCCATGGGACCGTTCCAAAGGACGGTTCCCGCCCCGGCGATCTCCCGGGCGTAGGCGGCAATGGTCTGCGGTCCGATGTCCAGTCCCTGCCAACCAGCGGGGATCTCCTGCCCGACCACGCGCACTTCGGCGTTCCCACCGCAACCCGGCCCGAACGGTGCTGTCGGCTCGAGCGCGACCGTGTCGCTGGGGAGCAGCAGCCTCACGCCGGACGCCATCAGCGCCGCACACTGGTCGAGGTGGTCCTCGTCGACGAGCGAGCCACCCACATCGTGGCCCGCGGCGGCAAGAAAGGTGAACGCCATGCCGCCTCCGACAACGAGCGCATCGGCCCGCCGGGCCAGTGCGGCAAGGACACCGAGTTTGTCGGCCACCTTCGATCCGCCGACCACGGCGACGAACGGATGGCGAGGCGTCCCCAGCAGCGTCCCGAGCATCTCGATCTCCCGCTGGACGAGGAACCCGGCCGCACTGGGCAGGAGCGTCGGGGGCCCGACGATGGAGGCGTGTGCCCGGTGGGAGACGCCGAAGGCGTCGTTCACGTACGCGTCGCATCCGTCGACGAGGCGGTGGAGGAATGCGTCGTCGTTGCGCTCCTCACCGGGATCGAACCGCAGGTTCTCCATGAGCTCGACCTCGGGCGCCAACTTGGTCAGTACCGTCCGCACCGGGGCGAGGTCCCACTGCTGCTCGGGCGCGCCGTGCGGACGACCGAGGTGGGTACAAGCCCGGACCCGGGCCCCTCTCCCCAGAAGGAAGCGGATCGTCGGCAACGCGGAACGGATCCGGAAGTCGTCGGCCACGGCGCGGGTGCCGTCGGGCGCGTCCCGTAGCGGTACGTTGAAGTCCACGCGGACCAGCACCCGACGACCCTGGAGGCCGGGGAGGTCACCGAGCAGTGGGATCCCTTCCAGGAGCGGGTTGAGTGCGTGACCGGTCATCGTCGTCGATCCCTCTCCCCCAGCACCAGCTCAGCGCACGCCCGTGGCACCGACGACGACCGAGAGGTCCACCAATCGGTTGGCGTACCCCCATTCGTTGTCGTACCAGCCCTGTACCTTCACGAGGGTAGCTCCGACGGACGTCGGCATCACCATCGTCAGACCTGCGTCGAACGTGCACGAGGCGGGACTGCCGACGATATCGGAGGAGACGATCGGATCCTCGGTGTAGACGAGCACCCGGGCCAACGGACCGGCGCTGGCGGCAGCGGCGAACGCCGCGTTCACGTCGTCCACCGTCACCGTTCTCCCCACAAGGGCGGTGAAATCCGTGATGGAGCCGTCGGCTACCGGAACGCGGAACGCCGTGCCGTCCAGGCGGCCGCGCATCGACTCCAGGACTGCACCGGTAGCCCGGGCCGCGCCGGTGGAGGCCGGCACGATGTTGACGGGCGCCGACCGTGCCCGCCGGAGGTCCTTGTGAGGGAGATCCAACAGGTTCTGGTCGTTCGTAAAGGCGTGCACGGTGGTCATCAGCCCGCTGTCGATCCCGAACGCGTCGTCGACCACCTTCACCATGGGGACGAAGCAGTTGGTCGTGCACGATGCGTTCGACACGACGACGTGGCGGGCGGGATCGAACTGGTCGTCGTTCACACCGACGACAAACGTCGCGTCCACCCCGGATGCGGGAGCGGAGATCACGACCCGATGGGCACCGGCATCGAGGTGGGCGGCGGCCGCGTCCCTGGTCGTGAACCTCCCCGTCGACTCGATGACCACGTCGACACCGAGGGCTCCCCATGGAAGCGCCTTTGGATCCCGCTCGGCCAGGACGGCGATGGCAGCACCGTCGACGAGGATGGTGTCGGCCTCGACCGCAATCGTCCCCGGGAACCGCCCGTGCGTCGAGTCGTAGCGGAGGAGATGGGCCAGGGTCGCAGCCGACGTCAGGTCGTTCACGGCGACAATCTCGATGTCGGCCCCGGCCTCGCGGGCCGCCCGCACGTAGTTCCGCCCGATACGCCCGAAGCCGTTTATCCCGACCCGCACGGTCATGCCTGCCGTCCCTCTCTCGCGTCCCCGCGGCGCCCTGCGCGCCACGACCCCGGACCGGTACCTACCCTTTAGGCGGGGCGGCGCCAGGACCGGCGCACCAACCTAGGTCAAATGACAGGACGGGGCGATTCTTCCGACAGCGTATGCAGGACATCGGCGAGCAGCTCCGGATCGTGGGCACGCCCGTTCGGCCGGGCGAGGGCGGTCTCGACGGCCCGGTGCCGGAGCGCACCCCGGTCGATGCCACGGCCGTCGTAGACGACCACGTCGACCGGGACCCCGTGGTTGGACAGCGCCGCCAGGTGCTGGGCCACGTCATAGCCCTCGGTCTCGGGCACCTGCTCACGGAGGTTGGACACGTAGACCTTCGTCGCCCTCGACGACCGGATGGCCTCCGCGATCTCCGGTACGGCGATCGCCGCCAGTACGCTCGTGTACAGGGATCCGGGTCCAATGACGATCTGGTCGGCGGCACTGAACGCCTCCAGGACACAACGCGGCGCGTGAGGAGCGGACGGCACGAGCGACACCCGGGAGATGGACCGGCTCGCCATCACCGCCACTTGGCCCTCGACGACCCCCTCGGGCGTGTCGGCCCGTAAGACGACGCCCTCGGTGGCGGTGGGCAGGACCCTGCCGCTGGCCCCGAGGAGCCGACAGGCCTCGTCCAACCCGGCAATCGGGTCCCCCGCCGCCTGCATGAGACCGACGAGAACGAGGTTGCCGAGCACGTGCCCGTCGAGGTCCCGCGCCCCGATACCGCTCGCGCTTCCGGTTGCCGCTCCCCTACCGCCGCGGGGCGCCTGCTCCGTTCCACCGTCCACACCTCCAGGTGCGGGCTCCGCTCCACCGTCCGTACCGAATCGATGGGTGAAGGCCGCCGCCAGCAGTGATCCCGGCTCGGCCAGGGCGACCAGGCACTTGCGGAGATCACCCGGTGGGACGACCCCGAGCTGCCGGCGGAGCCGGCCCGACGACCCGCCGTCGTCGGCCACCGACACCACAGCGGTCACCGAGCCGGCGTACCGGCGGACGGCCCGCAGTGTCGCCGCCAGTCCGTGGCCGCCGCCGACGGCGACGACACGGGTCCCCC
>DAHXOA010000137.1 GCA_027365145.1 Acidimicrobiaceae bacterium | reverse complement strand
CTGTGGGGAACGATTGTCCGTGCCGGATGACCGGATGCGGGGGAGCGACTACGACGACCCGATGAGCACTCGCCTGCTCGGGATCGCCGCCGACGTGCTGCGTTCGTTCGGCAGCGCCTTCGGCGGCAGGCACCTCGCCATCGTCGGGGGCGCCGTACCGGGGCTCCTCGTACCAGAGCCGCCGGCCGGACAAGAACCTCACGTCGGTACAGCAGATCTCGATTTGCACCTCTCCCTTCACCTCGTGGAGGGCGAGACCGCCGACTACTACCAGGCGATCATCGACGGCCTGCGGTCGCTCGGTCTTCGCCCCGACATGCGCGACAGCCGGGAGGTGAAGTGGCGCTGACTCGGGCGATACCGGAACACACGCCTCCAGGTCGAGTTGCTCTGCCCGGTGCGGACCCGTGCCGGACGACCCGAGGCGCCCGTCGCCGACACGCCGGCCGAGGCCAACATCGGTCCGAGCGGTGAGATCACCGCGCTTGCCATCGGTTGCGGGCATCTCGTGCCACCTGACACGATCATCGTCGAGCGGCGGGTCGAGACCAGCCGGGGCAACCTCACATACGACTTCCCGGTGGCAGGCACCGCCTCGTGGCTGTGCTTGATGTCCGACGCGATCATGCGGCGCGACGAGTCCAAGGATGCCTACGACGTCGTCTGGCTGATCGACGCTCTCGGACCCAACCGGGCCGGCGATCTCGTCATGGCGAGCCCCCTGCTCGCCGGTCCGTTCGCTCCCGAGGTGACGAGGCAACTCGCCCGGCTCATCTTCGACCAGTTCTTCGACACCGACTCCGTCGGTCCCACCGCGTACGCGGAGTTCTTCGAGTCGCACCCCGGCAACGCTGAGCGCCTCCACGCACAGCGATCACTCACCGCCCTCGGGAACGCGCTGCTGGCACGAGGTATCGAGCTGAACCGATCGACCAGCCCGCCCTAATCTCGCCCTAATCTTTGCGCCTTGCGTAGTGGAGCCCCTCGGACGCCTTCAGAGTTTTTGCAGCTCAGAGCGTGTATAGCCTTCCAACATCACCCTGCGTCGCCTGCTTGGTCCCATTAGCAGTGAGTCCGATTCGGCCGCTCTCGCACCTCTCCATCAGGGCTTTTGCGCCCCGGTGCCCCGACCCGCCCTGGCCTGTCCCTGAGCCGAGCCAGGCGAGAGGCGAGTGGAGCAGGGAGAGCCTACAGCAGGGGGGATGGGACGGGGCCGTGGGCGGATGGCCGTGCCGTCCACAGCCGACGAGCTCCCGACGGCGACGCAGGCCGCCGAGCACCGATCCCGGACCCGTTCCTCACGGTCACCACTGGCCGAGCCTGTCGGGAGGGATCAGGCCGCCAATGGCATGCCGCCGGGGGCGCCTCCCCGGGCACCGCTGTGGGACCCGATACCGCCGCCCATGTCACCGCGCCCGGAGCGGGCCCGGAGCCACTCGATCAGTCGTGCCAACGCCAGCTGCAGCGTGACCACGGCAAGTTCGAGGAGTACTCCTTCCACCAGGCTCTCCACGGGGTGCCCTCCTCATTCTCGGCGTTGCCTGCCAGTACCTCAAGCATGACGACCTCAGGTGAACGCACGCGAACCGGAGGGGTGACGGGAGATGACCTCCCGATGAACTCTTCCGTCACCTGTGTCGCGAGACCCGTCAAGATCCGTGTCGAACTGGTCGATGACGCAGTGGCGTGATGATCGTCTTCAGTGACGCAGGCCCAGCACGCGGCGATGACCAGCAGGACACGGGCACCCTTTGCGGTGGAAGGTGGAAGCGAACGTGGCGACGATCGGAAACAGCGAAGGGTGGTGGTTGGCATCCGATGGGAACTGGTACCCACCGGAACTGCATCCCGATCGACAACGTACGGCAACGTCAGAGTCTGCTGGTACGACGTTGGGTACTACTGCTGCAGCCGTCATGGGTCCGGGATCCCGGTACGAACGACTCGTGTCCGGTGGGGCATGCGTGGTGTGCGGGACGACGCTCCCACCGGGATCGCCCGGATGGCGCGACCCGGAAACCGGCGGGGTCTCGTGTCCGACCTGCCCCCCGGTCCAGCCCCGTGCCCGTACCGGAACGAACCCGTCCGACACGACCGGCCAGGAACTTCGCTCCGGACCATACAGTCCGTCGAACCCGGGGGTCGCCAGCGCCTCCGGCCCGTCGAACCCGGCGCTCCGCGGAGAGCCGCTGCCGGCATCGAGCCCATACAGTCCGTCGACCCCGTTCAACCTTCCCAAAGTTGAGCAGGGCGTTGCCGGTACCGGGTCGCCTTCCCCGCCCGGCTCCGGCACCTGGTTCCGGGGGGGTGCCGGGGAACCATCCGCGCTCCGCACCATCCAGGAGGCGCTGGTCGGTCGGGCCTCTGTGCTCACGGACCGGAAGATCCCCGGCGGCCTGGCGCTGCTCGATCTCCTGGTCGTCGCGCCATCAGGAGTGTGGATCGTGAGCTCGCGCGTTGCCCGCGGCTTGATCGAGTACAAGAACGCCGGCGGACCGCTCCGCACCGACCGGAGGCTCGTCATCGGCGGGAACGACGAGACCGCGACAGTCGAGCAACTGGCCGGGGATCTCGTGCCGGTGACGGGCGTCATCGCCAACCCCACGATCCCCGTCTCCGCCGCCCTCGTCCTTCTCGACGGGGACTGGGGCGGAAAATCCGCCCTCCGCATGCTGGCAAAGCGGCCGTACCGCCACCTGGGCGTCTACGTGACGTGGCCGGCGGCCCTCATCAAGCTCATCGAGCAATCGGGACCCCTGAGTCCGGACGGCATCCAGTCGATCACCGGCATCCTGGAGCGAAAGCTCCCCGCCGGCTGACCAGCCTCCACCCGGCCCGGCCTCATGGCCGGGGCGCGGCCCCGACCTGGAACCCGGCCCTCAGAACGCGATCGTGCGCCCGCTCATCCGACCCTGGGCTCTGTGGGCTCTTCAGGCGTGGCGTACTCGGTAAAAGCGTCCAGCGCCCGGGGGCCCCAGACCGTTCCCGGACCCCCGTTCATCATGATCGCCACCCCCATCGCCTCGGCCACCTCAGCCTCCGACACCCCGCGGGCGGCAGCGCCACGGGCGTGGGCGACGACGCACCCGTCGCACTCCCGGGTCACGGCGATCGCCAGGGCGATGAGTTCCTTCGTTCCCGAGCTCAGGGCTCCGTCCGCCATGGCGGCACGATGGAGCGCGGAGTAGGCCGCCAGGACGTCCGGCACCAGGCCGCGGAGCCGGCGTGCCGGCTCCCGGAGCTCGTTTTGCACATCGTGTGCGTGACCCATGAGCACTCTCCTCGTCCCGGCATCCGGCAGGCCCCGCCGCGCGCCTCGACCGACTGTAACCGCCGGCGCATCCTTCCATCCGCTAGGGCGCCACCTCCTCCGCCGGGCTCCAGACGCGCGCGCCGTCGGTCCCGACGGAACCGGCGAGGCGTCTGGGACCACCAACCGGTGGCGTCCCGTAGGCTCTGCCCGTGCCGCTCACCGCAAAGGTGCTCACCATCTCCGACTCCGTGGCCGGAGGGACGCGCCCGGACCGCTCCGGAGCAGCGCTGGTCGCCCGGCTCGAGTCGCTGGGCTTCGCAGTGGTCGAGACCGCAGTGGTCCCTGACGGCGTCGCGCCGGTCTCCGGGCGGATACGGGCGATGGCGGTCGGGTTCGACGGGCTGGTCGTCACGACGGGCGGAACCGGGTTCGGCCCCAGGGACCTCACGCCGGAGGCGAGCGCGCTGGTGATCGAACGTCAGGCGCCCGGGTTGGCCGAGGCGATCCGTTCGGCTCACCCGCTCGGGGCCCTGTCCCGGGGTATCGCCGGTGTCGTCGGCACCTGCCTCATCGTGAATCTTCCCGGTTCGCCAGCGGCGGTAGGGGAGTCGATCGACGTCGTGGCCCCCTTGCTCCCCCACATCCTGTCGCTGCTCGCCGGGGAGCCGACCGAGCACCCGGTGGCCCAAGTCCACGGTCACGACGGAGGAACCCACCACGGTCACGACGCAGGAACCCACGGTCAC
The DNA here is from genome assembly GCA_027365145.1 of Acidimicrobiaceae bacterium. Lineage (GTDB taxonomy): Bacteria > Actinomycetota > Acidimicrobiia > Acidimicrobiales > RAAP-2 > JAKADK01. The sequence continues at coordinate 30,119 of DAHXOA010000137.1, read as the reverse complement.
GACGGAGGAACCCACGACCAGGATCTCAGCAGTGCGGTGGCCGTCACGCCCGACCGGACGGACCGAGCGAGCGAACCGGCGCACGAACTGGTAGGGCGTACCGACGTACCCATTCAGCAGCGGGACGGTGAGCTCACCCATGTGGACACACGAGGCCACGCCCGCATGGTCGACGTGTCGGGCAAGCCAGCCACCCGGCGCCTGGCACGCGCCGCGTGCCGCGTCGTGCTGGCCGCCGACCTCCGTCTCTGCCTTCCTCCCGAGGTCCCCGAATCGGAGGTGCTCGGCGAGGCCCGTATCGCCGGGATCCAGGGCGCCAAGCTCACGGCGTCGCTCGTGCCGTTGTGCCACCCGCTCGCCCTGTCGGCGGTCGTCGTCGATCTCATCCCCTCGGCGGAGGGCGTCCTCGTCTCGGCGACCGCCGAGACCGTCGAGCGCACCGGGGTCGAGATGGAGGCGCTGACCGCCTGCACGATGGCGGCGCTCACCATCGTGGGGGCATGCAGCGCCAGCGACCCGCCTCCGCACATCGAGGACCTCACCCTGTGGGAGAAGCTCGGCGGCCGGTCGGGTCACTGGCGGAGGCCCGGAACGCTCCGGTCATAAGCAGTACTTGGGGAACCGGCGGTAGCGTGGCGCATGCCGTTGCCGGAGGAGACTCCCGATCTCCGTTCGCTCGACCTGCTGATGTCCGTGGCAGAGCTGGGAAGCCTCGGGAAGGCAGCCCGCCGCCACGGGATCTCCCAACCAGCCGTCAGCCTCCGGATGAGTGAGCTGGAACGCCGCCTGGGGATCACCATCCTGGAGCGGAGCGCGTCCGGCACCCGCCTCACCGGTCCGGGGGCGAGCGTCGTCGACTGGAGCAGGACGGTCCTCGAGGCGGTCGACGCATTCGTGACCGGAACGGCAGCGCTCCGGGCCGAGACCGGCGCTCGGCTCAGAGTGGCGGCGTCCCTCACGATCGCCGACCACCTCGTCCCCGGATGGCTGGTCAGCCTGCGCCAACTGGCGCCCGACGCGTCGATCAACCTCAGCGTGACGAACTCCGCCGCCGTCACGGACCACGTGGAGGCCGGCCATGCCGACCTGGGCTTCGTCGAGGGCCCGGTGCAGCAGCGCCCGAGGATCCGCTCCCGCACGGTCGGGCACGACCGCCTGGCCATCGTCGTCGCCCCAGGTCACCCGTGGGCGCGACGATCGACCCCGCTCTCGGTCGAGGAACTGGCCCGCACGTCCCTCGTGCTGCGCGAGAAGGGTTCGGGCACTCGCCAGGTGCTGGAAGACGCGCTGGCACGGCACGGCTACCACGTCAGCGCCAACCTCGAGCTCGGCTCCACCTCGGCCATCATCGGCGCCGCCCGGCGAGGGGAAGGACCGGCCGTCATCTCGTCACTCGCCGTGTTCGACGATCTCGCCGGCGGGCGCCTGGTCGAGGTGGCGGTGGAGGGGATCGCGCTCGACCGGACATTCCGGGCCATCTGGCTCTCGGGTCACCGGCTTGCCGCCCTGGCACGCACGCTGGTCACGATCGCCACGGGCTAGACCCCGACCGTGCAGTTCGGTCACCGCCCCAGACGGGGTCGGCTGCGGGGCGGTGGACAGGGTGGACGTGGAGCACGCCCAGCGGTGGGATCGGTCGACCGTCGCCGGTCCGGTGAGCCGGCCTCACGTGAGACCGCACCGGGTGGATGACACAAGGGCCGGAGCCGGAGCCGGTCGGACGGTATGCAGCCACCCGGCGTCATCGCCACAGGAAGACGTAGCGAGGAACCCAGACGCTGGCAAAGACGACTGCCGCAAGCAGAGTGAGCGCCGTGGCGCAGGAGCTAGGTCTGTTCCAAGGCGACAGCAACGCCTGGTGATCCACCGATCACCGTGGCGTTCACGAGATAGCCAACGATCCCAGCCTGCGGTGCGACCGGCAACACACCAACAGGATCGGGTCGCGCATCTTCAGCGCAGTCGTGATCGGCCGAAGCTCGAAGAGACCGAGCGCCGACCCCCGGCGACGAAGAGGACCCATGCGGCCCACGGGCCGAACGAAGGCACTCCCAGCCACCGTGAAGCCGCGAGGACCCAGCAGCGACCGCCCCTCGTGCACCAAGAAGGACGAAGAACGCCAGGTGGAACACCCCTACGCCGGCCCTGGCTCGCGCCTCCTTGCTTGCGTCCATGGCCATGACCCCGGCCGACGTCTCCCTCTGGCCATACCGCGTGACGTGTCACGAAGAGCCGGTTCGCCTCCGGTCGTGTCCAGACACGTCGCGGACGATCCCGACCGCCTTCCAACGGGATCGCAACGCACGGCGAGTCGTCGTCGCACGATGTCAGCTCATAACAATTGCTGATGAAGCTATCAGCAACGACCCGGTGGTTCCCACGACGAACCCGCCGTACCCTGGGAGTGTGAGCGACACTGCCGTGACGCCGGCGCGCTGGGTGAAGGTTCTGGACCAGACCCGATGCATCGGGTGCCACGCGTGCACGACGGCGTGCAAGAGCGAGAACGACGTGCCGCTCGGGGTCACCCGGACCTACGTCAAGTCCGTCGACGTGGGTCACTTTCCCAACGTGCGGCGGAACTTCCAGGTCACCCGGTGCAACCAGTGCGAGACGGCGCCGTGCGTGGCGGCATGCCCCACCGGCGCCATGTACCGGCGACCGGACGGCATCGTCGACTTCGACAAGCGGATCTGCATCGGGTGCAAGGCGTGCATGGCCGCCTGTCCCTACGACGCCATCTTCATCAACCCCGAGGACCACTCGGCGGAGAAGTGCAATTTCTGCGCCCATCGCCTCGACATCGGGCTGGAGCCGGCGTGTGTGACCGTCTGCCCGACCGGGGCGATCCTCGTCGGCGACCTCCACGATCCGACCTCGGCTGTCTCCGCCATCGTGCAGCGCCAGCCGGTCTCGGTGCGCCGGGTGGAGAAGGAGACCCGTCCCGGGGTGTTCTACAAGGGCGCCCACCAGACCACCTTGGACCCTCTCGCCGCCCGCCGTCCGGAAGGGGGGCTGTTTGCCTGGGCCACCCAGGGGATCGAGAACGAACGGCTGGTCGTGTCCGGTCACCCCGGACATGCCAACTCCAGTGCTGCCGCCCTCCTCTCCTACGACGTCCCGCACCGGGCCCCGTGGGGATGGCGGGTGAGCCTCTACACCTTCACGAAGAGCGTGGCCGCCGGAGCGTTCATCGTCCCCCTCGTCCTCGTCCTGGCCGGGTGGCTCACCTGGGGCAACTCCCTTACGCGATGGGGAGCGCCCGCGGTCGCCCTCGGCTTCCTCGCCGTCACCGGCGTGCTGCTCATCTGGGACCTGAAGCACCCCACCCGCTTCTACCTGATCTTCACCCGTCACAAGTGGAAGAGCTGGCTCGTGCGGGGGTCGTTCGTCATCGGCGCGTACGGCGGCGTGGTCGCCCTCTACCTGGTGGGCTCGATCGCGGACTCGCTGGTCCTCCGACAGGTGATGACCGGGCTCGGCCTCCCACTGGCCATCGCCACCGCCTGCTATACCGCCTTCCTCTTCGCCCAGGCCAAGGCCCGGGATCTGTGGCAGAGCCCGCTCCTCGCCCCGCACCTGGCGGTACAGGCGGTCCTGGCCGGAGCGGCCGTTGCCCTGCCACTGGCCGAGTGGCTGAGCCCCCACCGCACGGTGCATGCCGTCGAGGTCCTCCTGCTGGCGGCGGCGGCAACCCACCTGCTCATGGTCCTCGGAGAGTCGACCCTCACGCACCCGACCGCCCACGCCCACCTGGCCGTGGCAGAGATGCTGACCGGACGGTACTCCTACGTGTTCTGGATCGGCATCGTGCTGGTCGCCGCCTGCGTGGCCGCTCCGTGGATCGGTTGGGTGGCCGCCCCACTGGCGCTGGTCGGATTGCTCGCCCACGAGCACGCCTATGTCCAGGCCGGACAGTCGGTGCCACTTGCCTAGGAGCTACCCATGACGGACCATCCGGACCATCCGGACCATCCCGCTGGGGACGATCTCGGCCGTACCCCGCCCGACGACCTGGAGGCGCTCGGCCGCCGGGTTTCGGCGGCGCGCGCCGACACCGAGGCCCGTGGCGAGACGTTCTACCCGGGGGCGAGCCGGATCCACCTGGCCGCGTTCCCGCCCAAGGAGCGATGGGACGACTGGGTCGAGCTGGACTCGCGGGCCTGGCCCGAGCGCGTCGAGCACCGCTACCTCCTGGTCCCGACCACCTGCTTCAACTGCGAGTCGGCGTGCGGCCTGCTGGCCTACGTGGATCGGGACAGCCTCCAGGTGAAGAAGTTCGAGGGCAACCCGGAGCACCCGGGTTCCAGGGGGAGGAACTGCGCCAAAGGGCCGGCCACCATCAACCAGCTGACCGACCCCGACCGGATCCTCTACCCCCTGAAGCGTGCCGGGAAGCGGGGAGAGGGCCGGTGGGAGCGGATCTCGTGGGACGAGGCGCTCGACACCATCGGCGCTCGTATCCGGGCCGCCCTCGTCGAGCACCGTCAGAACGAGATCATGGTCCACATCGGGCGGCCCGGTGAGGACGGGTTCACCGAGCGGGTGCTCGCCAGCTGGGGCGTGGACGGCCACAACTCCCACACCAACGTCTGCTCCAGCGGGGGGCGGACGGGCTACCAGTTCTGGATGGGCATCGACCGCCCGAGCCCGGACTACGCCAACGCCGACGTCATCTACCTGATCAGCGCCCACCTGGAGACCGGTCACTACTTCAACCCCCACGCCCAACGCATCACCGAGGCCAGGGCCAGAGGGGCGAAGGTGATCGTGCTCGACACGCGCCTGTCGAACACGGCCACCCACGCCGACTGGTGGCTCTCACCCCAACCCGGGAGCGAGGCCGCCATCAACCTGGCGATCGCCCGGCACATCATCACCACCGGCCGCTACGACCGGGAGTTCGTCCGGCGGTGGTGGAACTGGGAGGAGTACCTCGCCGCCTGCCACCCGGACGGGCCCCAGACCTTCGCGGCCTTCGAACAACTCCTCACCGGCCTCTACGACCAGTTCAGCTTCGAGTACGCGGCGGTGGAGTCCGGGATCGACGCCGGCGTCCTGCGCGAGGTGGCCGAGACGGTGGCGGCCGCCGGCACCAAGTTCGCCGCCCATAACTGGCGGTCGGCGGCCGCCGGCAACCTCGGCGGCTGGCAGGTCTCCCGCACGCTCGTGCTGATCTCCGCCCTGCTCGGGGCGATCGCCACCGAGGGCGGGACCTTCCCCAACGCCTGGAACAAGTTCGTGCCCCGGCCCATCCACACCCCTCCGCATCCCGGGGTCTGGCAGGAGCTCACGTGGCCGATGGAGTACCCCCTGGCACAGAACGAGCTGTCGTTCCTGCTCCCGCACTTCTTGAAGGACGGCCGGGGACGGCTGGACACCTACTTCACCCGGGTCTACAACCCGGTGTGGACCAACCCGGACGGACTCACCTGGATGGAGGTGCTGACCGACGAGAAGAAGGTAGGGTGCTACGTCGCCCTCACCCCGACCTGGAACGAGTCGGCGTTCCTGGCCGACTTCGTGCTCCCGATGGGCCACGCGTCCGAGCGCCACGACACCCACTCCTACGAGCAGTACGACGGCCAGTGGGTGGGTTTCCGCCAGCCCGTCCTGCGAGCGGCTCGGGAGCGGATGGGCGAGACCGTCACCGACAGCCGTCAGGTCAATCCCGGCGACGTCTGGGAGGAGAACGAGTGGTGGATCGAGCTGTCGTGGCGGATCGACCCCGACGGCGACCTCGGCATTCGCCAGTACCACGAGTCGCGCTCCCACCCGGGGGAGAAGCTGACGGTGGACGAGTACTACGGGTGGATGTTCGAGCACTCGGTGCCCGGCCTGCCCGAGCGCGCCGCAGCCGAGGAGCTCACCCCGTTGGAGTGGATGCGACGCTACGGGGCGTTCGAGATCACGAACCACGTCGGGGCGGTCCACGACACCGAGGTGCCGGCGGCCGAGCTGGAGGGGGCGCGCACCGGTGACCATGGCCGGGTCTACACCCCGGTGCCCGCTCCCGTGAGCCCGAACGTGGTGCCCCTCGGGGCGCCTCCACCGGACGACGAGGGGCGCCGCGCCGTCGGCGTCGAGATCGACGGGACCGTGCGCCGTGGGTTCCCGACCCCGTCCGGTCGCCTGGAGTTCTACTCCTCCACCCTGGCCAGCTGGGGATGGCCCGAGCATGCACTTCCCGGCTACATCAAGAGCCACGTCCACCCGTCGAAGCTGGCGGACGACCAGATGGTGCTCCTCTCCACCTTTCGCCTCCCGACCCAGATCCACACCCGGTCGGCCAACGCCAAGTGGCTGGACGAGCTGGCCCACACCAACCCGGTGTGGATCCACCCGTCGGACGCCGCCCGGCTCGGGATCGGCCACACTGGTGACCTGGTCCGCGTGGAGACCGACATCGGCTACTTCGTGGCCAAGGCGTGGATCACCGAGGGCATCCGTCCCGGCGTCGTCGCCTGCAGCCACCACATGGGGCGGTGGAAGCTGGCCGGCCAGCCCGCCGGCGTCGGGGCAATGATGGCCACGGTCGATCTGCACCGCGAGGAGGGCGGGTGGGCGATGCGCCGGACCGCCCCCGTCGCACCCTACGAGTCGAGCGATCCGGACACCCAGCGGATCTGGTGGTCCGACACGGGCGTGCACCAGAACCTGACCTTCCCGGTGCACCCTGATCCGATCTCCGGCATGCACTGCTGGCACCAGGCGGTGCGGGTGCGCCCGGCCGGTCCCGACGACCGGCACGGCGACATCGCGGTCGACACCGAACGGTCGAGGGCGATCTACCAGGCGTGGCTGGCCGACACCCGCCCCGCCGGCCAGGTCACCCCCGACGGGCTCCGCCGACCCACGTGGCTCATGCGTCCGCTCAAGCCGGCGAAAGAGCTCTTCGCCATCCCCGACAGGACGCCGTGACGGGGGCACCGACCGGAGTGGAGATGGCGCGCACCACGCCGCCCGTGGTGGGGATAGAGACGATCCGGGCCCTGGGTGCCATCGCTGATCCGCAGTCACCGCCGGGTCCGGACGTCACCGCCGCGCTCGGGCTGCCCGCGCTCGACCCTGCAGACGCCACAGAGGTCTTCGTCCTCTCCTGCCCGCCGTATGCCTCCATCCACCTCGGTGAGGAGGGGAAGCTGGGCGGGGACGCCGCTGATCGGATCGCCGGCTTCTGGCGGGTGGTCGGGCTCGACCCACCGCCGGAGCCCGACCACCTGAGCGTACTGCTGTCGCTCTACGCCGAGCTCGGCGACGCTGCCGCGTCCGCACGCCGGGACGTGGTGGCCCGGCGCCTCGAACGGGCTCGCGACGTCCTGCTCTGGGAGCACCTGTGGTCTTGGATCCCCGGCTACCTCGACGCGGTCACCGACCTCCGGACGGCCACGGTCACCCCGTGGGCCCGGCTGGTCGCCCAGGTCCTGACGGCAGAGGGGCGCCATGCTACTCCGGCACCGGGACTGCCCCTCGCGCTCCGGCAGGCCACCCGTCCGGTCGAGGCTGGCACGACCGAGCAGCTCCTCGACGGCATCCTCGCTCCCGTGCGTTCCGGGATGGTGCTCACCCGCAGCGCCCTGGCAGGCGCGAGCCGCTGCGTCGGTATCGGCTACCGCCAGGGGGAGCGCCGCTTCACCCTCCGTTCCATGCTGGAACAGGATCCACACGGCACGGTGACCTGGTTGGCCGACGAGGCGGCACGGTGGACCGCACGCCACCGGACCCGTCTACCCGTACCCGGAGACGGTTGCGCAACCTGGTGGAGCACCCGGGCATCGACGACGGCCACGGTGCTCCACGACCTCGTGGCCGGTCAGCCGCCCGACACCGGTGGGAGCACGGCCACCTCGTCCCCGTCGCCGACCACCGTCGACAGGTCGGCCGGTGACCCGTTCACCCAGATACGGCACGTAGGCAACAGGCGCGCCAAGCCGGCACCGAACGCCTTGGACGCCTCCTCCAGCACGAGCCCGACGGTGTGACCGGCGATCGTCACCTCCCGAGTACCCGCTGCCTCCCGAGCCGGTCCGAACAGCACGATCCTGGCCACGGGGTCACCCGCCGATCATCGACATCGAACGCACCGGGGGCACGAACCCCGGCGTGTTGATCCCGTGGCCGCGGGCCTTGCCCCACACGGACCGCCGGAACAGCGCAGCCAGCTCGACGTCCGACCCGCCGGAACGCAGCACGTCGCGCACGGAGAGCTCGTCGTCTGAGAAGAGGCAGTTGCGCAACGACCCTTCGGCCGTGAGGCGCAAGCGGTTGCACGTCCCGCAGAACGGTTGGCTGACGCTGGAGACGATCCCGATCTCCCCGGCGCCGTCGACGAAGCGAAAACGCTCGGCCGGGGCTCGGTCCACCTTCGACCCGGGGACTTCCTCCAACGGCCACCGAGCGGAGATCTCCCTGAGCACCCGCGCGCCCTCGACAACCCGATCTGGCTGCCAGGCGCCATCGGCGTCGAGTGGCATGTACTCGATGAACCGGACGATCCGACCGGTCCGGCGGGCGAAGTCGGCGAAGGCCAGGATCTCGTCGTCGTTCTCTCCAGGCAGGAGCACGACGTTGACCTTCACCGGTGCGAGACCCGCGCTGTCGGCGGCGCCCATCCCGGCCAGGACCCTGCCGAGGTCGCCACGCCGGCGCAGCCGCGCGTAGCGATCGGCCCGGAGCGAATCACAGCTGACGTTCACCCGCTGGAGCCCGGCATCGGCCAGCGCCCGGGCGAGGGTCTCGAGCCCCATCCCGTTCGTGGTCATCGACAGGTCGTCGAAACCGACGCCGGCGAGCATACGAACCAGGTCGACGATACCCCGGCGGACGAGGGGTTCCCCGCCGGTGATCCGGACCGAGCGTACCCCCAGCCGATGGGCGACGGTCGCCACCCGGACGATCTCCTCGAAGTCCAACAGCTCCGACCGGGGAAGGAAGGTGAGCCCTTCTTCCGGCATGCAGTAGACGCAGCGGAGATTGCACCGGTCGGTGACCGAGATCCGGAGGTCGTCGTGGACCCGGCCGAACGTGTCGACAAGGGGGCCGTCGGTCGGTGGGGCGGCGTCGGTGGGGGAACTGGCCGGGCGGCCCGAGCGGGAACGCGACAGGGCCACCGGAGTCAGTGCCCCAGCTGGCCCGGGCCCGTTCACCGGCACGCACATCCCCCCGGCGATTCCAGCTGCGTGGACTGCCTCATGCCGCGCTCACGTCGCGGGCGCCCAGGAGCTCCCCGATCCCGGCGACGCCCGGAAGGTGCTCGACGTCGAGCAGCACCACGTGGACCGTCTCGCCTGCCGCCACACCGGCGCCGTCGGGCAGCACGACGAGCGCGTTGGCGACCGCCGCCGCATGGAGCTGGTGGGACTGCTGTCCGGGCACCGGGGCCACCGTGATGGAGCCCTCCGGCGTCCAACCGGCGACGGCTCGCACGAAGTGGACCTTGCCGTCTGGCCGCCGGACCAGGTTCGACGCCGCGACCGCCCGGACGACCGGCCGGTCGATCCGCTGACGGCCCGCCATCCGGCGCAACGCTGGGGCCGCCAGCAGCTCGAAGCTCACCAGCGCGGACACCGGGTTGCCGGGGAGGCCGAACACCGGAACCCGGCCCGGCCCGAGGACGCCGAACGCGAACGGCTTGGCCGGCCTGATGGCGATCTGCATCCACCGCATGGCTCCCTCGGTGAGCTGATCGAGCGTCGCCTTCACGACGTCACGGTCGCCCACGCTCACCCCGCCACTGGTCACCAGCGCGTCGCACCGGCCGGCGCCGTCCTGGAGGACAGCGGCCACGCGCTCCTCGTCGTCGGGGACCACGCCGAGGTCGACCGGTTGGAAGCCTGCCTGCCTCACCAGCGCGAGCAGCATGTGGCGGTTGGAGTCCCGGATCCCCCCGGGACCCAGAGGGTCTGGCAACGGCGTGAGCTCGTCACCGGTGGAGAGCACGCCGACCCGGGGACGGGGGACCGCCTCCACCTGGTCGACACCGATGCTCACCAGCACTCCGAGGTGGGCCGGCGTCAGCCGCGTCCCTGCCACGATCACCTCCTGGCCGACGACGATGTCGTCACCAGCACGGCGGATATTCTCCCCGGCAACCAGTGGACGCCCCACACGGATCGCGTCGCCGGTTCCGCCTGGACCCGGCAGGACTTCCACGTCCTCGATCATCGAGACCGCGCCCGTCCCCTCGGGGAGCGGAGCTCCGGTCATGATCCGGATCGCCTCGCCGTCGCCGAGCACACGGTCCGTGCTGCTCCCCGCCATGACGGCATCGACGTCGGCAAGCACGACAGGGGCAGTCGTCACGTCCGCTGCACGGACGGCGTATCCGTCGACCGCCGAGTTGTCGAACGGCGGGACCGGGACTGCGGACACCACCGGGCCGGCGGTGACACAACCCAGCGCCAGGTCGACCGGTATCGCCACCGGAGGACGAGGCGGGCAGAGCGAGAACACGATCGACCGCGCCTCGGTCAGGGGGATCACCGGGCATCCACCCCGGCAGCCCGGTCGGGCGGGACGATCTCGTGGGAGCACTCGCTCCAGTCCGAGCCACCCGCCCACGTCTCCTTCTTCCAGATCGGGACGGAGGTCTTCACCGTGTCGATACAGAACCGAGCGGCATCGAATGCCTCTCCCCGGTGCGGCGCCGCCACCACCACGACGACCGAGGTCTCCCCAACCCCCAGCACCCCCGAACGATGCAGGAGACCGATCCGCCGAACCTCCGGCCACCGGGACCTTGCCGCTCGGGCGACCTCGGCGAGTTGCGTCACCGCCTGGGACGCGAACACCTCATACTCCAGCGAGATCACGCCGTCGCGCCCCGGAGCGTGGTCACGGACCGTCCCCGAGAACGTGACGACCGCGCCGCACGACGGCGCCGTGGCCCACGCCATCACCTCGGCCACGGGGAGCTCCGCCTCGGTCACCGCCAGCCAGTCGTCGGCCTCCCGGGGAGCAGTAGACGTCACCCCTCCATCGTAGTCGCGGGACCTGGCCGGGCTTCCGTGCCGATCCCGGGAACCACCCGGTCGACGAGCCCCAGCCGCTCGATGTCACCGGGGCTGTCGATGTCGTCCGGCGCACCGAGAATGCCCGCCTGCCGCCAGATCTCCGGACCGGGTAGGTCGGCGTCGAGCTGGTCGTAGAGCGGGCGGAACGACCGGGCCCCGGCCGCCGCCAGCGCGGTCATCCGATCGAGGTCCTCCGGGGACCATCGTGCGCACAGCGGTTGGGGTTCACCGCCCAGCACGGGAACGAGCGAACGGTCGCCTCCGAAGGTGGCCAGCCAGGCAAGGAACGGCTGGTCCACCAACGGCAGATCGCAGGCGACGATGATGACCGGGCGGCGAGCCGCCCGACCCACCGCCGCCCATCCGTCCACCACCGCCAGGAACGGCCCACCCCCGGGGACGCTCTCGGTAATGCGACGGAGGCTGGTCCGGCCGGGGCCGACCTCCATCACGGGATCGGCAACCCCTGCCACCATCCTGGCAATCCGCGTCGCGAGGGCTTCCCCATCGACGACGAGGAGCGCCTTGTCGGAGCCCATCCGTCGGCTCCTCCCACCCGTCAGGACAAGGCCGGAGACCTCCCGCCGTGCCGGCTCACCCACCGTGGCGCCACACGCCTTCGGTGCGTCTGCAGAGCCACGGCTCCTCTTCCAATGGCTCCTCTTCCAATGGCTCCTGGGGCAGAGGCGCCGCCACCCGCCGATCAGCCGTCCGCGTGGAGAGGAAGCCCGGGCATCCGACGAGCCACGGCCAACGCCTCCTCGGGCGTGAGTCCGGAGCGTGCCGCCAGCCAGCACCCGACCGGGGCGGCGGTCCGCTCCGACGCGTGCGCCGCCGCTCCGGCGAGGGCCAGGAGCGCGTCGACCTCCTCGGAGGTCGGCGGATCCACGCCGACCTCCGCCGCGAACCGTTCGAGCCACGCCAGAGCCGTCAGTGCCACGAGGCCATCCTACCGGGGGGCAGCACCACTCACAGGCTCGGCGCCGGACGTTTGCGCCGGGGCCGGCTCCCGCGCCGTTCCGCATCCTCAGGATGTACGTGGAGAAGACCGACGACCGGTCAACTTCGCCCGCTGTTGCCGCCACGATGAGCGCCCGCCCAGCCTGGCAGATCGGCTCCTCGGGGTCCGCAGGACGATGGCGGACGCCAGCGGGTTCGGCGCGTCCCGGGGATCGCCCGGCGCCAACCCTGAGTAACGGTCGGAGAGCCTGACGCTGCACCAACCTGCCACCGGCCTCCACCGGTTGAGCGCGGCCGGGACCCCGGATCCTGCGCGCCCGACGGCTTGCCAGAACCCGCCTCCGTGCCGCGTGTCTGGAGCCGGGCCGTCAGGTGCGGGGAGCTCAGGACCGGTCCTGGTCCTGGTCCCCGACAACATGCTGGCGGACATGCGCGTCGAGGCGATCGAGCTCATCGGCGTAGATCCGCTCCATGGCCTTCGGGGCGAACCGTCGCTCGAAGAACCCTCCGATCCCGCCCGCTCCCGTCCAGGTCGTGGTCACACGTACCGCGGAACTCGCCCCGCGGGGCTCGACGGTGAAGGTCGTCACCAGGCTCGAGTTGGTATCGGATTCGACGAGCACCCGACCAGGCTCTGGTTCCGACACTTCCATCCGGTACGCACGCTGCCGCCCACCCGCCGTCACGGTGAACCGCACGACCGTCCCGGCCCCCACGCCACCCGACTCCACCTCGAACCCGGAGAACGCGGGAGGGAGAAACCGGGGATGGTGGTCGCGCATGTCGGCAATGCACCCGTAGACGACGTCAGCCGGCGCCGCCAGGGTGCGGTCCACGGCGGCTCGTACCGTTCCCATCCCCCCCCTGCCTAGCACGACCGTCCACCGACTCCGCGACGCGTTCACGCGAACCCGGGGAGTGCACCGTGCTCGCCGCGGGCGACCATCCAGCGGAGGAGCATCCGGCGGCCCACGACAATCGTGAGGGCGGCGGCCACGGCAACCCCGGCAGCCACGACCCACACGACCGAGAACGACGTCACGTCAGAGAGTGCCCCGACGCCGAGCGGTCCGACGATGCCGCCGACGTACACGCCGGCCTGGGTGATACCCGTCGCCTGGGCCACGGCGCCCGGATGGGCTCGGACGACGGTGTAATTGAAGAGACCGTTCCACCCCCATCCGGCGCCGTAGGCCAACAAGACTGCGGGCACGAACAGCCACCGCTCGCCCGCCGCGAGGCCGACATAGCCCACGCCTCCTAGCACGAGCATGATCGACACGACCCGGAACTGCGGAAAGGTCCACCGGTCGGCCGCAGCGCCGGCACTGATCCGGGCCGTGAGCCCTGCCCCGCTTCCCAACGCGGCGAGGAGCCCAGCGGTGGCCGGGTGGAAACCGATACCGACGGCCGACGTCACCAGGAAGGCCCCGAGGCCGTTGGCCGCGCCCGAGCCAAGGGCGATGCCGATGGCGAGCACGACGAGTGCCCGGTGCGCCACCTCGCCGGACGCCGGTGAAGGTGGTCTGCGGCGCCGAACGCCCTGTTCCGGAGCGATGGCGTCCGATGCCGCACCGACCCCGACACCTGCCGGACGTCCAGGTACCACGCCGGTCGCGCCCTGCTCGGCCGTCACGCGCTCCACGCCGGTCGCGCCCTGCTCGGCCGTCACGACCACCTCTTCGGACATGCCCCTGCCCGCCGGCGGCACGACCGGCTCACCGGGTGCTCCCGATCCGCCACGACGGAAGAGCACTGCCGTCACGGACCGTTTTGTCTCGCGGTCATCTCCCCGTGGGACAACCAACCAGCCCGCCACAGCCAAGCCGGCAGCGCAGCCAAATCCGTACCGCCACCCGATGGTCAGCGCGATCGCCGGCACGGCAAGACCTCCGAGAAGGGTCGCGACCGGGATGGCTGCCTGTTTGATACCGAACGCCAGCCCCTGACGTCCCGAGATCACCCGCTCGGAGACGAACAGGTTCACCGCCGGCTGCATGGCTCCGTTGCCCAGACCGGCCACGCCGAGCAGCACGATCAACAACACGGGCGAGCGGGCCAGTAACGCGATCACCACTCCCATCACGCACTGGAACGCAGCCACGGACCGCATTGTCCTCGTCGCCCCCAGGCGCCGGACGATGCGACCGGCAAAGATCGACGTACAGGCCGCGGTGGCGAAGAACGCCGACACGGCGACACCCAGCCCCGTCCGGGACAATCCGAGGTCGTGACGGATCTGCACGGCCAACGACCCGGTCAAGAACACGGGGAGCACACCGACCGTGGTGAGCGTGATCGCCACCGCCACCGGAGCGACCATCCCTGGGCGGTCGCGGCCCGGCACGTCCTCGTCGGGTTCCCGGGTGGTAGGGACGGTCATCGGAGTTCGTCGCTTCCCGTGGACCGACATCGACTCCCCTCGGAGCCGGTCCGGGTCCACGCCTCAGGCGCACCCTACCGGGGTCGGTTGCATCCCGGCATCCGGGCCCCCGCTACGCTCCGACCATGTCCTCCCAACGGGTGGAAGCCGCCATCGAGGTGATCCGCTCGTCAGGAGGTCGCGCCACCGTCGACCGCAGGGCGGTGATCGAAGTGCTCGACGGAAATCCGGACCACCTCACTGCCGACGAGGTCGCGGATGCGGTCCGTGCGTCGCACCCCGACGTGAACCTGGCCACGATCTACCGGACACTGGAGCTTCTCGAGCGTCTGGAACTGGCATTCCACGTCCACCTCGGGCACGGCCCCTCCCGATGGCACCTGGCAGGCGAGGTCCATCACCATCTGGTGTGCGAAAGGTGCGGCTCGGTCGTCGAGGTGCCCGACGCCACCTTCGACCCACTCCGGCGCCAGCTGCTCGACGCCACTGGGTTCGCCGTCGATCCACACCACTTCTCCCTGGTCGGACGGTGCGCGGACTGCGTCGAGCGAGATCGCACCCGCTGAGCCCGGGCTCTTCGTCGCGGCCCGACCCGGGCCCACACCGGGGACGAACCTGGTCAGGCGTCCGACGGAGGACCCGGCGGAAACACCACGGGTAGGTGCTTCACCCCGTTGATGAACGCCGACCGGAGCCGGAGCATCTCCCCTCCTGGCTCCAACCCCGGGATCCGGTCGACCAGGTGCTCGAACATGACCCGGGCCTCCATGCGGGCAAGGTTGGCACCCAGACAGAAGTGGGGGCCGCCGCCGCCGAACGCCAGGTGCGGATTGGGATCCCGGGTGATGTCGAACCGCTGGGACTGAGCGAAGACCTCCTCATCGCGGTTGGCCGAGACGTGGAAGAAGACCACCTTGTCGTCCTCCTCGATCCGCTGCCCGCCGAGCTCGACCGTTCGCGTCGCCTGCCGCCGGAAGTGCATCACCGGTGTGACGAACCGGAGCATCTCCTCCACGGCGGTCGGCACCAGGCCGGGGCGGTCGACGACGAGCCGCCACTGGTCGGGGTGGTCGAAGAAGGCAGCCATCCCTCCGGAGACCAGGTTCCTCGTCGTCTCGTTTCCCGCCACCATGAGCAGCAGGAAGAACAGCTCGAGCTCGACGTCCGACAGCTTCTCCCCGTCGATGTCCACCTCGACGAGCATGCTCATCAGGTCGTCGTCGGGCCGCCGACGCTTCTCGGCGAACAGCTCGGAGGCGTAGACGTAGAGCTCCATCGCCGACCGATGGACAAGCCCCTCGGAGGCCTGGTACTCCGGATCGGCGCTGCCGACCAACGCGTTCGACCACTCGAACATCTGGCGGCGGTCCTCACCGGGGATGCCGAGCAGCTCCGCGATCACCACCAGGGGCAACTGGGCGGCGAGGTCCGTCACGAAGTCGGCCTCACCCCGCTCGATCACCGAGTCGATGATCTCGTCGGCGATCTGGTGGACCCGCTCCACCAGGGCGGCCACAATGCGGGGCGTGAAGGCCCGATTGACCAGCCGGCGGTAGCGGGTGTGGACGGGAGGGTCCATGTTGAGCATCATCAACCGTTGCTGCGCGAGGACCATATCGGGAAGCTCCCGGACCAAGGTCGCCCTCCGGTACGACGAGAAGGTCTCCCAGTCCCGGTTCACCCGCACACAGTCGGCGTACCGCGTCACCGCCCAGAACCCCGGGCCGTCACGCTCCTCCTGCCACACGACCGGCGTGCGGCAGCGCAATTCGGCAAACCGATCATGGGGCACGCCGTGGTCGAAGGTCGCCGGATCGGTGAGATCCACAGGCTCGACGACGGGATCACGAGAGGTGTCGTCGCCCGCCATGTTCGCCTGTGGCATCCCAGGCTCCTTCCCACGGCCACGTCCCAGCTCCGGCCCGGGCGCACGTCTCGTGGACGCTGCAGCCCGGCGCTCCCGATGCTACGCCGCCCCGGCACGTCGTCATCACCCCATCACGCTCGGTGCGGCCGACCAGCGGCCGACCAACGGTTCGATACTTCCCACCACCGTCCGCACGCCGACGGAAAGGTGGTCCAGCCGTGTCGGCGACACCTCGTCGATGGCACGGTGGTCGGGGGCGTGGAGCCCACGGGTGGCCGGAGAGGGGCCACGGCACGATCCCCTTCCGATAGCGTCACCGGGCATGCAGGTCGACCCGACCCCGAACGCCACCGACGACGGTCTCCGGGACGGCTCCGAAGCCGAGCCTGGGCATGGCGGCGCCACGGAAGCGCGATCCAGACCTGTCACCGACATCCGACCCCGGCTCGCGCACGGAGCCGAGTCCATCCGTCGGAACCACGGTGATCCCACCCGGACCTGGATCCCGACCCGGCTTCGGGGGCCCCACCGGCGCCAGGCACGCCAGCGGCTCACGAGCCGGTTGATCGGGAAGGGGTGGGACTGGCTCGTGGTCCACGGTGCCGCCGGTCCGTCCGACGAACGCACGAAGCGGTTCGGATCGTTCGGGGAAGGCAGCTGCCTCTCCTTCCCGCCCGGAGCGGTGTTCGGTGAACGATGGATCCACGTCGGCCGGCACACCCTCATCGGACCGTTCGCCAGCATCTCCGCCGGGATGCTCCCGGGGCAGACCATGGTCACGGACCCGGTGGTGCGCATCGGCGACCGATGCATGATCGGGCGTGGGAGCCATATCGTCGGGCATTTCTCGATCGACATCGAAGACGACGTCCACACCGGACCGTACGTCTACATCACCGACCAGAACCACGGCTACGAGGACCCGACGCGCGTCGTCCACGAGCAGTGGCCCTCGGACAAGCCCGTCCGGATCGGCGCAGGGAGCTGGCTCGGGACGGGAGTCGTGATCCTCCCCGGCAGCCAGCTCGGCCGGAACGTCGTCGTGGCGGCGGGAGCGGTGGTCCGGGGATCCTTCCCCGACCACTCGGTCATCGCCGGCGTACCCGCACGCGTCGTCCGGCACTACGCCGCTGGCGACGGCTGGCTCCCCGGTCCGCCAGACATGCCCGCCGTCGATCAGCCCGGGGAGGTGCCCGCCGTCCCCACCGCTTCCGGAGGATGGGGATCCGGCCCGGTGCCTCTCGCCTGACGGCGTATCCGCCGGGAGCGTCCAGTCGCCGGACGCGGATCCGGTGGCGGCGCCACGGAGAGAGCAGGACCGTCGCCACCGGCACTCGGGGACGCCGATGGCCCGGGAGCGACCCGGGAGCCGGAGCGCAGACCACGCGACGCGTCGGACACCGGGAGGGCATCTCGATCGTCCTCGAGCCGCTCGGCTTGCAGGCCCAGGGTCGGACCGAGGTGGTGGCGGCGTAACACCTCGGTCGCCTCAGCCCGGCCTGCCTCGATCAACACCTCGGTCTCCGAGAAGTCCGTGTAGTCACGGGAACCGCTCCCGCCAGCGCTCATCACGATCACGTCGACGCCGTCGGGGAGCCGGGCGAGATCCTGGGCGAAACGAGCATGGATGGCAATGAACAGCGCGTTCAGCATCGCTTCGACCGGGCGCTTGGACTCTGGCGGGACGTAGTCGAGCGGCCCGCACAGCAGCACCACGATCTTCGTGGCGCCGGCATCCACCGCCCGCATGATCGGAACGTTGTCCACCACGCCACCGTCGATGAGGAGGTCGCCGTCCACCTCCACCGGCGGAAAGATGGCCGGGATCGCCGCCGACGCCAGGATCGGTTCGACAGCCGGCCCGGTCGAGAACCAGCGCTCCCGACCGTCGACCAACGAGGTGGTGACGACCTCGAAGGGTACCGGCGCCTCCTCCAATCGCTCGAAGGTGATGCCTGCCTCGATCACGCGCCGGAGCCCGTCGTTGGGATGCACGGACTCCCGTTGCTGGAGGAAGCGCCACGGACCGTGGATCCGCTTCTGCGGGTAGACCTCCGCTCCGCGGAGACCGCGCCAGACCCTGGCCAGCCGGGCCACGCCGGCCGGGGTCGGATCACCGGCGAATGCGGCCCCGTTGATCGCCCCCACCGAGGCCCCCAGTACCAGGTCGGGAACGAACCCGCGCTCGGCCAGCACCTGGAGCATGCCGACCTGGGCGGCACCCCGGGTACCGCCTCCGGCCAGCACGAGGGCGATCTTCTCCCGCTCGGGCGGCGCTGGATGCGCTCCGACCTCCTCCGGATCGACGAGGCCGGATGTCCCGCTCCGCCACCGCCGTCGGAGGGTGGCATCCCGCCGGACGGTCCACCGGATCGTCAACACGATCAGCACCGCCGTCCCGACGACGAAAAACCCGAAGACGACCACGAAGGCCGACGTCACCGTTGCGAGCTGCATGTCCCGCCACGCTACCGGGGTGCACAAGCGGCCCGATACACCCGAGTGCCACACTCGCTCCGTGGTCATGACCAGCGAACCCGTAGTCGATCGACGTGAGGCGGCCCGAGCGAACGGCGTCGGTCCGGCGGATCCTCCACCGGTCGACGGGCACCGTCCGTGCCGGTGGGTCCCGCCCGTTGGCGCTGTCCTGCTGGACCGCCTCCGGGAGACGGGGCTCCGGCGCCCGGAGATCACCCCCGTGAGGATCGAACGACTGCGGGACTGCCTCAACCGGGAGTTGGCGGCAGCACTTCTCGAGCTTCCGACCGCCGATGCACCGCTCGTGGTCACCCGTCGCTTGCTGCGCTCCGCCGTGCGCCACCGCCCTACCGACGAAGCCCGGTCCGGTGAGACCAAGTCCGGCGCGACCGGACGGGAGCCAGGGAGCGATACCACCTACGCGCTGGCACGCAATGCGTTGGTCCGGACATCGTTCCGGCGGCTTGTCTCGACCGGCACGGTCGGCCATCCGTTCGACGACGGCATCGTCGCGCTCGAGGCGTGCGGACAGCTCGGGGTCGTCGAGCGGGTCAGGCGACTTACCTCCCCCGAACGTACGGCGCTCCGCGTCGAGGTCGATCGCCTGGGCCGCGATCTGGCAGGTCGGTGGCCCCGGCTCGACCCCCGGTGGCTGCCGAGAACCGGAGTCCCGATGCGCGTGCGGCTACTCGACGGTGCCGTGATCCTGTCGTGTCGGCCCGATCTCCTCGTCGGCTGGCCCGACGGGCGGGAAGGGAGTGTCGGTGTCGTCGACATCAGCTCGGACGAGTACCAGGCGGTCGACCGGACTCGGCTGTCGTTCTTGGTCCTGGTAGAGACGCTGCGCAGCGCAGCGCCACCGTTCGTCGGCGCGACGTACTACGCCCAGACGGGCGAGATCGCGGTGATGCCGATCACCTACCAGGTTGCGGAGGACGCTGCTCGTGATGTGGTGGACGCCATCACCACCGCCGTCGGCCTGAGGACAGGAGTGACAGGGCGGTCGCCCGAACCCCAGGTCCGGGACCAACGGACGGATCACGGCGGCGCACAGCCCCCCACGGGCCAATGTGCCCCGCGCACGAATCGCCGCGCCCATGCGCGTCCAGCATCACCAGGCGACCTCCGGCCCCCGGCCCGACCGCCCTCACCCCGCCGGAGCCGGCGGTGACGATCATGACGCCTGCCACCACAACAGTGCCAACAACAGTGCCAACACCAGCAGGCAGAGCAGACCGCACCGACCCCCAGCCACCCTGGCGACCCCATCCAACCCGGCTGACCAAGAGCTTCACCGCACTCGTGGCTGCACCGGCTGCGGAGTCGATGCCGAGTGGGAACCAGGTCATGCTCCGCCGACACGTGGCCGCGAGGTTGGAAACGATCACCGACGCCCGCTCGGGCGACACCATCGACATCGTCTCGCCCGAGCTGCTGCATCGCGCTGGAGTCCCGGCTCGGGGATCGGACCCGGTAGATCCGGGCGCCTCCTTCTCCTGGCGACCTGACCGGGCGCGACGTTCTCTGGGCTCGCTGGCAGCGGCGCGCTACCTCCGGGGGAATGCCGAGTCAGTGACCAACGCAGTCGAGGAGGCGGCAGAGCTGGCGGTCTCGACATGGCGCCGGACGGGACGCAGGCGCCACTACTGGGAACCATGGTTGGCCGTGCTCGACCTGCCGACCCGCGCCGAGGTGCTGGCCCAGGCCACGACATGGGCGGCCGGGCTGGTCACGTCGATCGACTGGTCGGCGCTCCACTTCGGGTTCGAGATCGGACCCCACGACGCCCTGTGGGCGCTCCCTCCTGACCACCGCGTCCGGCTGAAGAGCCGCAGCGACGTACGGATCGTGCTTCCACCCTCCCCCGGTTGCCGGTGTCTCCCTGAGCACGCCACGACCAGTGCGGATCGCCATGAGGCGCTCGTCGTCGTCATAGGTGGATACCCGACTCCGGTGGCAGAGACGGCCCTCGCCTACGTGGCACTGGTCGAAGGGCTGCGCCACCCGACGCGCCCGCTGCCGGCCCGTGTCGGTGGAGTATGGCCGGACGCCGGTGAGGTTCGCGTGGTGGACATCGACGCCTCCAGGCTGGCTACGGCGATCGACCTCAGTGTCGCCTTCCTGTGCGGTCAGTCTGCACCGCGAGCGGGTCAACCCGTCGGCGCCGCTTGAGCACTGTCTCCACACTGCCCACGGTCAACCTGCCCAGAGCCGCGTCTACACGCGGGCAGCTGCCCGGTGGTCGGCACGACAGTGACGAGGCGCCCCAGGAACCCCTGCCGTCGCACCGCTCACCCCGGGGGACGAGCCGTCAGGCCGGGCAGGCCGGGCAGGCCGGGCAGGCCGTCGATACTGGTGGCGTTGTGCTGTTCCTGGTAGGCGACGATGCCGGGCCGGCCCTTCCGCTCCGCCCACTGGTCCATGGTGGCACGATGGTCATCGAACGTCAGCAACGGGACCCCGTAGCCACAGGAGTCCGATACCCGCTCCACATGCACGACAATGATCGACCGAGTACCCACCGGGGGGTCGCACGGGCCCGTGGCACCATCGCCCTGCTGGCGCTTCCCACGAACGACAGGGTCGCCGGCGCCATACCCGGCGCTGGCCTGAACGTCCTCGGTAGCAGTGGATGGGGCTCCGGTGGCAACCGACGGGGTCATCGCTGGGAAGGTGGCGGCAAGTGCAGCGAACTCGGGGTCATCCACCCGAACGACTCGACCCGTGCCGTGCACGCGGACGATACGGGGTGGGCCCTCGAACGCCGCCCACATGACGACGATGCGTCCGTTCTCGCGGATGTGGGCGACGGTCTCCACCCCGCTCCCCGTCTGGTCCAGGTACGCGACCGTCGACGCGTCCGGAACAGACAACTCGCCCCGGTTCCCTTTCGGCGAGCAGTTGACCCGTCCGTCTCGGGCCAGTGGGGCCGTCGCCACGAAGAACACCGGCTGTGCGGCGAGCCAGCCGGCCAGCCCCTCGTCAATGCTGTCGGCAACCCGTCCCACGACATCAGTATCGTCCGGGGACCCCCACCCCGCCAGCACCGTTCGCCAGCACCGTACGACACCGCGGTGCGACGCCTCCGACGCTGCACTTCGACGTGCCCGACGCTGCAGGAGGCCCGACGCCGGACACGGTCGATCGATCAGCCGGCGACGACCGGAGTCAGGTCTGGAGATCTCCGACCGCTCCCGCCAGACGTTCGAGCTCACCCGGCCAGTCGGCCGGCGGGGTGAGGGGACGGGCGACGAACTTCGAGAACCCCACGTCGACGAAACGGTGCACGAGGTCCCGGAGCCCACGTTCCCCCACCGCCACGACGTCGGTGACGGGGTTGCCCCGGCTGCGGGCCCCGATCGATGCCGCCACGGCATCGTCCAGCGGATCGAACGAGTACCCGAGGCTGACGCCGAAGTGCTCGGGATCGATCCGCCTACCCGATCGTTCGGCAACACGGTCGATCACCTCCCTGCCGGCCGCCACTTCGGCCGGCGTGCACAGCGAGGGCAGCCATCCGTCGCCGAGCCGGCCGCACCGATCAAGCGCTGCCGACGCCATCCCACCGAGCCAGAGCTCGAGCGGCTGCTGGACCGGCAGAGGGGACAGCGTCACCTGGTCGATCGCCACCGCCGCGCTCGGGCCCGCACCCCGGTAGGTGACGGTTTCTCCCGACCACAGCCGACGGAGCAACGGCATCATCTCATCGATCACGCTTCCCCGGTCGGCCAGCGGGACCCCGACCGCCTCGCGCTCTGGTGAGCGGGCGAGCCCGGGCACAAACGTGACGAGGAGTCGGCCTCCCGAGAGCGCGTCGATGGTGGCGAGCTGCTTGGCCAGGCGGAGCGGGTGGTGCCCGGGGAGCAACATGGTGGTCCCCAACTTCAGCCTCGGGTGGCGTCCGGCCGCGAACGCCAACGCTGCCAACGGGTCGGGAACCGCGCCGGTCAGCACCTCCGACAGCCACAGCGAGTCGAAGTGCAAGCGGGTGAGCGAATCGAGGACGGCACCGAACCCCGCGCCATCCGTGGGCCCACGCGTATAGCCCACGCCGATCCGAATCTTCATGCCCGATGGTACCGTGGCCCGATGGACACTCGCACGCTCGGATCGTCGCTCGTCGTCTCGGCGCTCGGACTCGGGTGCATGGGGATGAGTGAGTTCTACGGGACCGGCGACCCCGACGAGTCGACCCGCGTGATCCACCGGGCGATCGATCTGGGCTGCACGTTCCTCGACACCGCCGACATGTACGGCCCGTTCACCAACGAGCAACTGGTGGGGCGGGCGATCGCCGGCCGTCGCGACCGCGTCGTCCTGGCCACGAAGTTCGGGAACCAACGGCGTGAGGACGGCACGCGGATCGGTGTGAACGGATCGCCGGAGTACGTGCACGCCGCGTGCGATGCCAGCCTGCTGCGGCTCGGAGTGGACCATATCGACCTCTACTACCAGCACCGGGTCGACACGACCGTGCCGATCGAGGAGACGGTCGGGGCGATGGCCGAGCTGGTCGCGTCGGGAAAGGTCCGGTTCCTCGGCCTGTCGGAGGCAGCGCCCGAGACCATCCGGCGCGCCGCAGCGGTGCATCCCATCGCCGCCCTGCAGACGGAGTACAGCCTCTGGTCTCGCGACCCGGAGGACGGGATCCTCCAGACGGTCGCAGAGCTCGGGATCGGCTTCGTCGCCTACAGCCCACTCGGCCGGGGGTTCCTCACGGGACAGATCCGCTCGGTCGACGATCTGGATCCGGGGGACTTCCGCCGGGTCAACCCCCGGTTCACCGGCGACAACTTCCAGCGGAACCTCGATGTCGTCGACCGGGTCGAGGAGCTGGCGAAGGAGAAGGACTGCACCACCGGGCAGCTCGCCCTGGCGTGGCTTCTCGCCCAGAGCGACACCATCGTGCCCATCCCGGGGACCAAGCGGGTGGCCTACCTCGAAGAGAACCTGGCGGCCGTCGACGTCACGCTCGACGGCGACGACCTGGCGCGCATCGACGAGGTCTCCCCGAAAGGCTTCGCGGCCGGCGACCGCTACGCCGACATGAGCTCGGTGAACCGGTAGCGACCCGGTCGACCTCGCCGGCACGGCCGGCGCTAGCGTGATGGCATGCCACGGATCGACGCCAACGGGATCACCCTGGAGTACGAGACGGCGGGACAGACGTCGGATGCGCCACTGCTCCTGATCATGGGTCTGGGTGGGCAGCTGATCAACTGGGACGCCAGGTTCGTCGACGCGCTTGCCGACCGGGGGTTCTTCGTCGTCAGGTTCGACAACCGGGATGTGGGGCTCTCCACGTGGTTCGACGAGTCCGGACCCGCGGACATCAGAGCTGTCGCCTCGGACCACTCCCGGGCGGCGTACCTCCTGGCGGACATGGCCGACGACGCGGCGGCACTGCTCGACGGGTTGGGCCTCCCGTCCGCCCACGTCCTCGGTGTCTCGATGGGCGGGATGATCGCCCAGTCGCTGGCGGTCGCCCACCCCGACCGGGTGGACAGCCTGATCTCCATCATGTCGACCACCGGCGACCGGAGCGTCGGCCAGGCCCAGCCCCAGGCGGCGGCGCTCCTGGTCCAACCGCCGGCACGGAACCGGGAGGAGGTCATGGGCCAGGCGATCGAGCACCGGCAGACCTTCGGGTCGCCGGGCTTCCCGTTCCACGAGGACCAGGTCCGCGCCCAGGCGGCCGCCGCGTTCGACCGGGCGTTCCACCCGGAGGGCACCGCCCGCCAGCTGGCCGCCATCGTGGCGTCTCCCGACCGGACGGGGGACTTGTCGCGGCTGGACTGCCCGACCCTGGTGATCCACGGGGAGGCGGACACCCTGATCGATCCGAGTGGTGGCAGGGCGACGGCGGCGGCTGTTCCCGGTGCCGACCTGCTCGTCGTGCCGGGCATGGGCCACCACATCCCTCCCGAGCTCTTCGACGAGCTCGCAGACCGGATCGCGTCCCATGCCCACGCCCACGACCGACGGGTGCGGCCGTAGTCCGAGTCCCAGTCCCGTCTGACCCGCCGGCAGGCCGACAGGCCGACGGATGGGCGGAGCCCAGGGCTCAGTCGGTCCGCGAGAACTGGAGGATCGCCACGAAGAGCATCACTCCCGCCGCTACCGCGACCATGGCCAGCTCCAGGAGGGTGGGTAGCCTCCACCCGTTCCACGTCACCCCCGGGTTCAGCAAGGCGTTCAGGCGGGGCGAGAGGGCGATCTGGGAAAAGACGGCACGGCGGAGCGGGTCGACCGCGTAGGAGAGCGGGTCGATCTTCGTCAGGACCGCCAGCCACTGCGGGAGCTTGCTGGTCGGGAAGATCGCTCCCGACAGGAAGAACATCGGCAGGACCACCATCTGGGTGACGACCTGGAACGCCTCGATCTGGGAGATCCGTGAGGCCATCAGCACGCCGAAGACCGTGAGCGCGAACGCCGCCAACGCGATCTCGCCGATCAGCACGACGAGCATCAACGGGTCGTAGGGGACGCCGACCGCCCCGGCCAGCGCCAGCATGATCGCACCCTGGATGGTGGCCACGGTCGCCCCTCCCAGGCACTTCCCGAGGACCAGCGCGCTCCGGTGCACCGGAGCCACCAGCATCTCCCGCAGGAAGCCGAACTCCCGGTCCCACACGATGGAGATGGCGGAGAAGATGGCCGTGAAGAGCACCGTCATCCCGATGACGCCGGGGAACATGAACGTTCGGAAGTTGAAGTGGTCGCTGCCCGACAGGATGGGCGACAGGCCGGTGCCGAGGACGAAGAGAAACAAGATGGGCTGGACGAGCGAGGTCACGATGCGGATCCGGTTACGGCTGAAACGGATCAGCTCCCGTTTCCACACGACCCTGATGGCCCGGAGGTCGTCGCTGACGGTTCCCCCGGCGACCCGCACGCCGACGACCGAAGCCGCTGCCGTCACTGGTGCGCCGACTGCCGCTGGTGGTGCCGCTGCCACCACTGGTGCGCCGACTGCCGACGTCGCCACCGGCGGGGCGCCGGAACCCTCCCGCGGCACCGGTCGGCCCTCGGGAGTCGGCGCACTGCCGGTGCCGACCTGCTGTCCCTGGTCACTCACCACTGCTACCCCCTCCTCGCCCGCATGAACGGGGACGACCGCAGGCGATCTCCCGATGACGCCTCTGCGTCGCGGATGGTCCGCCCCGTGTAGGTCATGAACACGTCGTCGAGGGTCGGGCGAGCGACGCGGATCGACGTGATGCCCACCCCGAGCTCGGCGAAGAGCCGGGGGACGAACTGCTCGCCGGCGGCAACGTGGAAGGCGACCGCCCCCTCCGAGACGGAGGCGTCGATCCCGAAGCGGTCGGCGAGCGCGGCGAGCGCGGCGGCGTCGTCGGTGGTGTGGAGCTCCACCCGGTCCTCGCCGATGCTCGCCTTCAACGCCTCGGGCGTATCGATGGCCACGATGGACCCGTGGTCCATGATGGCGATCCGGTCGCAGTACTCGGCCTCGTCCATGTAGTGGGTCGTGAGGAAGAGCGTGATGCCTTCACGTCGTTTCAGCTCGGTCACGTACTCCCAGATGTTCGAGCGAGTCTGGGGATCGAGGCCGACGGTCGGTTCGTCGAGGAAGAGGACGCGCGGGGAGTGGAGCAGACCCCGCGCGATCTCGAGACGCCGCTTCATGCCGCCCGAGAACGTCCGCACGAGACTGTCGGCTCGGTCGGCGAGCCCCACCATCTCCATGACATCGGCGAGTCGCCGGGCGACTGTCCCGCGGGGCACTCCGTAGAGCTCAGCGTGGAACTTCAGGTTCTCCGCCGCCGTGAGGTAGTCGTCGAGCGTGGTGTCCTGGAACACGAGACCGATGTGCTGGCGCACCGACGACCGTTGGGTCACCACGTCGAAGCCGGCGACCTGGGCCCGACCCGAGGTGGGATCGACGAGGGTGCAGAGCATCGAGATGGTGGTGGACTTCCCTGCGCCGTTGGGGCCGAGGAAGCCGAACGTCTCCCCGGCGTCGACGACGAAGGTGACCCCCTTCACAGCGACCAGGTCACCGTAGGATTTGGCCAGGCCGTCCACTGCGATCGAGTGCTGACCGGCGCCCAGCCCCTCCAGCTGGATCGACGTGCGTCCCGCTCCTTCCGGTTGGCTCATGGGGTCCCTCCCTCCGGGAGGTCGCCGGGATCCCGGGCTCCCGATCCTGTCCCTGGCTCGCGTCCCGGTGCCTGCCCCTCTGTCCAGCCCTTCCCCTGCGACTGGGCGTCTGTGCCCGCCTGCCCCTCTGTTCCCGATCGATCCATCCCGCACAACAGGGCACGGAGCATCCCGGCCAGCACCGCCGGATCGATGGCGGTACCACCGCTGCTCCGGTCGATGGAGCGACCGAGACGCATGCCCATGTCGGACTCCACCGCACGTAGGACGGCGCTCCCGGTCGGGGTGAGGCTGATGCTCACGCCCCGACGGTCGTCCGCGACGGAGCGACGCTCCACCAGACCGGCCCGATCGAGACTGTCGATGATCCCGCTCAAGGTCGGCCGGCGCACCCCCATCTCCCCGGCCAACGCGGCGGCCCGCCACGGCCGGAGCGCGACGAAGAGGAGCGCCCGGTACTGGGCGAGCGTGAGCCCTGCCGCCATGCAGCCCTCGTCCAGGGTCCGCGACAACATGGCCAGGGTCCGAGCGATCCCGACGACCGGGTCGCCGACGACGACCGCTGGCTCGGGCCCGGAGAGTGAGCCGATGGAGCGGTTGGCCAGGTCCTGGCTCATCTCCGTCGACGTCCCGGGGTTGCCGGAAGAGGGCTCGCCATCTGGTTAGGGTACCTCATCAGCTGCCCGACGTCGGCGATGGGCCCGGGGTAGCCTCGGCCCCGTGGTAACGGGGCCGACGAGCGAGCATGACCGCGCCGTCCACTGGAGCTCGGTCTACGAGCGCAGCCGACCGGACGCGGTGAGCTGGTACCAGCGTGAGCCCACGGTCTCCCTGGAGCTGGTCGAGTCGCTCGGCCTGGAACCCGGCACTGCGGTTGTCGACGTCGGAGGGGGAGCCTCTCCGCTGCTCCGCGCGCTGCTCGAGCGCGGGTTCGCCGACATCACTGTGCTCGACATCGTCGAGGCCGCGTTGGAGCTGAGCCGGAGCGCCGTCGGCGACGATCCCCGGGCCCACTGGATGGTGGGAGACGTCCTCACCTGGGACCCACCCCGCCGGTACGGGCTGTGGCATGACCGGGCCGTCCTCCACTTCTTCACCGGCGAAGAGGTGCTCGCCTACCGGCGCGTCCTCGACGCCGCCCTCTCCCCCGGGGGTACGGTGATCCTGGCCACGTTCGCCCCCGACGGCCCCGAGCAGTGCTCCGGCCTGCCGGTGACCCGGTATGGAGCAGAGGAGCTGACCAAGATGCTCGGAGACGACTTCGAGCTGGTTGCGGAACGGGAGGAGGACCACTCCACGCCCGGTGGTGCGCTCCAGCGGTTCACCTGGGTCGCGGCCCGCCGCTCCGGGGGCGCTCCGACGGCCTGATCGACGCCCTGGGCAGCGCCTCCGACGAGCGGGACGCCCGCCTCCCTGGCGACGGGAACTGGCTGTCGCTGCTGGCGGCTGTCGCTGCGCTCCGACCCGGGATGCGGGTTCTCCGGTGCGTGCCCTACGCGGTGCGCTACGGGCCGACGCGTCAGCGGGCCGAGCCGTGCCACATGCACAGGACGAGCGTGGCGTCGTCGCTCAGGGCATCGCTCTGGTGGTCGAGGACGCTGCGGACGAGCCGGCGGACGGTCTCCTCCGGATCGAGCCCGGTCGAAGCGTGCTGGCCGACCAGATCGACAAGGCGGTCGACACCGAACTGCTCCCCACCGGGGAGGTGCGCTTCGACCACTCCATCGGTGTAGAACAGGACGCTGTCTCCAGGCTCCAGCGGCTCAGATGCCAGCGGGACGGCCGCCGATCTCCCTTCGAGAGCGCCGATGCCCCACGGTAGCGTGGCGGGGCACTCCAGCTCGCCGATCACCTTCCCGCCCCGGATGAGCAGGGGTAGCGGGTGACCTGCGTTCGTCCACTCCATGGTGCCGGTCTGGCCATCGATGCGGGCGAGCTGGCCGGTGGCGAAGGCCTGGGGGAACTCGCGGGCCGCGTCGGCGTCCAGGGAGGCATGGATCCGGCCGAGCGCCAACCGATCGCGACGACCGTGGCGGTACGTGCCCACGCACATGGCGGCGAGCAACGCCGAGCCGACGCTGTGCCCCAGGGGATCGAACACCCCGAGGTCGAGCTCGGTCCCGTTGATCGAGTAGTCGAAGCAGTCGCCACCCACCTCGTAGGCCGGTTCGAGAATCCCGGCCACGGTAAACCGCTCCGTCTGCATCACGAGCGGCGGGAGGAGGTCCCACTGCATACTGGCCGCCTGCGTAAGAGAACGGCGCCGGCGGTGCACGTGGTAGAGATCAGTCACGCGCGACTGGACCGAGACCAGGTAGCCCACGAAGATCCCGAGCTCCTCGCATGCCCGCTCCACATGCTCCCCCGCTTCGAGCACGGTCACCGCCAGCACGCCACTCCGGTCCGATCCCTCCACGATCGGCACCCAGATCCGCGCACCCTCGGGTCGCTCGGCAACGACCGCCCGTCTCTCGGTGAAGGCCCGTCCGGCCATGGTCGTCGCCACCTCCTCGCTCCGAGGCGTCGTGGACCCACCTGCCGCCGGAAGTGCCTGCAGCGTGGACTGGGCGTAGTCGACCAGGTAGACGACGACATCTGTCGCTCCGATGTCGCGGGCGGCGGCAGCCACGACGCCCGTGAGCGCGCCCGGCTCTGCGTCCCGGGCGCTCCGGAGCGCATTGCCGAGGTCGAGGCGCATCATCGGGGACGGTAGCACCGGTGGACGCACCGGGCCGGCGGCACCACCGGCGCACCGGGCGGCCCGGGACAGGGGCGGATCAGGAAAGTTAACGTCAGGCGGTGCGCGCCCGGGTCTCGACCGTCCTGCTCCTGGGGATGGTCACCGTCCTCCTCGGCGCCTGCTCGTCAGCGGGACCCACCGCGACAGGACGGGTCTCGCTCCCGACCGGGCGATCTGCCACCACCGGGCGCGCCGCCCACGGCTCGTCAAAGCCGGCGGCGCCGGCCGGAACGCCGACCGCCCACCACTTCGACGGGCGCCCCAGTGTCGGGGCGCTGTCCCCCCCCGGCCTGTCGATCCACGTCTGTACGGCCAGCGTCGTCGACAGCCGGTCCGGCAACCTGGTGCTCACGGCGGCGCACTGCATCGTCGGCACGGGTAAGGGCTACGTCTTTGCTCCCGGGTCCCACGACGGCGTCCTGCCGTTGCAGCCGAGTGATCGATAGTGAGCGGTCACTCATGCCGCACCCCTTCTCGGGGTTCCCTTGCGGGTTCTGGCCTCACCGGGGGCGGCCTTCCGAGACTGCGAAGGTCTTACGCTCCCTCCTCCGGTGCCGG
>DAHXOA010000136.1 GCA_027365145.1 Acidimicrobiaceae bacterium | reverse complement strand
CTGCGTACCTTCCGGAACGCTCGGCGGCTACGTTCGCCGGGAGTGGGACGGAGCGGACTGCACAGCAGCGGTGGACGACGGTGGGGCGTGGTCGTGGTGGTGGCGGCCGGAGCGGTGGTGCAACTGACCCGCCCCACCCCGCATCCGACGGTTGCCATCGCCGTCCCGGCGTCGCTGCGGAGCGTCCCGGCGCCGGCCGGCGGTGCGATCCCGTGGCCGTCCCACGGAGAGGCGGCACTGACGGTGCCGGGCGTGGTGAGCTTTCCCCCGGTCGGATCCGGCCGGGCGGTGCCCATCGCCAGCATCGCCAAGCTGATGACCGCGCTGGTCGTCCTTCAGGACCACCCCCTCGCCCTCGGGCAGCAGGGTCCGGCGATCCCGGTGACCGCCCAGGACGTCGCGGCCTACAACGCCGACGTCGCCGCCCACGAATCGGTGGTCCCGGTCACCGCGGGTGAGCAGCTCAGCGAGCTCCAGGCCATCGAGGCGATGCTGGTTCCCTCTGCCGACAACGTGGCGGACATCGTCGCCGTCTGGGATGCGGGCAGCGTCTCCGCGTTCGTGGCGAAGATGAACGCGATGGCGCAGTCGTTCGGACTGACGACACTCCATTTCGCCGATGCCAGTGGCATCTCGGCCCAGTCGGTGGGGAACGCGACCGACGTGATGGGACTGGGAGAGCGGGCGATGGCGAACCCGGTGATCCGGAGCGTGGTCGCCATGCCGTCGGTCGTGCTGCCCGGCTCGACCAAGCCGGCGCCGACCTACGACTTCGACCTCTTCGCCGATGGCATCGTCGGCATCAAGACCGGCTCCGACGGTCCGGCCGGAGGGTGCTTCGCGTTCGCGGCGGTCGTCAAGGTCGGGAGCTCGACCAAGCTCGCCTACGGCGCCGTGCTCGGCCAGATCAGCAACACGAGCGCGCTGGACAAGGCGATGACGGTGACCTTGGGCATCGTCAAGGGACTCGACCGGGTGCTCGGGGGGGTCCACCTCCTCAGCCGCTCGCAACAGGTCGGGGCGATCCATGCCCCCTGGGGTGGCTCGGTCCCGGTCAGCACCGAGCGGGGCCTCGCCCTGGTGGCCGCCCCCGGCGATCGCCCCACGGTCCACGTCGTGGTGTCGCCCACTGCGCTGGCGACGAACCGGGTGACCACCGGAGCGGTGGTGGGGACGCTGGTGGTGCAGGTCAACGGGGGGACCACCAAGGTACCCCTGGTCGCGGACGGGAGCCTGGCCGGTCCGTCGTTGCGATGGCGCCTGCTCCGCCCCTGATCGCGCCGGCGCCTACCGCTCGGGGGAGCGGGTGCAGGAGTGGCAGAGGCCGAACGCGTCGACCCGGTGGCCGTGGGTCACGAAGCCCTGTGCCGCCGCCACGGCGCCGAGATGCGCGGCGACCCGCCGCTCGAAGGCGGTGTCCGACGGGATGTCGACGACCGAGCCACAGGTCGTGCACAGCAGGTGGTGGTGATGCCCGGTGAGGTCCTCGGCGAGCTCGAAGCGGACGAATTCGTCGCTCCCGTCCACCCGCTGGACGACCGACGCCCGCTGCAGGTCGACGAGGTGCCGGTAGGCCGAGCTGCGGGGGAGCGCCGGTAGCGCGGCGGCGATGTCGCCGATGCTCACCGGCTGCTCCGTCGAGAGCAGTAGGTCGACGATGGCCCGGCGGCCACCGGTGGACCGCAGCCCGCTCCGGCGGAGCCGCTCGTCGATGAGGTCGAGGACGGTCTCCCGGGCCCGGGGTCGCTCGCCGCTCACCGGCTTCCGGGGCTCGTCATGCCGACGCGAACAGGGTGACGCACGCTCCCACCCTACCACCGATGGGACCAGAGACTGAGACTGAGTCTCAGAACTGTGGTACCGTGATGGCGACGGTGCAGCGAGGACAGGGACGCCATGAGGAGCAAGAGCGACAGGGACGCCATGCGGAGCAAGAGCTCGGGCGGGACCGGCGTGGCGCCGCGACGCCGGCTGGCGCTCGTCGCCGTCGCGCTCGTCGCCGTCGGGTCGTTGCTGACCGCCTGCGGCGCCGGAGCGAGCCCGGCCCCGGTGTCCGGCCGCGGCGTGGTCCGCGCCGTCGGGGCGGAGAACCAGTACGCCGACGTCATCAGCCAGATCGGTGGCAGGTACGTCTCGGTCTCCGCCGTCGAGTCCGACCCGAACACCGACCCCCACACTTTCGAGGCGAGTGCCAGCGTGGCCCGGGAGATCGCCGACGCACGGCTGGTGGTGCTGAACGGGCTCGGCTACGACAGCTGGGCTCAGAAGATCCTGGCGGCCACCCCCAACCGTGGCCGTAAGGAGATCGTCGCCCAGACCCTGCTCGGGCTCCCGGACAGCACGCCGAACCCGCACCTCTGGTACGACCCGTCGACCATGCCGGCGGTGGCCAGGGCGATCGCCGGAGACCTGTCCGCCATCGACCCGGCCCATGCCGCCACGTTCCGTGCCAACCTGTCGACGTTCGACGCCTCGCTTCAGCCGTGGCTCCGGGCGATCGCGGCCTTCAGGGTCTCCCACCGGGGAGCTCCGGTCGCGGTCTCCGAGCCGGTCGGCGACTACCTGCTGCAGGCGCTCGGAGCCCTCATCCTGACCCCGTTCAGCCTGCAGGCCGCCGTGATGAACGGCACCGACCCCGCGCCCGAGGACGTGGCCACCCAGCAGAGCCTGTTCCGGCACCACAAGGTGATGGTCTTCGTCTACAACCAGCAGGTGACCGACCCGCTCACCCAGTCCTTCGCGAGCCTGGCGACATCCGAGGGCATTCCGATCGTGGGTGTCTACGAGACCATGCCGGCACCCGGCTACGACTACCAGTCGTGGATGCTGGCCGAGACGGAGGCACTGACCAGAGCGCTGGTGGACCACACGTCCACGACGCACCTGTGACGCGGTCCGGATCCCCCGTGCCGCCGGCGGGGGCGGTGGCCCTGGAGGTGGAGGACCTCACGGTCTCGTTCGCCGGGCGCGTCGTGCTCGACGGCGTGTCCTTCACCATGCGCCGGGGGGAGTTCACCAGCCTCATCGGTTCGAACGGCACCGGGAAGACGACGCTCCTCCGGGCCGTGCTCGGCCTCCAGGCCGCCACCTCTGGGGCGATCCGGATCGGCGACGGCGACCGGCGGCAGGGACGGGCGGTGGGCTACGTCCCCCAGAAGATCCTCTTCGACCCCGACGTCCCTCTGCGTGCCCGAGACCTGGTGGCCCTGGGCCTCGACGGCAACCGGCTCGGGCTGCCGCTCCCCTCGCGGACCAAGCGCGATCTCACCGAGGAGATGCTGGCCTCGGTGGACGCGCTGGACTTCGCCGACGCCCGTGTCGGCGCGCTCTCGGGTGGCGAGCAGCAGCGCGTGATGATCGCCCACGCGCTGATCCGCCGGCCGCTCCTGCTCCTCATGGACGAGCCCCTGGCCAACCTCGACATCCATAGCGAGCAGGAAGTCGTCGACCTGGTCGCCCGGGTCGCGAGGGAGCAGCAGATCGCCGTGCTG
>DAHXOA010000126.1 GCA_027365145.1 Acidimicrobiaceae bacterium | reverse complement strand
ACACCTCCGCCAGCGAGGTCATCCGCCGCGCCCTGGACCAGTACCTCGCGAGTTAGCGGGTCAGCTCGCGCAACGCACGGAGACCGGCCAACAACTCACCGGAGTTCGAATAGCGACAACGCAGCTCCACCAGAGCCGTATTCGAACTCAGAGCCGCCCTGGATCTCCAAGTCCACCTGGATGTCGACATCGGTGGTCCCCTCGTGATGCCGAGAGGCGCTGCTGCACAATAGGTCGGGATCCAGTCCGCCGAGCAGGACGAAGTCGGGAACGTCGCCGTACGCCATTAGGAGAGGTGCGAGAAATCCTGCGCGACGGCGTGCGGGCAGGACCGGCCGGTCCGGTCCGGCTTGGGTCGGCGATCGCGTCCCGGTTCCGCGAAGAGCCCGATATGACCGAGGAGCACGTCCCGCCCTCGGACGACGGGAGATCCACTTCCGCCAACGACTACACGCGAAGGATTGCTGCCGAGTTCCTGCACTCGTTCGCACGGGTACTCCGTCGCTCTGGAGGAGTCGCAGCATTGCTCCAACCTTCCGGTCGCGCTTGTCGATGGCGACGAGGGCGCCTGCATCGAGCACCGCGGTCATGCCACTCCACGTCGTCGCTTCCCACCAAGGGCCGCTGCGGCAGCGTCGAGCTACTTGTCACTGAAGGGACCATCCTCGGCCTCCCAGATGATGATCTCGTCATTGTCCGGCTCCTCTTCAGTGCTACAGCGTTCGGATACCGGCTGACGCCGTGGCTATCCGGTGGAATTGGCCGACGTGGTTTTAGCAACGCGCAGTCCCCGCCAGACCAGCGGCTTCGTGCTGACGATCGTGGCCTTCAGCTGGTCGATGTGTCCGGGCATCGGCTCTCACACCTTGCGAACCTGCAGCGGTGGATGGGCTCTCGCCATCTGGTCGTAGTCGTCATCCTGGGTCACCACCGGTAACCCGAGGTCGACGGCGGTGGCAGCGATCAGGGCGTCGGTAAGTTTGACCGTCCGCTGGATGCCGGCGCTCCGACAGTCGCTTACGAGGCGAGCCCACGCGGCCATGACCGGCTCGCTTATCGGGACGGGGTCTACCGTCCGAGCCAACGCCAGCGTGCCTGCCCGGCGCGCTCGCGACACGACGTCTGCGGCACTCAGCACACCCAATTCGAGCTCGCCGATGGTCACGACCGACACCGTCACCCGATCGGGCAACTCCCCGAGTGGTCGGTCGACCTCACGGGCAATGAACACCGAGGTGTCGAGAAGCCCGGCCGGATCGATCACAGCTCGTCCAGGGTCTGTCCGGCGAGCACCTCGAGGTCTTCACGCAGTCTCGGGTCGGCCGCCCGCTCCGCCAGCCCGCGACGCAGTAGATCACCGGGGACCCAGCGGGACCGCTGGGCGTGGGGAACGATGTCGGCGACCGCCTGGCCGTGGACGGTGAGGATCACGCGCTCTCCCGCCCGGACGGCGTCGATGACCTGGCTGGTCCGATTCCGTAGGTCACGTACGCCGATCTCCATGTGCGACAGCGTAGCACCAAGGCCTCTCGAGCGATCATGGGAACTCAGAGGTACCGACCGCCGCCGGTCACCGGCGTTCGGGGATCACCTGCCGCCGGTCTCGCATTTCAGCCGGGTTTGCATGGGAGATCGTCGCCTCCACCCCATTTTCACTCAGCGTCGGTGCTGGTCGGGAAGATGACGACCGGAGCAGAGGGGCAGAGTCGACGGGAATCGAACCGGCCGGTTTCGCCAGGAGCTTCACCACGGGGCAGCCGTCGAAGTAGTCGACCGGTATGCCGCCGTACCATGCACCGTACGACTGTGAAGCTGCCAGACGAGCTCGCCGCTCGACTACGCCACGGGTCTGAGCGCCGTGGTCGCACGGTGCCCGAGCTGACGCGCGACACGATCGACCTGTACCTCCGCGGGTCGGACGGACAAGGCAAGCGGCACCTCCTCGCAGCGGCCGCCGGGCGAGGCGGGCACCGGGACATCTCCGAGCGCGTCGGGGAGATCCTGTCGAAGGAGCTCGGGGCATCGCGCTCCTGATCGACGGCGGCCCGTTGTGCGCCTGCATAGACGCCGGCGACCGTCATCATGCCGAGTGCCTCGAGCTGCTCGAGACGCACCCTCGCCGGTGATTGGTTACGCAGTGATTGGTTACGCATCGCCGAGCTGACCGCGCGCTACGACGACCTTCCGCTCGGGATTGTGGACGCCTCCGTGGTCGCGCTCGCTCAGCGGCACGGTGCCGGTGTCATCGCGACACTCGATCGTCGCCACTTCTCCGTCGTGCGGCCACGTCATCGGCCGGCGTTCACGCTCGTGCCCTGAGCGCCGCCGCGACCCCGACCCCACCCCACACCACCCCAGCACCCGCGCTTCCCACCGTCCGTCTGGCCTCATCGTCGACCGTCGCCGGAGATGGCGACCACCGCCGGGATCCCCGGAGTCCCTCCGGCCTCCCCGCGACGCGCCGAGACACAGCCGCTCACCGGGGGCCTGCGGCGGCAGCTTGGTAGTCTGCCCTGCCATGCACGCCTCCGCCGATCGGGCCTCCAACCAGACGCAGAGGAAGGGCGGGCTGACCCCGCGGGCCGACGACTTTCCCCGCTGGTACCAGGAGGTGGTTGCCGAGGCCACTCTGGCGGAAACCGGTCCGGTCCGGGGCACGATGGTCATCCGCCCGTGGGGATATGGCATCTGGGAGCTGCTCCAACGCGCCCTCGACGACCGCATCAAGGCGGCCGGCGCCGAGAACGCTTACTTCCCACTGTTCATCCCCGAGTCGTTCTTGAAGCTCGAGGCCGAGCACGTCGAGGGTTTCGCGCCTGAGCTGGCGGTGGTGACCCATGCCGGAGGAAAGCAGCTGGAGGAGCCGGTCGTCGTCCGTCCGACCAGCGAGACCGTCGTCAACAGCTTCTTCGCCAAGTGGATCCAGGGCTATCGCGACCTACCCCTCCTGGTCAACCAGTGGGCCAACGTGGTCCGTTGGGAGCTTCGGCCCAGGATCCTGCTGCGCACCACCGAGTTCCTCTGGCAAGAAGGGCACACCGCCCATGCCACCGAGGACGAGGCCCGCGCCTACGCGCTCCGCATCTTCCATGACGTCTACGTCGACACCATGGAGAGCGTCTGTGCCGTCCCGGTCGTGACTGGGCACAAGACGGCGCGCGAACGGTTCGCCGGAGCCATCCGCACGTGGTCGTGCGAGGGGATGATGGGCGACGGCAAGGCTCTCCAGATGGGGACCAGCCACGAGCTGGGGCAGAACTTCGCCCGGGCCTTCTCCATCCAGTTCACCAACGACACAGGCACCCTCGACTTCGTCTGGCAGACCTCCTGGGGGGTGTCGACCCGCCTGCTCGGCGCCCTGGTCATGGCCCACGGCGACGACTTCGGGCTCCGCCTTCCCCCCGCGCTCGCCCCGGCAGAAGTCGTGGTGCTCGCCGTCCGGGACGAGCCCGACGTGCGCACGGCCGCCAACGCGCTGGTAGCCGAGCTGGCCGCCGCTGGCCGGCGGGTCCGCCTCGACGATCGGTTCCACCTGGGGTTCGGCCGCCGATCGGTCGAATGGGAGCGGAAGGGCGTACCGCTCCGAGTGGAGGTCGGGCCCCGGGACCTGGCCGAGGGTCAGGTCACCCTGGCGATCCGCCACCTGAGAACCAAGGCGCCTGTGCCGCTGACCGGAGTGGCCACCGAGGCAGAGCAGGTTCTCGACACCGTCGCCCGCGATCTGTCGGCCGAGGCGGCGGCGTTCCGGGCGGCCCGGACCGCAGACGTCGCCACCGTCGAAGAGGCAGTGGAGGCCGGACGGACCGGGTTCGCCCGACTCCCGGTTCGGGCGCTCGGTCCTGACGGCGAGGATCGCCTGGCCCGCGAGTCGCTCAGTGTGCGCTGCCTGCAGCGGCCCGACGGCACCGTGGCCCAGACCGACACCGACGAGGCCTCCTTGACGGCGGTGATCGGCCGGTCGTACTAGTCCCGAGGCGACCCGAGGCGTCCCGACAGGGCGGCGGCTACTTGATGGCGACGGCGTTGGGAGGCGACCCGATCCCCCCGACGTGGTGCAGCGGCGCGCTGACCAGGAACATCTCGTAGATGCCGTCGGTGGCGCAGTCGTCTGCCAGGTCCTTCAGCCACCAGAGTTCCCCGAGGGCCATCCCGAACTGACCGATGAGCATGCGGTGGAGGAACCCGAACGGGCCGGCATCGGGGCTGCGGTCCGGTGGCCAGACCTCGACAGCGAAGTTGTCCGCGGCGATGCCCGAGGCGTGCGTGTCCCACAGGTAGCGCGCCACGTCCTCGGTACGGTCCACCCCCGGAGCGGTCAGGTGCCGGGGCATGGAGAGCTTGGTGTCTGTGGACTGCTCCTGGTACCACCGGGCGAAGCCGGTGTGCAAGAGGAGGACGTCGCCCGGCCGGAGCTCGACGTCGGCCCGGGCACGTGCCAGCTCCAGGTCCTCGACGCCGAAGGCGACGGACTCCCCCGGGTCATAGGAGCGGCCGGCGTCGGCCCGCGCCCGGACCAGGTCAAGGAGCACGGCCCGGCCCACGATGCCCCTACGGGCCCAGTGATCGATCGTGTTGCGCCGGCCCGCCAGGATGTCGTCTTCGGTAGCGCCGTTGTAGAAGGCGTCGGGGGCGTAGCCCACGTGGGCCAGGGAGTCCCACTGGCTCGACGCCTGGAGGTAGAAGTTGTCGAGCAGGTCGTCGAAGCCTGCCGTCCCTGGCCGGTGCAGCACCGTGTGGCGCGGCGATCCCCGGCCGGCCGCCAGTGGTGGCGAGAAGGCATCCAGCCGGGCATCCAGCGGGAACACCGCCCCCCGACGGACGAGGGCGGCGGCGGTGCGGACCTGATCCGGCCCCTGGAGGTTGCACAACCCCACGGAGTCCTCGGGACCGAACACCCCCCAGCCGCTCCGACCTCCGTCGGGTGCCTCCGGCAGCTCGTCGTAGCTCGGTAGCTCGATCATCTTCGCTCCCCCTCACCTCGCGTCACCCGCCGACCCCCGGGAGCTCCCCGGTGCCTGCGCGCCGCGACCCTAGCGGCCCGACCACCCGACCGCTCCGCTGCACGCCGCTCCACATCCACATCGACAGACGCCCGCTGGTTGACCTCCTGCCACCCGCGACCCCGCCACCCTCGGCGGTGAGTAGGTTGTCGCCACACCGCTATGCACCTCCACCGCACCTCGTCGCGATCGCCGTCGACTGCTCCCGGCGTCGCGAGGTGGCGCCATCGCAGCGTTGCGGCAGGTCTCGCCGCCGTGATCGTCACGGTCGGCCTCGTGACCCCGGCTGCCCCCGCCGGTGCTCGATCCCCCACCGCCGTGCGGAGACGCACCCAACCATCGCCCACGGCGGTAGCTCCGGCCGCCGTGCGACCACCAGCCCCCCGAGCCCCCGACCTCCAGTCCGACGTCGCCGCCTGCCCGTGGTTGGCGACCGCCATGGCCGAGCACAGATCCCCCACCACGTTGGCCACCCTCGTCGTCAGCCGCATGACGACGGCGGAGAAGCTCGGCGAGCTCATCCTCCACACCGGCGGCGGCTACGAGAACTTCACGTCCGCCGTGCCGAACCTGTGCATCCCGTCGCTCACGCTCCAAGACGGCCCCCAGGGGCTGGCCGCCGGGGACACCGGCGTCACCCAGCTCCCCTCCCCCCTCGGCATCGCCGCCACCTTCGACACCGCCGTCGCCCGGGCGTACGGGAAGGTGGAGGGAGCCGAAGCCCGGGGTCAGGGCATCGACGTGGTCCAGGGGCCGAACCTCAACATCGACCGGGTGCCCGAGAGTGGGCGTGCCTATGAGGGCTACGGCGAGGATCCCCTGGTGGCGGCAGACATGGGTGTCGCCGACATCGAAGGCATCCAGTCGCAGGGGGTGCTGGCAGAAGCCAAACACCTCGCCGTCTACAACCAGGAGACGGACCGGGTCCACCTGGACACCTCGGTGTCGCAGCGGGCCCTCCGGGAGATCTACCTCCGACCGTTCGAGACAGCGGTCCGTACTGCCCACGTCGATGCGCTCATGTGTGCCTACCCGGAGCTCAACGGCACGTTCCAGTGCCAGGACCCGATGCTGACCGGCCTGGTCGACGCCTGGGGGTTCACCGGGTTCGTCCGATCCGACCTGGGGGCCGTCCACGATCCCGTGGCGGCGCTCAAGGCCGGCGTCGAGCTGTTGAAGCCGGCGAGCATCGCCACGCTGACCACCGACGTGGCCACCGGCGCCCTTCCCCTCGCCGTCGTCGACCGCGACGTCGAGCGGGTGCTGGCCGAGATGTTCAAGACAGGCATCGTCGGGCGTCCGGTGACCGGCACCGTCGGTACTCCCGTCGACTCCCCCGCCCACACAGCGTTCGCGCTCCACGCTGCCGAGCAGTCGATGGTCCTGTTGAAGGACCACAACCACGTCCTCCCGTTCCACGCACCCCATGTCAGCTCCATCGCCGTCATCGGAGCTGCAGCCTCGACCGACCCCCTCACGACGGGGCACGGAAGCTCGTACGTCCGGCCACCGTTCACGTCGCTCCCCCTCACGGCCATCCGTCAGAGCGCCGGGAGCCGCGTCGCCGTGAGCTACACCGACGGCGGGAGCTCGACCGGTCCGCTCCCGGACGTCCCGAGCGCGTTCCTGGTCCCTGCGACGGGCTCCGGGCACGGTGTCACCCTCACCGTCACCCAGGGCACTCCGGGCGGCAAGACACTGCGCACCCTGGACCCGGTCGCCGACGCGGTGATCCGGGTGAACCCGGCCTCCGTGCAGCGCAATCCCGCCACCGGCCTGCCCCCTGGGTCGGGACACGCACTGGAGCCCCGGGTGGCGCGCCCCCCCCACGATGCCCCGGCGGTGACCGGCGGTGACCATCTGACCCTTCCCGCATCGTGGGCCAACGCCACGGCGACACTCGCCGGCACCGTCACCTTCCCCGACACCGGCCTGTACTCCCTGGCTCTCGAGGGATCGGGCGGGGTCACCCTTACGCTCGACGGCCACACCGTCGTGTCCGACCCAGAGAACCACGTCCGGAGCACGTGGGCCCAGACGGTGTCCCTCATCGGCGGGAAGGTCTACGCAATGACGATGACCTGGAAGCCGTTCGGCACCCTGTCGGAGCGGGGTACGGTCACGCTCGTCCCGAGCACCATGCAGCTCGGGTGGCGCTACGTGAGCCCCGCCATCGCCGCGGCAGCGACCGCGGCCCGGCACGCCCACGTGGCTCTGGTCTTCGCCGGCACCTACAGCTCTGAGGGCCTCGACCACCCGAGCCTCGCGCTCCCCGGCGACCAGAACGCCCTGATCTCTGCGGTTGCCGAGGCCAACCCCCGCACGGTCGTCGTCCTGGACACCGACGGCCCGGTCCTCATGCCGTGGCTGCACCACGTGGCGGCCGTGGTCGAGGCCTGGTACCCGGGCGAGGAAGACGGCGCGGCCACGGCCGCCATCCTCTTCGGCGCCGTCGATCCCTCGGGGCGCCTGCCCGTGACCTTCCCGGTCTCCGCAGCCCGCTCCCCCATCCACACGACCGCCCAGTGGCCGGGGTCGAACTTGGTCGCGACCTACTCCGAAGGGCTTGCAGTCGGTTACCGGTACGACAACGCGCACCACATCCGCCCACTGTTCGCCTTCGGCTACGGGCTTTCCTACACGAGCTACTCCCTACGGGATCTCCAGGTCGCCCGAGCCCGGCACGGCTACTCGGTCTCGGTGCAGGTCACCGACACCGGACGGCGCCGTGGTACCGACGTTCCCCAGGTCTACCTCACGTTCCCCAGGGCAGCCGGAGAGCCCCCCGACCAGCTCGTCGCCTTCTCGACGGTGAGCCTCCGGGCCGGCCAGTCCACGACGGCGCACCTCAGCATCCCGGCGTCGGCGCTCTCCTGCTTCCTGCACGGGCGGTGGACCACGGTGCACGGCACCTATACGTTCTCCGCCGGAGCGTCGTCCGACACCCTTCCCCTGCAGACCTCCGTGCACGTCGGATGACCGCGCCGGCCAGCATGCCGGGGCCCGCTCCACACCGACACCACCCTGCGGGATACTGCGCCCATCATGTCCCGCGACCAGCACCACCGTTCGCCACCCGCGCAGGGAGCTGACTACGGCCGGCACCTGCGCACCTGCGCACCTGCGCACCTGCGCACTCGGCCGCGGTGATCTCCCGTTCGACGAGGGTCCCTTCCTCGTGAAGCCAGGCCCGAACCCCCGGCGCAGAGGCCAGGACTGACCCGTCGGGCTCCCGACCGCTCACTGGAAGACCACCGTCCGCCGTCCGTGACGCAGCACCCGGTTGTCCGTGTGCCAGTGCACCGCCCGGGCGAGGGCCAGGCACTCTATGTCCCGGCCGACAGCGACCACGTCTTCCGGGGTCATCGAGTGGTCGACCCGGGCCACCTCCTGCTCGATGATGGGTCCCTCGTCCAGGTCGGCCGTGACGTAGTGGGCAGTGGCTCCCACCAGCTTCACCCCGCGCTCATACGCCTGGTGATAAGGACGGGCCCCCGTGAAGCTGGGAAGCATGGAGTGATGGATGTTGATGACCCGGCCCTCCAGCTGCCGGCAGAGGTCTCCCGACAGGACCTGCATGTAGCGGGCGAGAACCACGAGGTCGATCTCCAGGTCGGACACGAGCTCGAGCAGGTTCGCCTCGGCTTCGGGCTTGGTGGCGGGTGTGACGGGGAGGTGGTGGAAGGGGATCTTGTAGTACTCCGCCAGCGTCGCCAGGTCGGAGTGGTTGGAGACGACCGCCGGGATCTCGACGTGCAGCGCCCCACTACTGGCTCTGAAGAGCAGGTCGTTCAGGCAGTGGCCGTACCTGCTCACCATGATGAGCACCCTCTGGCGCCGTGCTGCCGACTCGAGGCGCCAGGACATGCGGAGCACGGAAGCGATGTCGGCGAAGTCGTGGCGCAACGTGTCCACGTCGAGGTCCGGACGGTCGAGCGGCTCGAACTGGATCCGCATGAAGAACGTCGCCGTCCCGCGGTCGCTGAACTGCTGGCTCTCGACGGTGTTGCATCCCCGTTCCAGGAGGAAGGCGGCGACGGCGTGCACGATGCCGGGCTTGTCGGGGCACGAGAGGGTCAACACGTAGTCCGACGCCGGGGTCGTCATCATGCCCGCAGACCGAGGTGTGGTCATCCACCGTGCCCTTTCCCGTCGCGTCCCCGGGCATCGCTCCGGCGGCGCACCATCAGAGCGAGACACTACGGGAGGCGGGACCGGAAGGGGGACGCGCTGCCTACCCCGAACCGCATGGCGACGGGCGACCGGAGCGGTGGGTCGCGCGCCCCGTCAGGGCGCGTCGACGGCCGGCTTGGGCACCAGGAAGACAACCCGCTGGTAGAGCACGAACTTGGCCACCCAGAACGCCAGGTTGATGGCGGTGAACCCGGCCACGGCCACGAGGAGGTGATACCGGTGGCCGGCAGGGGCGAGGCTGGCGATGGCCCCCGTGCCGAGGCTGGTCAGGACGATCGTGACCACTGACATGGTCCAGTAGAGCACCACCTGCCTCCCGACACGGGCACGGGACGCGTCGTGCCAGATCCAGTACCTGCTCATCACGTACGACGGCACGGTACCGACCAGGTTGGCGATGAGGGCAGCCACGGTCGCGTTCACGACCGCATGCCCGTAGAGCACGATGAGGACCACCTCGCTCACCCCGAAGGCGACGACCGACGTGGTGGCATAGCGCACCAAGCGGAAGACCTGGTCCGCCCGGGCCCCGAGCACCAGGCGCACTCGGTCGACCATCGGCGTCGTGCCTGGGATCCGGCTCGTAGAGGTCGTCACGGGTTCCGTCCCGTCCTGGACGTGCGCCGCCTCTCCTGGGGGTCCGTCGGACCCGCTCACGACGGATCCCGCTCGGGGTGACGAGCCGTACCCAACGCACGGTACCGTCCGCCAGCCATGGACCGGGCCGGCTGGGCACCAGGACACCGCGCCGCTACCGGCGAGGCACCTGCTGCGACGTCGCCACCCGGGACCTCGCTCACCACGGATGAAGACCTCCTCGATCGACGTCGTCCAGCGGCGAGCAGGGCCACCAGGCCGAGGAGACCGGCACCGGCGGCCAGCTCCCCGCTCCGCACCCCTGGTCCGTCGTAGTGCCAGGTGAGCACGCCCCGACCGGCTGGTACCTCGACCGCCTGGACGATACCGGACCGGTAGACGGCGAGGATGCGGGGTGGACCGCCACCCGTAGGCTGCCAGGTAGCCGACCATCCGGCGATGGCCGCGTCCGACCGCACCACCACCGCCCCTCGTGGGCTCGATACCAGGGCGGATGACGGCACCAGCTCCGGACCGGTCAGCCGACGCACCGTCGCCCGGCCGAGCGTCCGGCCCCGAAGCGGGCGCAGGCGCAGTGGTGGGGAGGGACGGGTCGCGACGAACACGCCGAAGGGACCGTCCTGGCCGCCGTAGCGCCACTGGGGGCTCGAGAGCGCCGCCTGGAGAACCCCGTCGACATCCAACGTCACACCGGAGCGGCTCTGAACCACCGGGACACCGGCATGTTCATCGAGTGGACCCGTCCCGAGCGCTCGCACTTCGAGGCCGACCGCTCGGATCCCCCCGTGCACGTGGACCGTCACCGAGGTTGTCGCGTGCCGGGTTCCCCGCGACTCGGGACCTCGGGCCGAGTCGACCCACGTGACCGCACCACCAGGACGGACCAGCCCGATCCGTACCGTGTTGCCCGTGGCGCCCGGCGGCGCCGTGTTGCCCGTGGCGCCCACCGGGACACGCACCGAGGTCACGTCCACGGGCTCCCCGAAGCTCCACCGGGCGGTCCTCCCCGCGGAGAGGACCCGCGACCCTGCCGCCGGATCGGCGGGGAACGTCGTGCTGGCGGCAGCCGATGAGCCCGAAGCCCCACTGGACCCAGCGGTCACCAGGTACTCGGGAACGGTGAGCAGGGCTCCGGGGTCGAGCTGGTCGAGCGCCCCATCGCCGACAGCAGTAATGGAGAGCACGTCCTGGCCGTCGCCGGCGACTCCGTGCGCCCCCGTCGCCCTGGCATAGGCGCCGTTCACGATGGAGCTGTACCCCTGGAGGGACGATCCGCCCACGACCAGGTTGGCATCGGGCGCGCCGACCGCCCGGAGCTGGCTCCCTCCGACGAGCGCCGGGTCGTAGATGGCAAAACGCCCAGGGATGCCGAGGTCGCTGACGGGCACCGCGGTCCCCGGGGAGGGATCGGCGGCGGCGGCCACCACGCTCGTGTCCGTCGCCGTGGCTCCGGGACGACTCGACCCGGGGGCGACCTGGAGCAGCGACGTGACCGCGAACGACACGAGGTCGACAGCGACGAGGCCGACGACGAGCACTCTCCGACGACGAAGCCC
The DNA here is from genome assembly GCA_027365145.1 of Acidimicrobiaceae bacterium. Lineage (GTDB taxonomy): Bacteria > Actinomycetota > Acidimicrobiia > Acidimicrobiales > RAAP-2 > JAKADK01. The sequence continues at coordinate 13,177 of DAHXOA010000126.1, read as the reverse complement.
CACGCGATGGCCCAGGGACACGAGGACGACGGCCGCTGCCCCGATCAGCACAGTGGGCATGAACCACGGGCGCAGACCGCCGTCCTGGCCGGCGAGTGCTCGGCTCACCCCCAGCCATCGAAGCATCCCCGCACCCCAGGTGATCGAGACGACACCGGTCGCCGCGACCGCCAGAGCAGGTACGACACCGAACCACCGCTCACGTGGCGACGTCGTGACGCCTGCCGCTCCGGACCGGCGCTTGCCCAGCCAGTGGTCGAGCCAGAACGCGAGCAGCACCGCCAGCGCCAGGTCGGTCACGAGGATGTTGCGGTTCTGGAGCCGCTGGGAGCCGAACAGCGGGATGTGGATCAGCACGTGCCAGGCCGGTGTGCTGCCACCGAGGGCGAGCACGATGCCGATCGCTCCCACGACCTCCCACACCAGCCACTCGGGCAGGCGACGATGTCGTCGGAGCTGGGCGAGGAGCGCGGCGGCCGCCACCCAGGGCAGCACGCCCACGTAGGCGGTGACCTCGGTCAGGTTGTAGTTGCCGAGAAAGGAGGGCGCCCCGAACGAACCGGATCCCCCGAGCAGGTTCGGCTCGAAGAGCACCAGGAGCCAGTTGAGTGGGTAGGAGCCGCCGTCGTAGAGAGAGAACGTGGTGGCCGCTCGCTGCGAGTCGGCCACGGCGCGGAGACCCGGAAGCAGTTGCACCGCACCCAGCGCCCCGGCCACCACGACGGCGATCGCGACCCACCCCGCCAACACCGGTCGCCGCCCGGGCGACCGAGCCAGCCGCCACAGGCCGTAGGGGCCGGTGACGAAGAGAGCGATGTCGATGGCCCGCGGCTCGCCGGCCAGCAGCGTCATGGCCGAAGCGACCGCCAGGAGCGCGCACCACCGAGTGCGGGAGCGCGTCTCTGCCGCCTCCGACAGGCGGAGCACCCCCAGCAGCTGCACCGGGATCCAGCTGACCCCTGCCACCAGACCGAAGTGCACCACCTGGGCGTCCATGGCCCCGGCGAACGCGAACGAGACGGCGCCGAGTGCGGACGGGAGGGGTTCGAGCCGGTTGGCCCGTAGGAAGGCGTAGAGCCCGATCCCGGCTACCCACGACGTTGCCAACAGGTTGCCCGTCCACGCGATCGTCGCCGGGAGCACGGCGAACACCCAGGTGAACGGGTAGGCGGCTCCCGCGTTCCATCCGGCGAGCAGCGGCGTCCCGCTCCAGATGCCGGGGTCGTAGATGGGCAGGTGGCCGGTCCGGAGCTGCTGGCCGACCAGGACACGCAGGGGGAAGTTCTGGGTGGCGTCGTCGCCGGGCCACACCGGATGCCCGAGGGCGGCGGGGAGCGCGTAGGCGAGGAGCGGGAGGCAGGCGAGCACGCCCAGGGCAACGACATCACCGGAGCGCCGGCGTGCGCTATCACCGGAGCGCCGGCGTGCGCTGCGGCCGCGCCACCCGGCCCGCCACCACCCGGCCCGGGGAGGCGCGACGCCGCCCTCGTGACCGGCCCCCGTCGTGGCACACCTCGGGGGAACGGGGAACGCCACGGCCGCCATCCTGGCGTCCGACTCTTGGAATTCCATGGGAGTGGGCGAGGCGGGAGCGAGCCGCCGGTGGCTCGCTTGGATATAATCACCTTTACGTAAACGGAAAGAGGTGAGACCGTGCCGAACGCCGACGTCCCCCGCACAGGTCCCGACGCGCGCCGACGCAGCGAGAACTACAAGTGGGTAGCACTGGCCAACACCACGCTCGGCATCATCATGGCGACGATCGACTCTTCGATCATGCTCATCGCCATGCCCGACATCTTCCGGGGCATCCACCTGGATCCCCTGAAGCCGGGAAACAGCTTCTACCTGCTGTGGATGATCCTGAGCTTCCTCATCGTGAGCAGCGTCCTCGTCGTGAGCCTGGGCCGGCTCGGCGACATGTACGGCCGGGTGAAGATGTACAACCTCGGCTTCGCTGTCTACACCGTGGCGTCCATCCTGCTCACCATCGACTGGATGACCGGCGGGTCCGGCGCGCTGTACCTGGTGGGGATGCGCATCGTCCAGGGCGTCGGCGCCGCCTTCATCATCGCCAACTCGGCGGCGATCCTGACCGACGCCTTCCCCGAGAACCAACGCGGTCTCGCCCTGGGGATCAACAACGTGGCGGGGATCAGCGGGACGTTCATCGGACTGGTCCTGGGCGGCATCCTGGGCCCGATCGACTGGCGCTTCGTGTTCCTGGTGTCAGTACCGTTCGGGATCGCCGGCACGCTGTGGGCGTACTTCAAACTGGAGGACCGGGGGATCAGGCGGAAGGCGCACATCGACTGGGTGGGCAACATCACCTTCGCCGTCGGCCTCATCCTCGTGATGATCGGGATCACCTACGGCATCGAGCCCCACGGCCACAGCACCATGGGGTGGACCGGACCGGCGGTGCTGGCCGAGCTCTCGACCGGCGTCGCGTTGCTCATCGCCTTCCTCGTGATCGAGACGAAGGTGGCCGAACCGATGTTCCGGCTGCCCCTGTTCCGCATCAGAGCCTTCACCGCCGGAGTGGGGTCGAGCTTCCTGTCGGCCGTCGCCCGCGGCGGGCTGATGTTCATGCTGATCATCTGGCTCCAGGGCATCTGGCTCCCGCAACACGGCTTCAACTTCACCAACACGCCCCTGTGGGCCGGCATCTACATGCTCCCGCTCACCGGCGGTTTCCTGCTGGCCGGGCCGATCTCGGGCATCCTGTCGGACAAGTTCGGCTCGCGCCCGTTCGCCACCGGCGGCATGATCGGGAGCGCCGTGGGCTTCGTCCTCCTCCTCCTGCTCCCGATCGACTTCTCCTACACCTTGTTCGCGCTGATCCTGCTCCTCATGGGGCTCTCCATGGGTGCATTCGCATCGCCCAACCGGGCCGGGGTCATGAACAGCCTCCCGCCCGGTGATCGGGGGGCGGGCGCCGGGATGAACGGCACCTTCCAGAACAGTGCGCAGGTGCTGTCCATCGGGATCTTCTTCACGCTCGTCATCCTCGGGCTGGCCTCCAGCCTCCCGAAGAGCCTGGTGAGAGGGCTGACGAAGCAGGGTGTCCCCCTGGCGGTGGCGACCCACATCTCCCACCTGCCGCCGGTCTCGGTGCTCTTCGCAGCCTTTCTCGGCTACAACCCGATGCAGGAGCTCCTCGGCAACCAGGTCCTCTCCAAGCTCCCGAAGTCGCACCAGGCCACCCTGATCGGTCGGAGCTTCTTCCCCCACCTCATCAGCGCCCCGTTCAAATCTGGCCTCCACGAGGCCTTCACGTTCGCCATCATCGCCTGCCTGGTGGCAGCAGCAGCGTCGTTCTCGCGGGGGAAGCGGTACGTCCACCACGTTCCCGACGGCTCGGAGAGCCCGGGCGGCCCGGGCGGCCCGGGCGGCACCACCGGGACGGCAGCCCCGGGGGCGCCGGTGGCCGGGGAGGAGCGGCCTGCCGCCGCCCTGTCGGGGACCGGAGCGGGCACCGGGGAGGGCTTCCTCGCCGCCGCCAGGAGCGGGCCGGTCCCACCCACCCTGGAGACGGCGAGAGGGAACGGGGCCGGAGCGGGGCCGCCCGATGTCGGCCCGATCATCCCCACCACGTCGCCACTGGCGGATACGCCCCTCGGGGACCGGGGGACGGCCAGCGGACCGGGGAGCGGAGCCGGATGACGGGTGAGACTCGGACCATGCCGGCGGCCGATCGTGCGCCAGGGGCACGACCCTCCGCCGCGACCGGTGCCACCGGCGACGCAGCGTGCCCGCCGGATGAACGGCCGCTCCGGATCGGGGAGGTCGCCCGGCGGACCGGGCTGACGACACGGACCATCCGCTACTACGAGGAGATGGGCCTCCTCCAGCCGAGCAGCCATCGGGACAGCGGGGAGCGCCTCTACGGCAGCGCAGATATCGACCGGCTCTCCTACATCAAGCAGTTCCAGGAGTTCATGGGGTTTTCCCTGGCCGAGATCCGTTCCGTGCTCGATGCCGACGACATGCTGGAAGAGGTCCGCACCGCCTATCGCTCCGGGAAGGTCGTAGACGAGCGCCGGGCCCTTCTCCGAGCCGCGCTGGAGGCCAACGATCGCCTGCTCGCCCGTCTCGACGAACGTGCCACCCGCGTGGCCGAGTTCCGTGAAAAGCGTCTCGCCAAAGGAGCACGCATCCGCACCCGGCTGGCCGAGCTCGACGCGCCGTGACGCCGCCGGTTCGACGTGGCCCGGCCGGCCGCGTCGCCGGCCCGTCCGGTCCGGACGATCAGCCCCGCAGGAAGCGGAGGGTGGCGTCGATGGCGTCGAAGTGCTTCGGCGTGGAGAAGTGGTCGACACCGGGCAGGCTGACGAGCTCGACCACGGGAAGTGCCTCGACCAATGGCCCGGCCGGCCCGGAAAAGTCCCGTTCGCCCAGCACCACCAGCACAGGGCAGGTGATGCGGGACAGACGCTCGGCGTCGAGCACCGGAGGGTCCCGCCGGAGCAGAGCGCCGAGCGCCGCCCGGTCGTTCCGGGGGTCCGCGGCCAGTCGATCGAAGGGCTGGAGGGCGATGTCGTCGGGATCGGCACCGTGTTCGACCGCGTCGATGACGGCCTGACGCGGCGTGCGGTCGAACAGGTTGGCGCCCACCCCCATCACCACCAGCCGGCCGAAGCGCTCCGGCGCCGAAGCGGCCAACGTGAGCAACACCCGAGCGCCGAGCGAGAACCCCACGGCGTCCACCTGCTCCCGATCGACGAAGCTCTCGGCCAGGAGCTCTTCGAGGCGGCCATACGCGGCCGGGTCCGTCGGCTTCGGCGCCGAGCCGTGACCGAGCAGATCGGGGCCGATGACCTCCCGCCCTTCCTCAGCGAGCAGGTCGGGCCAGCCGTCGACGACCCAGCCGTGCTGGAACGACGAGCCCAAGCCATGGACGAGCACGACGGGATTGGCCATGCCCGGGACGCTACACGGAACAACCAGCAGGTGCGCGAGCCGTGCTCAGTCGACCAGGGCGCCCGCCGTCGTCTCCGCCTCCGCCTGCTGGGCCGGCTCGAACGGCGGCACCTGCTGGTCGTGCCCGTGGATATAGCGCCCGCCACGCAACACCGACGCCACCGCCCCGACGAGGCATGCTCCGAAGGCGAAGTCGAACGCCTCGTGGAGGCCGGTACCGAAGGGTCCGGAGATGAGCCGGGGGAAGAACGAGCGGCCGGTCAGGTAGGCGAGGGTGTGGCTCGGCAACTGGTGGGCCGCCGGGCCCAGGAGCTCGGCCATCGGGTTGTAACCGAGGAACGCCGCGAACAAGCTGCCCACCGGTGGGAGGTGCGACACCCTCGTGGCCACACCCACGCTCACGCCCTGGGCCGTCAGCCCGTGGAGGAGGGCGCCGGGAAGGGTGGCGGCCAATCCCAGGATCATGAGGGTGAAGAAGATGCCGATGGAGAGCACCTGGGCGGAGGACATGAACGTCATCGTCATCCCCGCACCGGCCCCCCGCTGGTCCGGGGGCAGGCTGTTCATGATCCCTGTCTGGTTGGGCGCACCGAACATGCCCATCCCGAGGCCGTTGAGGAAGATGACGGCGCCGAACGTCGGGTAGCCGAAGTTCACCGGGAGGAGCTGGAGCAGCACGAACGACACGGCCGCCAGCACGAGCCCCCCGGTGGCAAACGGCCGGGCGCCGAACCGGTCGGCCAGCACCCCGCTGGCCGGGCCCGAGACGAGGAAACCGGCGGTGAGCGGCAGCATGTAGATGCCGGCCCACAGCGGCGTGACGCTGAAGTCGTAGCCGTGCTGCGGAAGCCAGATGCCCTGGAGCCAGATGATGATGATGAACATCATCCCGCCCCGGGACAACGCCGCCAGGAGGTTGGCGCCGTTCCCGGCGGCGAACGCCCGGATCCGGAACAGACCGAGCCGGAACATCGGGTCGGGGATCCTCGTCTCCAGGAAGCAGAACCCGGCGAGGACGGCGACGCCGCCGAACAGCATGGTAAGGACGAACGGGCTCGTCCACCCCATGGTGTGGCCACCGTAGGGCAGGAGCCCGTAGGTGATACCGACGAGGATCATGACCAGCCCGGCGGCGAAGGTGAGGTTGCCCCACCAGTCGATCCGGGACTGGCGACGCACGCCGGTGTCACGCAGCTTCAGGTAGGCCCATGCCGTGCCGAACAGGCCGATCGGGACCGACACGATGAACACCAGGCGCCACTCGATCGGGGCGAGCAGACCACCCAGGATGAGGCCGATGAACGACCCGGCGATGAGCGCGACGTTGTTGATGCCCATGGCCAGGCCCCGCTGGTCCGCCGGGAACGCATCGGTGATGATGGCACTGGAGTTGGCCATGAGCAGGGCGCCACCGACACCCTGGCCGAGGCGCATGATGATCAGGTACAGCGCGGCGGACGGGCCATGCAGCCAGCACACGGCGAGCAGGATGGAAAAGAGTGTGAAGACGGCGAACCCGAGGTTGTACATCCGGACCCGGCCGAACATGTCCCCGATGCGGCCCAGGCTCACCACCAGCACGGCCGTCACGACCATGAACCCCATGAGGAGCCACAGCAGGTAGCTGGTGTTGGCCGGTGCCAGTGGGTTGAGGCCGATCCCGCGGAAGATGTCGGGAAGGGCGATCAGGACGATGGAGGAGTTCAGCACCGCCATGAGGATCCCAAGCGTGGTGTTGGACAGCGCCACCCACTTGTAGCGGTCGTCGGCGGGCCGCTGCCCGTCGGCCACGGCGCCGTTGGCAGACACGCCGTTCGCGCCGTTGGCAGACACGCCGTTCGCGGATACGCCGTTCGCGGATACGCCCGTGCGGGCAGAGCCAGGACCACCTGAAGCCGTCACCTTCACCAGTGTACGTTCACGTCAAGGTAGTGGCAACGTTCCCGGCGGAACGCGCCGGCCGAGCGCCTGGCAGACCACCTGGGTGACCGACCACGTTGTCCCGGAGTGTCCTGCCAGAGAGCCGATGGATAGGCTCGGAGCCATCTGATGGACGGGTCTGCGTGGGTGACCGAATTGGCCATGGTGCTGGATGGCTCCGACAAGCTCGGGGTCACCGAGGCCGCGTCCGGCTACGCGGCGCGGGTCCCGGTCAGCTACCGCGACCTCACTCCACCAGCTGAGGCCGCCGCCGACCTCGCAGAGCTGGAGGCGCTCGACCGGATGATGGCACGGTTCTCCGCCGCCGACCGAGCGACCAACCCTGCCCCCGACGCCGGCGGCTCCGGCACGGCATTCGGCGGTCCGCACCGCCTCGTCGTGCGTGATTGGAACGAGATGGCCGGCGGCTTCCGCATCCGCCGCTTCGGCTACGGCGGCATCGAGCTCACCGCGTTCCTCCCCGTCCTGGAGAGCTTCGGGCTCGTCGTCGTCCAAGCCGTGCCCCATCGGATCGCACCTCCGACCCGGGGTGACCGGGCGACCGGCAGCGACGCCGTCCACGCCGTCCACGCCGTCCACACGGACGGCACCGTCCACACCGTCCACACGGACGGCACCCACGACGGCGAGGTCCACATCGACGACATCGCAGTCCGCCTCGACGCCGCCGGCACGGCGCGAACTCCGAGCTTCGTCCCCGGGGTCGACGGGCCCCGTCTCGTGGCAGCACTCCACGCCCTGGCCGCCGGCACCTGCGACGTCGACTCGCTGAACCGGCTCGTCACCGTGGCCGGCCTCGACTGGCGGGAGGTGACGGTGCTCCGGACCTACCTGCGCTACCGGCGCCAGAGCGGCAGCGGTCTCGGGTGGTCGGCGCTGTGCGACCCGCTCGTGGAGTTCCCCGGCGTGGCCAAGGCGCTCGTCGGGTACTTCCTGGCCAGGTTCGACCCGTCCTCCGAGCGGGGTGAAGACGGGACGCCCGGGGGGGCGGCGCCGGCCCGGGCTGCCTGCGTGGCCGAGCTGGACCTGGTGCCTGGACTGGACCAGGACCAGGTGCTGCGGGGGTACCTGGGCTTGGTGGACGCCACCGTCCGGACCAACTACTACCTGCGGGACTCCCTGGGGGTACCACGCCGCGAGGTCGTGATCAAGCTCGACAGCGCTGGGGTACCCGAGCTTCCCGACCCGCGTCCGAAGGTGGAGACGTTCGTCCACGGACCGACCGTGGAGGCCGTGCACCTCCGAGCAGGTCTTGTGGCCCGTGGTGGGCTGCGCTGGAGCGAGCGACCTTCGGACTTCCGGACCGAGGTGCTCGACCTGGCGTTCGCGCAGGTGAAGAAGAACGCCATCATCGTGCCCACCGGGGCGAAAGGAGGCTTTGTCTGCCGGACCCCCGAGACCGGCGCCGCCGCGTCCTCCGGTGTCAGCGCGTCCTCCGGTGTCAGCGCGGCACACATACGAGACGCCTACGAGCGCTTCATCCGCGGCCTGCTCGACGTCACGGACAACATCGTCGCCGATCGGGTGGTGACCCCGCCCGCCGTGGTGGCCCATGACGGCCCGGATCCGTACCTGGTGGTGGCGGCAGACAAGGGCACGGCGACGTTCTCCGACCTGGCCAACTCGATCAGCGAGCAAGCAGGGTTCTGGTTGGGCGACGCGTTCGCGTCGGGAGGATCCCACGGGTATGACCACAAAGCGATGGGGATCACCGCCAAAGGGGCGTGGGTGGCAGTGCGCCGCCACTTCCACCAGCTGGGCATCGATGTCCGAAGCGACCCGATCACCGTCGTGGGTGTGGGCGACATGTCCGGCGACGTGTTCGGTAACGGGATGCTCCAGAGCGACGCCATCGAGCTGGTCGCCTGCTTCGACCACCGGCACGTGTTCTTGGACCCCGAACCCGACCGCTCCCGAGCCTTCGCCGAGCGCTCCCGCCTGTTCGGCTTGCCCCGTTCGAGCTGGGCCGACTACGACCGGGCGGCGATATCCGAGGGCGGGGGCGTCTGGCACCGTGACACGAAGGTGGTGCCCCTGGCTGCGACGCTCAGGCGCGTCCTCGCCACCGACGCCGAGGAGCTGTCCCCGCCTGCGCTGATCAGGGCGATCCTGTCGGCGCCGGTCGACCTCTTGTGGTTCGGCGGCATCGGCACCTACGTCAAGGCTCCCGACGAGACCGACGCGCAGGTCGGGGACCACGCTAACGACGAGGTGAGGATCACGTCGGACTCCATCCGGGCCCGGGTGATCGCCGAAGGGGCCAACCTGGGCATCACCCAGCGGGCACGGATCCGCTACAGCCGTCGCGGCGGCAGGATCAACGCTGATTTCATCGACAACGCTTCCGGCGTCGCCACCTCGGACCGCGAGGTCAATCTGAAGATCCTCCTGGCCTTGGCGACAGACAGCGGTCGTCTCCCCGCAGGCGACCGCGACGGCTACCTGGCCCGCTCAGAGGAAGAGGTCGCGAACGCCGTCCTCCGCCAGGTCGACCACAGCGTCGCCGTGCTCAACCGGTCCGCCGCCACCAGCGCGGTCGACCTGGAGGCCTACCAGGCGCTCATCGAGGCGCTCGAAGCAGACGGACGTCTGGACCGAGCAGACGAGTGCCTGCCGGACCGGGCCGAGATGGAGGTACGGCTGGCGGCGGGGGCCGGTCTCATCAGGCCGGAGCTGGCGGTCCTCCTCGCCTATGCCAAGTCGGACCTGGTGGCAGCCGTGGAGACCAGTCCGACGGTGCACCAACCGGCCTACCTGGACGCGGTCGTGCCCTACTTCCCGGGAGCCATCCGCGACGCCTTTAGCGACCTGATCCCCCGGCACCGGCTGTACCCGCAGCTCGTCGCCACCGATGTCGCCGGCGAGGTCGTCGACCACATGGGCATCATCTGGGCCCACGAGACGGCCGCCGAGCTCGGTCGGGACCTCGACGACGTCGCGGTCGCGTTCTGGGCGGCCCGCCACGTGACCGATGCCGCAACGCTCTGGGCGCAGCTGGAGGAGCTTTCGCCGCACCTGTCCGCCGAAGCCGAGGCCGCCCTCCACTCGGTCGTAGCCGGTGCGGTCGACCACCTGGCCCGCAGCTACCTCCTCGCCTCGGCCCACCACTCCGAGAGCGAGACAGCTGGTGACCAGGAGCTGGCTCGGAGCCTCGGCGAACACATCCCTCCCGAGATCGGCGTCGACCAGGAGACGCTGGTCGCGCTGGACGTGGACCGGCGGGTCGCACGTCTCTTCCTGACTGCGGCCAGCAAGGCCCGGGTCGCTGACGTCAGGTCGATCACCCGGACCACCGGGCGGCCGGCCACCCGGGTGGCAACCGCAGTGGTCGAGGTGGGGCGAGTGACCGGGGTGGACCGGCTGATCGCCCGGATCGAACAACCGCCGTCCAGCGCGAGACGGCCGCGGGGACGCCTGGCGAGCTGGGCTGCCCGGGCGTGCGCCGACGACGCGCGGGCGTGGAGGACCAGGGCCGTCGTCAGCGCGCTGAACGCCCGGGGGCCCGACCCGGCCCATGCCGTGGAGTCCTGGATCGAGGTAAATCGAAGTGGACTGGAGCGAGCCTTCGCTCTCCTACCGGCGTTGGATCGCGAGACCACCGATCCTCTGGCCGTGACCTCCCTGGTGCTGAGACGGCTCAACCAGGTGCTGTGACGCCGGGCTTCCCGGTAGCCGAGTCTCTGGAGAACGGCGGCGTGGAGCGGCCGGCGTCCCGCTCCGACCTGCGCCCGACCCGCGTCAGTGGGTGTTGACGAGCGCCCGGAGCGACTGGCGGAGCGACCCCATCGTGGCGATCACCGCCGAGGGCTCGTAGCCGCAGTGCGCCATGCAGTTCGCGCAGCGGGGATCCTTCCCCCGGCCGTAGCTGTCCCAGTCCGTCGTCTCCACCAGCTCACGGTAGGAGGTGGCGTAGCCGTCGGACATGAGGTAGCAGGGGCGCTGCCAGCCCAGGACGGAGTAGCTCGGGATCCCCCACGCCGTGCAGGAGAAGTCGGCCTTTCCCTCCAGGAAGTCCAGGAACAGCGGGGAGTGGTTCAACCGCCACCGCTTCCGGTGCCCGTCGGCGAACGCCTCGGCGAACAGCTTCGTCGTCTGCTCGACCCCGAGGAAGTGCTCCTGGTCCGGAGCCTTCTCGTAGGCGTACGCCGGCGAGATCATGAGCGCGTCCACGCCCAGGTCGTCGTTGAGGAAGTCGAGGACGTCCCGCACCGTCTTCGGGGAGTCGGTGTTGAAGAAGGTGGAGTTCGTGGTCACCCGGAACCCGCGCTCCCGGGCCTGGCGGATGGCCTTCACCGCCGTGTCGAACACCCCGGCACGATCCACGGCGGCGTCGTGACGCTCACCGAGCCCGTCGAGGTGCACGACCCACGAGAAGTACCGGGACGGGGTGAACTTCTCCAGACGCCGCTCCAGGAGGATGGCGTTGGTGCACAGGTAGACGTAGACCTTCCGAGCGGTCAACGCCTCGACCATCTCGACGATCTGGGGATGCAGCAGTGGCTCACCGCCGGCGATGGACACCATCGGGGTCCCCGACTCCTCCACGGCGCGAACGACGTCGTCCACCGACAGCCGGCGTCGCAGGATGTCGGTCGGGTGCTGGATCTTGCCGCACCCCGGACACGAGAGGTTGCAGGCGAAGAGCGGCTCGATCTCCACGATGAAGGGGTAGTACTTCACCCGCTTCATCTTCTGTTTCATCAGGTGCAACCCGATACGGGCATTCTGACGGAACGGGACGCTCATGACCGCACCTGGGGCGGGAGCGCGAAGTGCACCGTTTCCTCTGCGACCACGTCCTCGAAGACCGTCGCGCCGGAAAGGGCGGCCAGCGCCGTGACGACCTCGTCGACCAGGTCGGGCGGGGCCGAGGCGCCGGCGGTCACCCCGACCGAGCGGACACCTTCCAGCCACCCCAACTCCACGTGGCCCATGTCCTCCACCAGGTGCGCCCGGCACCCGGCGCGCGCTGCCACCTCGACGAGGCGGGCGGTGTTCGATGAGTTGGCCGACCCGATCACGAGCATGACCTCGCAACCTGTGGCCAGCTTCCGGAGCGCGTCCTGGCGGTTCTGGGTGGCGTAGCAGATGTCGTCGACATGAGGACCGGCGATCCGGGGGAACCGATCCCGGAGCCGGTCGACGATGGCCGACGTCTCGTCTGTGGCGAGGGTGGTCTGGGTGAGGTAGGCAACCGGTGCGCTCGCGTCGATCTCCAGATCATCCACCTGTTCTACACGCTCGACCACCTGGATCAGGTCGGGCGCCTCTCCCACGGTTCCCTCCACCTCCTCGTGGTCGGCGTGCCCGACCACCACGATCTGGTGGCCGAGCTGGGCGAACCGGCGGACCTCGTGGTGGACCTTCGCCACCAGCGGGCAGGTGGCGTCGATGACCCGGAGATCGGGGCGACGCGACGCCTCGGTCCGTACTGCCGGCGAGACGCCGTGGGCGGCGAACACCACGGTTGCCCCGGCCGGCACCTCGGTGAGCTCGGAGACGAACACCGCACCCCGCCGTTCGAGATCGGCGATGACGTGGCGGTTGTGGACGATCTGGCGCCTGACGTAGACCGGGGCGCCGAACCGCTCGACGGCGGCGTCGACGATGTCGATGGCACGGACGACGCCGGCGCAGAACGATCGGGGCGCTGCCAGCCGGATCTCGGTGAGCCCAGTCGCACCCGCCCACCGCTCGATGGGCAGCCGCACCCGACGCAAGCTCGCCAACGCCCGGACCCCCCCGGCGAGGATGTTGCACTCCGCCGTGTCGCTCACCACGCGCACGACGGCCATCGGGTGATCGGCGAGCGCATCGGCGACCCAGGCCGACTCCATGTCGAAGGCCACCGCTCCCCTCGCCGCCAGGCGCCGGCGCTCGTCGCCCCGGACGAACCGGGGGGACGACACGATCGGACCGGCGACCACCGGACAGCCGAGCCGGGCGAACTCGGCGGCGAGGAGCCCGGCGCCGCCGAACGCCCGTTCGATCGTGCCGTCGGCATCCCATACCTCGGTCGCCACGACGACGTGACCGGGCTGGACCGTGCCGCCGAGCGCACCCCCCATCCCGGCGAGGACGACCGGACGGCCGGGAGCCGTGGACCCGGCCAACCGCAGTCCGGCAGAGATCGCCTTGGCTCTCCCCATCCCGACACGGTCCACGTCGCCGCCGATGGCCAGTGCCTCGATCCGCAACGGCGCCAGGAAGAGCGGCCGGGTATGGGCGCTCCCGGATGCCACCGGCTCGGTCATGGCGTCGCTCCCGACCCGGGACCGGAGGGTGCGCCCGGCACCTGGACCCGTCGGCAGTA
>DAHXOA010000165.1 GCA_027365145.1 Acidimicrobiaceae bacterium | reverse complement strand
CCGTCGCCGCCCCTACTGCCGCCTCCGTCGCCGCCCCTACTGCCGTCGGCGTCCGGGGCCATGGTGCGGAACTTCAGGATGGTGAAGGTGGCGCCGTGCTTCCCCACCCGCTCCTGCCGGTACAGGAGCGGGCCCCGGTTGCCCACCAGGTTCGCCACCCACACGACCGGGACGGCGACGGCCAACGCCGCCAGCCCGGCGACGGCGAGGGCGGCGTCGAGGAGACGCTTGGCCCGGACGTACCGGACGGAGTGCAGCTCGTTGATGTCGAAGAGCAGGGAGATGCGCTGGAGCTCGCTGACCGGGAGCTTGCCCAGCCACTGGTCGTAGAAGAGCGACAACGTGCGGATGCGCAGGCCTTCGGCGTGCAACGCCGAGGCCTGGGCGATGACCTGGGTGCTCTCCTGGGCGGCGCGATCGAGGACGACGACGGTGGCATCCAGCTGATGGGCCAGGTCGAGGAGTGCGCTTCCCGGACTTGCGGCCTCCAGCTCGGCACGCGTCGAGGCCGCCACCAGGGTCAATGCCCGTTCGGGGACCTGGCCGACCTCTTGGCGGAGGCGGCTCCGTTCGGGCTCGCCGTCCACGATGGCAAGGATCCGGTCCCGACCGGCCAGGCGACGGAGGAGCCGTTCCGAGATCCCGTTGATGGCCATGAGGACGAGCACCACGGAGAGGCCGGCGAAGAGCACGACGAACCGGGGGAGCACCGGGGTGGCGATGCCGAGCTGGATGACCGACATCCCCCCGCCGCCGATGACGACGGCGCCGATGGCGTGCCACAGCGGGCTCCCTCCCGGCTCGACGTCGGGCAGGCCGACGGCGAACGCCCCGATCACGAGGAGCGCGCAGTACGCGCTGTACCACCCGTAGCGGGCGAGCCCGGTGAACGCGTAGTGCCCGATGTAGGTCGCATGGACCAGCCCCAGCCCGAAGACCACGATCACCACGGAGATCGGGATCAGCCAGCGGGTCAGCCGGTACATCGCGTTCCGACCGGAGACATCCCGCCATCATGGCAGGACGGCCCGGGAGGGACGGGGACCGCCCCGGGTGGGGCGGGGGCGGTCAGCCGAAGTTGGCGGCGGCGAACTGGCCGGTCTGGATGACCCCCCGCCGTTCGAGCATCACCTTCAGGTCGTGAGGGTTGCTGGCCGCCGTCATGGCGTCCTTCATGTCGAGAGTGCCGTCGGCGAGCAGATCGGCGAGGGACTGGTCGAAGGTCTTCATGCCGTAGTACTCCCCGTCGGCCACGATCCCTTCGATGTCCGACGTGAGCGCCGGATCGGCGATGGCCTGCTGGATCCGCCCGTTCACGACCATCACCTCGAGGGCGGGGACCCGGTTCTTCCCGTCCACGGTGGGGATGAGGCGCTGGCAGATGATGCCCTTCAAGGAGCCGGCCAGGCTGACCCGGATCTGGTTCTGCTGGTGGGGCGGGAAGAAGTCGACGATCCGGTTGATCGTCTCGGTCGAGTTGATGGTGTGGAGGGTGGAGAACACGAGGTGCCCGGTCTCGGCAGCGGTGAGCGCGGCCGAGACCGTCTCTACGTCCCGCATCTCGCCGACCAGGATGACGTCGGGGTCCTGGCGCAGGACGACCCGCATGGCCGAACCGAAGGTGTCGGTGTCGAAGCCGACCTCACGCTGGTCGATGGCGGCGAGGTCGTCCCGGTGCAGGTACTCGACCGGGTCCTCGATGGTGATGATGTGGCACTCCCGCGTGTGGTTGATGTGGTTGATCATCGCCGCCAGGGAGGTGCTCTTCCCGGACCCGGTGGGCCCGGTGACGAGCACGAGGCCGCGGTGCTCCTCGGCCAGTCGCCGCACGACGTCGGGGAGGCCCAGCTCCCCGATGGTGGCAGCGCTGGCCCGGACCCGGCGCATGGCCAGAGCGACAGAGGAGCGCTGGTAGAAGGCGTTGACCCGGAACCGTCCGACTCCGGGGATGCTGTAGGCGAAGTCCACCTCGTGGTGCTTCCGGAAGGTCTCGAGCACGCCGGGTGCCATGATCGACACGGCGATCTGGTCGGTCTCCTCGGCGGTGAACCGGGGTTCGTCGCCGAGGGTCTTGAGCGCACCGGCGATCCGCATACGGGGGGGCGCACCGGCCTTCAGGTGCAGGTCGGAGCCGTCCAGCTCAGCCAGCAAGATGAGGAGTCGATCTAGGTCGCCACTATCCATTGCCACATTCTATGACTATGCGACCACTTTAGGTAGTGATTTTTCGGAAAGTTTCGGGAGCCGGGTGGCTGGGTCGGTGGTCGGGCGTCCGCAGCCCCGTTCAGGTCGACGACCCAGCCTTCGACGCCCCAGCCTTCGACGACCCGTTGCCCCCGGCGCCGGTGGACGTCGACCCGCCGCCCGTCGAGCCGCTGCCGGATGCGGCGCCGACCTTCGCCGGGGCAGTGGTTCCCGCCCCGTTGCCCGTTCCGCCGGCGTCCTTTGCGCCCGCCCCGTCGGCGTTCGCACCGCCGCCGGCCGGCGGGTCGGAGCTCGCCGCCGCCGGCGCGTCCGTCTCTCCGGCGGATACCTTCTTCGTCCCGTTCCCGGACGTGCGGCTGTCAGTCTTGTAGAAGCCGCTTCCCTTGAAGACGATGCCGACGTTGCCGAACACCTTGCGCACCGGGGATCCGCAGGTGGGACAGGTCTCGATCGGGTCGTCATGGAAGCCCTGGACCACGTCGAAGTTCCGGGCACACGTCGGGCAGTGGTACTCGTAGGTGGGCACCGTGGGGGTTCCTCTCGTCGTCTACGGGTTGGCTGTTGGCAGTCTATCGTAGAGAGTGCTAACGCCATCGTGCGTCCAGGTCCCCGGGGCGGGCATGGCCCGGATGGTGGTCCGGTCGGCTCCGGCGCTTCTCGTTACACTGTCGTGGTGCTCGAACGGCCCGCTCCATGACAGACCGAAGC
Source organism: Acidimicrobiaceae bacterium (assembly GCA_027365145.1). Lineage (GTDB taxonomy): Bacteria > Actinomycetota > Acidimicrobiia > Acidimicrobiales > RAAP-2 > JAKADK01. Next base: position 5,554 of record DAHXOA010000165.1, on the reverse strand, counting down.
CTCAGTCACCTCGACCCGCTCGGTCCGGCGCGGATGGTGGACGTCTCGCCAAAGGAGCCGACCCACCGTCGGGCCGTCGCCCGGTGCCGGGTGGCGATGCTTCCCGAGACCACTGCGAAGGTCGCCAACAACGCCATCACGAAGGGCGACGTTCTGGCAGCCGCCAGAGTGGCGGGCATCCAGGCCGCCAAGCGGACGGCCGACCTGGTGCCGATGTGCCACCCGCTGCTCGTGGGAGCGGTGAACGTCGACTTCACCATCGGAGACGACTACGTCGAGGTGGAGGCGAAGGTGGAGACGGTGGACCGGACCGGGGTGGAGATGGAGGCGATGACGGCGTGCGCTGTGTCGGCACTCACCGTCTACGACATGTGCAAGACGGCGGACCGTACCATGGTGATCGGCGAGCTCATGCTGTGGGAGAAGGTCGGCGGGAGCTCGGGGATGTGGAAACGCCAGCCGCTCGGCTGATGGGGTGCGGGAGCCAGCGTCCCAGGACGCCGCCCGAGCTCAGTGCTTGAGGCGGAACCGCTTCTGGGGCCGCGCCGTGAAGAAGTCCGGGGTGATGAGGTTCTCTTCGCCCCGTTCGGCCGTGGCGGTGTCGTCGCCGACCAGGCGTTCCTCGACGCCGCCCGCGGGCTGCTCGACCGGCGAAGCTTCGCGCCGGCCCGAGCGCATGAGGCGCCGCTTGGGTGGGGGTGACGACGACGTGGCGAGCACGTCGTTCATCATCGCCGCCGGTGAGGCGTAGGCGACCTCAGGTGGGGACGACGGCACGGCCATCGTGGGCACGGCCATCGACGGCACCCGGGCGCCGGGTGCAACCGGTGGTGGCGGTGGTGGTGGCGGCGGTGCCAGGGACGCCGAGGGCGGTGGTGGCGGCGGCGTTACCACGGACGCCGAGGGGGGTGGTGGTGGTGGTGGTGCCAGGGACGCCGAGGGCGGCGGGACGCTCGGCGGTGGAGGTGGCCGCATGGCGAGCGGGCCGGGGGCGGGTGGTGCCGACGGCGGCGGGACCGACGCGCTTGGTGGCGCCTGGTGGGCAGCCACGGGTGGGGAGGGCGTCCCGAAGCTCCCGACCGGTACGTCGCTCAGGAGCTGGGGCACGTAGAAGAGCGGTTCGGGCACGTCGGCGGCGGTGCGCCCGGCCATCGGGCCTGGTCGGAACGGCGGCGAAGGGGCGCCGGCGGTGGCCGGGACCGGGGTCGGGGCGTGGGCTGTGCCCGGGACCGCGGCTTGGACCCGGAGGTAGCCCGCACCCGGTACCGTGGCGCCAGGCGGTGGGGGAAGCGGTCGTCCGGGTGGCGCCGGTGCCGACGTACTCGGTGTCGCCGTTGTCCGTTGGAACTCGTTCCCGAGGAGCTGGTCGAGGGGGTCGCCTGGTGCCAGCAGCGGGCCGGGAGTGGGGGGCGCGACCGGTACCGTGCCGGGCTGGGAGAGGGAGCGAAGACGCCGGGTGAGCATTTCGACCGATCGGGCCAGTTCCGCCTGGGCGCGCGCGATGGTATCCAGCTCGGCGTAGAGCTCTTCGGCTTCCTGCGGTGGCACCCCGGCCTGTCGTCCCAGGGTGGTCTGCCCTTCGGTGGTCACCTGTTGCTCCTCCCCTCGGGCCGTGCCTCCCTCTGCGCGGCGCCTGGTGTTCCACATCCCTTCGACACGTTCCAGCCCCGACTGAAGGACCAAAGGACCAGTGGCGAGACGCGCGGCCAGAGGCTACCCGACCCGGTAGTGACGACCAGGGACACGTCGCGATCCCGCCCTTTTCCCGATGGACGCGGGCGGTCCTGACGCCACGGCTCGAGTGGGCTGCTGGAGTGGCTGGAGTGGCCAATCAGGAGGGAACTGCTCTTGGAGAAGCGCGCCTCAGCCGATCGAGGCAGCGGAGCGTAGCTCTCCGAGCGTCATCTCCGTGGTGGCCTCTCCACCGCACTGGGCACAGTGTTCGACATGCCGCCAGCTCCGGAGCAGCCGGGTTCCCTCGGGGTTCAACAGGACGACGAACGACTCCGAGTCCGGATCGATCTCGACGCCGAAGCACGGCTGCCACGAGGTGGACACCGGACCGCCCGCCTGCCCCTTCAGGACCCGCCGGAAGCGCGTGTTGTCCTGATCGAAGAGCCAGGTGCTGTGGCACGACTCGATCACGAGAGATTCCATGGAGTGATTGTTCCACGTTCCCGGGAGATGTAGTCGCCGAAGCGATGTCGGTTCGATGACGATCCCGTCACGGACGAACGGCGACGCAAAGAAAGACCACGAAAGAGTAGGAGAAATGTCTACGGTGGCAGAGGGATGTCCGTGCCGTACCACCGGGTCCGGGCGAACCGGTGTCGGCTCGAAGTCCGGCGGTACTTCAGCGGACCAGGAGGCTTGCCGCCACGGCCACGAACACGCCGAGCACCAGCGGGGGCAGAGCTGGCTGTGGTCCGGGCTCCGCTCCGACCGAACACGTGCCGCCCGGGCATCCCCCGGCGGTGCAGGTTTCGCAGCCGGGTCCACCGCCCCGGTCGGCGACGCTCCTGTCGCTGCAAGGATCTCCCGAAACCGCGGGTTGCCGACGCGCCGCCACGTGGGACGCGGCCAGCACCACCAGGTAGACCGCTGCACCGGCAGCGACGCCGATACCGGCGGGGCGGGCACCGGTCGCCGCCAGCCACGGGCCGGCGGGAAGGAGCATCGAGCGCCCGAAGGTCGCAGGCCTCCGAGCATCGGGGTCCCAGCGCCGCAGGAGGGCGAACGCGCCGATGCCGACGGCCAGCCCGATCACGGCCAGCCCGAGAACTCCCCACGCCTCGGTCGCCGTGGCGCCGATCCAGAGCGCGATAGCGCCCAGTGTGGTCCCCATGGCCGCCACCGACAGTGGTGCCCGGACGCCGCCACGCTCGATCATGGTGATGGCCACCAACGTCGCCGCCAGGACGAAGTAGCCAGGTGTGGGGAACCCTCCCCTCCATCCAGCCGTGACACCGGCGAAGACGAGCCCGGTCGTGACCTCCACGGCGAGATAGCGGATGGAGATCGGGGCCCGGCAGGTCCGGCACCGGCCCCGGAGCGCCAGCCAGGACACCACGGGGACGTTCTCCCACCAGGTGAGCTGGCGGTGGCAGCGGGGGCAGAACGACCGGGGCGCGGAGATCGAGAGGTGCAGGGGCACCCGGTAGGCCACGACGTTCAGGAAGGAGCCGGCGATGGCTCCGAGGACGAACGACGCCGGCAGCCCGATCGCCCACAGGGCGGCCCGGGGGGTCACGAAGCGGGCACGGACCACCGCCCGCCCTGGTCGTCCCTACGGCGCTTCGGAGTACCACCGCGGCGCCTTTCGGTGGGCATCACGTGGCGCCACCCGCCTGTCGTGACCGGTGAGCGGAAACGAAGCGGAAACGAAGCAGAGTAAAAAATAGTACCCCTTGTGGTGGAGCTATCACTATGAGAGAGTGTCACCAGAGTAAGCAGTGAAGAATCCCTGGTGGATGGTAGCACCGTCGATCGCGGATTCGACCAGGCGACAATGGCGAGGGCAGCGCCGGGAAAGATGCGATCCCCTCGTCCCGGAAGAAGGATCCGCGTTCAATGTCTTTCACGAGTGTGCCGATGGTGTCGCCATGAGCGATGTCGACGCCGTTCGATTCCTGGCCAGCGAGCACAATCTCGAGTTCGTCGACCTCGAGCGCCACAACGTCGACCAGGCGGTGGCAGACATCCTTCCCGAGGAGCTGGCGAGGCGGCATCACGCCGTTGCGGTGAAGCGGAAGTTCGGGACACCCGTGATCGCGCTCGCCGATCCCGACGACGTCTTCGCCATCGACGCGCTGCGTTCGGCGGTCGGTCGGGAGTTCATCGCGGTGGTGGCACTTCCCGAGCAGATAGAGACCACCCTCGACCGGCTCTACGGCGCTTCGTCGTCCGAGGGACTCCCGGTCGGGACGCCACTGGCAGACGCGACGCTCCCTTCCGGCCTGGCTGCGCCGTCGGACGATGACGGCACGGAGGAGCCCGACGACATGCTCGGGCTCTCGCTCTTCGGGTCCGCGTTCGCCCCACCCGTCGACGGAGATGGCGGCTTCGGTGCCGCGTCCGGCTTTGCCGATGCTGCCGGGGATCCCTCGACGGGATGGCAGGACATGATGGCCACGCCGCTTGTCCCCGAGCCGCCTCCGCCACCGGCCGACCCCGGTTCCTACGATGCGCTCCCGACCAACCCGGCACCGCCCCCGCCGTCGTACGACGACGCGGCGGGGATCGCGGGGATGGGCGCGCCGCCCGTTGCGGTGGTGGGCGGGACTGGCGGCGACGGGGCGGCGGTCGGCGACGACTGGCTGGGCAGGCCGAACGTTCCTTCCACCGAGTACCAGGACGTCGGGGATCCAGACGGGAGGCTCGCCGAGGTACCCCCAGTCTCCCCACTGTCGATCTCCGATCCCGAAGCGTTCGATCCAGGGACGTTCGATCCCGTAGGGGCTGACCCAGGCACTGTCGATCCAGGGGCGTTCGAACCCCCAGCGGCCGACCCTGAGCCAGTGTCGGACGTCCTTGGCCCGTCCGAACCGGTGGCGGACATCGAGGTCCTGCCGCCGGCTGCCCCCGTGCCCGAGGTCCCCTCGCTGCTTGATGACCTGGACGCGCTGGCGGCGAGCGCCCCTCCGATGGCCCCTCCGACCCCCCCGCCGGTGGCGGCGGATGCGGTCGCGGACGGGGTCGACTCGGTCGTGCTCACGGCCGACCTGGTCGACGAGGCGGTGGCGGCCTTCGAGGGAAAGCACCCAGAGGGAACGGACCCGGTGGCGGGGGCGCTGTCGGCCATGCCGGCGCTGGCCCGCGTGCTGGTCGAAGGGGACCGAGTCTCCATCGAGGAGATGGAAGCGGTGCTCGACGAGCACCGCCAGACGGGACAGAGCATCGCCCGGATCCTCACGGCACGGCGGTTGGTGACGGAGGCCGATCTCATGTGGGGCATGGCCCAGGAGATGGGCCTGGAGTTCGTCGACCTCGACGTCGTGGGCGTGAACATGGCGACGGCCGGCCTGCTCCCCGCTGCCACCGCCCGGCATCACAACGTTCTCGTGATCGGCTACGAGCAGGGCGTGCCCGTGGTGGCGGCATCGAACCCCACCGACGTCTTTGCCATGGACGACCTCCGGACCATCATGGGTCGGAGCTTCATCACCGTGGTCGCCACCCGCTCCCAGCTCGAGACGTACATCAGCCGGAGCTACCAGGGAGGTGGCGACGCCGCCGACATGGCGGTCGTGGCGTCGGCCGACTTCGACGGGTCGGCGCACGACGCGTCGGTCCAGGACATCGAGGCCGCCACGGACGACGCGCCGATCGTCCGCTACGTCAACTTGTTGATCCTCCAGGCGCTGAACGAGCGGGCGTCGGACATCCACGTCGAGCCGACGGCGAGCGATCTCCGGATCCGGTACCGGATCGACGGCGTGCTCCACGACGTGTCCACCGCCCCCCGCTCGATCGCCTCGGCCGTGACCACCCGGTTGAAGGTCATGGCCGACATGAACATCGCCGAGCACCGGATCCCCCAGGACGGTCGCATCTC
>DAHXOA010000104.1 GCA_027365145.1 Acidimicrobiaceae bacterium | reverse complement strand
CCGCAACATCTGGTTGAGCGCGCCGGCCACCCCTGCCGCCACGGCAACCATCGACAGGCGCGTGAGGGTCTTCGACAGGTGGGGCCCGAGCCGCAGGCGACCCGGACCGGTTGCGGCAAGTACAGCAGCCAGTGCCAGGTTGGTCAACGGCAGCTCGTACCCGCCGTTCTGGGCGAACGGACCGTTGCGACGGTGCGTCGTGGCTGCCACGCCCATCGTGCCGGCCACGGCGAGCGGGCCCAGGGGGTAGGCGATGCCGGCGGCGGTCAGGACCCCTCCCCCGAGCTCACCGGCGCCGGCCAGCGCCGCCATCGCCTTCCCCGGCCGCAAGCCCATGGATTCGAATCCCTTCCCCGTGGCATCGAGGCCGCGGCCACCGAAGGAGCCGAACAGCTTCTGCGCGCCATGAGCGGCGAGGTAGCCACCGAGGATCGTCCTGGCGGCAAGAAGTGGGATGCTGCGCATGATGGAACCTCCGCGTGCTCGGGGCACCGGCACCCGGCCCACGGCCGGTCCGGCTCTGCTCCCACCCTATAAAGGCGGCGCGCTTCACGAGGCGCGCCCGACAGGAGACCTCCGGGCGACGCTCACGCCCCAGCGGGACGGTACCGGGCCGGACTCGTCACACCTGGCGCGTGATCCTCACGACGGTGGACATCTCGTTGTCCGAGCCGCCGGCATAGATCCCCTTCAGCGGCGCGACGTCGCCGTAGTCACGCCCCCGTCGCTGAAGGCACTGGCCAGACGGTCTACCCGCTCCCGGACGTCGTCGGGACCGAGCGGCGACAGGCTGGCCACGATGTCGTGGTACGCGGGACGCACGCGGCCGTCCTCCGCCACCATCTCGTCGTAGACACCCGGCGAACCCCGGTACCGGTCCACGTCTGCCACGGGACGAGTCTGTGTCGCCGTCATGTCGGCACGGCTACGGGACGATGAAGAGTCCGTAGACGGCCGGCCGGGAGCAGCGCGACGACCACGGCCCGGCGGTCCGGCACCACCACCGGCCCCGCTTGGGAGTCGGACGCGCCTGGATGCTTGCTTGCCATGTCAGATGCACCCCTGGGTGGACACCGCCCCGGTCGCAGACGCCCCGGCACTGGCCGCCGGCTCGACCTGGGCCGCCGAAAGGGAGAACCCCGTGTCGTCCGAGTTGACCTCCTTGGCAAAGGTGACGCCGTATACGGTGCCCGACGGATCCAGGAGCGGGCCGCCCGAATTCCCCGGACGGACCAGCGCTCTGATGGCGTAGATCTGCCGTGTCACCTGGGCGTTCTGATAGATGTCGGGGCCCGTAACGGTCTCTTCCTCCCGGATCCGGGCCGGATCGACCGTGAACGGCCCGTTCTCCGGGTAGCCGACGACGGCGGCACTGGCACCGGGAACCGCCGATCCGGGCGCGAACCGCAAGGATGGCAGTCCCAGGCCAGGAACGTAGAGGATGGCCACGTCGACGTGGGGATCGAAGAGCACGACGGTCGCCGGCGCGTCGATCGTGGCCCCGGAGCCGTTCTGCACGATCCGGACCGACCGGGCGCCGGCAACCACGTGGGCGTTCGTGAGGATGTGGTCCGGAGCGACGACGAACCCGCTCCCCTCGCTCACCTGCGAGCACTCCGGATCGTTGGCCAGGATCTTCACGATGCTGGGTGCGTCGGCGCCGATGACCGAGACGGGTACCGCCCCGGGGACCGGGGGCGGGGTGGGGAGCACCGTCTCGACCCCGAAGGCGCCGAAGATCGGCGGGAACGCCCGGCTCTCGGCCAGTCGCAGCAGGCCGGAGAACTGGGCGGTGAGAGCCGAGGGGACGACGGCGTCGACCTGGTGGAGGATGGCCGAGCCGTGCACTTCGTTGGTGAGGGGAGTCGACGGGAGCTCGGAGACGGCCAGGGCCAGCATCCACACGACGAGAAGGAACGCGGCAGCCGACGCCAGCGCACCGCCCACCGCGTCGAGCCGGCCCACCGTTCGGGCGATCACCCCGTGACCCAGGCGCCGACGGACCCGCACGGCGGCGCTCCGTGCCACCTCCTGGAGGATGACGGCGACCACGACCACGACCACGACGCCGACGATGCCCGCGGTCACGCCCGACGCGAACTTGTCGGCGAGCAGCGGGGCAAGCCGTGCCCCGAGCAGCGCACCGCCCACCAGGCCGACCATGCTCGCCACGGTGACGAGCAGGCCGTTGCGGTAGCCGCGCACCGCGAAGAGCAGGGTCAGCACGGCGACGATCAGATCGAGCCAGTCGACGCTCACTCCCGGCTCACTTCTGGTTCACTCCTGCACCTCGCGCTTCGTCCTCCCGGTCAGGCCAGCCCGCCTCGGGCACCGTGCCCGCTCACCTTACGCGTCCGCTGCTCCACCGCCGTGGCCGGGCAGGGGCGGGCGAGGAGGCGCGGGGAGGCGCGGGGAGGACGGGCGGGGGCGGAAGGGGGCGGAGGGGGGCGGGGGGGACCCGTCGGCTCGTGGGGCGTAGCGTCGCCGCGCCGGCCTCACGTCCCGCCGGAGAGGACGAGCCGGCTGCCGGCGTAGTCGACAGTGGCGGTGCCGGACCGGCTGAGCTCGTTCGATCCGAGGATCCCGATCTGCTCAGCGGTAGTGCCACCCAGCGGGTGGACCAGGTCCAGGGCCGCTCCTGGCGGCAGGGAGATCGTCCCGGCGCTCCAGTGGGTGACCTCCACCATGCTCGCCTTCGAGGTGCACCCCACGGCAGCGACGGTGACCGAGGGCTCTATGCGGCGCAGGTGGTGCGTCCGGGCCAGGTCCTGGCTCACGACCGACTCCGACGCACCGGTGTCCACGACAAAGGGGTACGGCCCCTTCCCTCCCACGTCGACTGGGGCGACCACGACGACCTCGCCCGCCGTCGTGACGACCTTGACGCCGACAGACTTCCCGGTCGGCACGACACCTAGACGGGCGACGCCACGGGCGTAGTCGATGCTGAGCGAGCCGAACCGGTCCCACAGGTCGGATCCGAGCAGGCCCTGCACGGCACTCGACGACGTGGACGACGAGAGCTCGACCGTGGACACGTCGATCGCCGGCAGGCCGACGTCGCCCACACGCCATCGGACCATCCGGTCCTCTCCCGAGGAGCTGGTGCAGCCGGCCCCCTGGAGCCGGCCCGAGCGCCGCCGGACGACGGGGAGATGGAGGGCGGCGGCGAGAGGTGCGTTCACCACCGAGATCGCCGCCCCGGTGTCGACGAGGAACGGGAAGGGGCCCTTTCCGTCGATACGCACCCGAGCGACAAGCAGGGCCGCATGATGGGGTCCGCTCAGGACGCGCACCGACAGCTCTCCATGTGGAGCACGGGGAGGAAGGGGGGAAGGCAGGAGGTCTTCGGACCTGGTGTGGGCGACGACGACCACGGCCACCACGGCGGCGGTGGCAACCACGGCGAGGGCGCGGCGGAGCGGATGACGTCGGAGCGCGTGCATGGTGAGTTGTACCCCAGTGTCGACGCTCGCCGCCGCTTGCGTACATCACCCCGCCCGGACCGCCGAGACCGCCCGGACCGCCGGGAAGGCGCCTCCCGCTCAGGCGCAGCCGAGGGTTGTGCTCAGCTCTCACCACCCTCGTCGCCCTCGTCGCCGGCCGGCCGGGTGCTCCTCGCTCAGCGGATGGCCATGACCGTTCGCGCTGATCGGCCTGCAGTGGACCGGCTGCTTCGTGCTCGACAGCTTCGACTTCGGCGTGGCGATCCTGCTCCCACCGGTATCGCGCGACGACGCGAGGCGACGGCGCGAGCGCGGCATGTCCGGCAATCTCCGAACGCGCACCACTTGGCGGTAGCACTGTCAACTGTTACCGTGAGCACCGCCCTCCGACCTGTCGGCGGGCTGGTAGGCGTAGGCCCGGACCGGCCACGGAGCACAACGGGGTCCAGCGCAGAGCCGGTGGTGGTGCGCCCCGGACGAAGGCAAGGGGGGTGAGCGGTGCCTGGACAAGTGCGGCGTTTCTCGGAGCGGTTCCCGTGACCGGTCGACCGGCGGAGGTGACCGGTCGACCGATGTCGGTCGACTTCCACTTCGACGTCATGTGCCCGTTCGCCTACCAGACGTCGAAGTGGATCCGGGAGGTCCGCGACCGGACCGGCCTCGACGTGCGCTGGCGCTTCTTCAGCCTGGAGGAGGTGAACCGGGCCGAGGGGAAGAAGCACCCCTGGGAACGGGAGTGGTCGTACGGCTGGTCGATGATGCGCGTGGGGGCGCTGTTGCGTCGCACCGACATGGCATTGCTTGACGCCTGGTACGAGCGGGCGGGACGCGCCCTGCACGAAGAAGGGCTGAAGCCTCACGTGCCCGACGTGGCGAGGGCCCTGCTCAGCGAGCTCGGTCTGGATCCTGCGCTCGTCGACCAGGCGATCGCCGACCCGACCACCAACGACGAGATCCTGGCCGAGCACCGGCGCGTGACCGACGCCAAGGGGTTCGGGGTCCCCACGCTCTTCTTCCCCGACGGGCAGTGCCTCTTCGGTCCCGTCCTGATCGACCCGCCCCACGGCGACGCCGCCGTGCGCCTGTGGGAGGCGGTGGTGGCCTGGACGGAGTTCCCCCACCTCTACGAGCTGCAACGGCCGAAATCACAGGCGGACGAGCGTGCCATCGTCGACTCCTTCCGCCCGTACCTCGAGGCGCGCGACTGGGTCAGCGTCAACCGGGGGGAGGTGGTCGGCTTCGGCCGGTCGGGTGTCGACCCGGGTCGGGACCCGGGGGAGGGAGAGCCATGACCACAGAACCGAACCCACCAGGTGACGCAGAGACCAGCGATCCGGCGACGGCCAAGCAGCGCATCGTCTCGCTGCTGGGTCAGGCGTGGGCGTCCATGGGCGGGCTGCTGTCGCAGCTCGACGACGAGCAGTGGGAGGCGAACGCCCTCCCCGGGTGGAACGTCCACGACGTCGTGGCCCACATCGTCGGGACCGAGCGTCAGCTGGCGGGAGCGGAGCTGCCACCGCCACTCCCTGCCGAGGCGACAGGGGGCCACGTCCACAACGACATCGCCCGGATGAACGAAGCGTGGATCGTCGCCCTCCACGACCTTCCCCACGAGGAGATCCGCCAGCAGCTCTCGGAGGTCACAGCCACCCGCCTGGCCCAGCTCGACGCCATGGCACCCGGCGACTTCCAGGCTCCGTCGTGGACGCCGGTCGGACCGGGCACCTACGGGAGGTTCATGGAGGTACGGGTGTTCGACGTGTGGATGCACGAGCAGGACATCCGATCGGCGACCGGCCTGCCCGGGAACGAATCGGGTCCGGTAGCCGAGCAGTCGCTCGCCGAAGTTGCCGGTGCCCTCGGCTACATCGTGGGCAAGCGGGCGGCCATGCCCGACGGGACGACCGTGCGCATCCGCCTCTCCGGTCCGCTCGTCACCGACCTGCTCGTCGCCGTGGACGGTCGGGCCAGGGTCGTCGGTGAGCTCGGCGGGGAGCCAAGGGTCTCGCTGGAGCTCCCGTCGCCCCTGTTCATGCGACTTGCCGGTGGCCGGATCGACGGGGAGGCCGTGCTCGACCAGATCGAGCTGGGGGGCGACCAGGACCTGGCCCGGCAGCTGGCCACCCACCTGGCCTTCACCCTGTGAACATGCAACTGACCCCGGAGCGACGCCGGCCCGACGACACGCTGGCTGCCGCCGAGCCCGGCCGATCGGGGCTCGAGGCCGGGCCCACGATCAGCCTCGGCACCGATGTAGACGGGCGCCGTCACCGTCGCCAGCGCAACCGCGACGCCGTGGTCGACGCGCTGCTCGACCTCTTCCGTGACGGGGACCTCCGCCCGGGCGCGTGCCAGATCGCTGCACGGGCGGGGCTCTCTCCCCGGTCGCTGTTCCGGTACTTCGACGACGTCGACGACCTGATCCGGGCCGCGGTCTCCCGGCAGCTGGAGCGGGCGATGCCCCTCCTGCCCATCGAGACGCCAGTCGACGCTCCGCTCAGCGAGCGCATCGACGCCGTCGTCAGACAGCGGTTCCGCCTCTTCGCCGAGGTGGCTCCGGCCGCCCGGGTCGTCCGGCTCCGGGCCCCGTTCCAACCCATGTTGGCGGCAGAGCTGGCCCGCAGCCGCTCGTACCTCCGTCACCAGCTCCGCCAGGTCTTCGACGCCGAGCTCTCCGCCATGGGCGCGGTGCAGGCCTCCGCCACCCTGGCCATGATCGACGTCGTCTGCTCGTTCGAGTCCTACGAGCTGCTCTGCGGAGACCGGGACGTCCCCGTCGACGAGGCGGGATCGGTGGTGGCCGCCGCCATCGACGCGCTCCTCGTCCGGTCCCACCCCCTCACCCACCTCGCCAGGGCTACCGACAGCAACCGGGGGGACCGGGGGGACCGGGAGGACCACCGGTGAACGAACGAGCCTCCATCCGCAGGGAGGTACGGATCACCGGTTCGGCCGACGAGATCTGGGCCGTCGCCGGCGATCCGGCGCGACTCACCGAGTGGTTCCCGGGGGTGGTCGCCTGTGAGGTGGACGGCGACACGCGCACCGTCACCGCCGGCGCCGGGCGGGCGATGACCGAGCAGATCGTCACGATCGACCGGCTCCAGCGCCGCTTCCAGTACCGGATCACGACCCCGATGTTCCGCCAGCACCTCGGGACGGTCGACGTGGTCGATCTCGGCGACGGCACGTGCATGGTCGTCTACGGCACCGACGCGGAGCCGGCCATGCTCGCCCTGGCAGTCGGTGGGGCCACGGGCCAGGCGCTGACCAACCTCCGTGCACTGGTGGAGGCCGGTGGCCCGGATGCCGGCGCAGGCGAGATCGCCGGGAGCTGAACCACCGATGGTGACCGATGGTGACCGGTGACGACCGATGGCGACCGATGGTGACCCAGGTGACGTCCGGGCTGGGAAACACCATGAGCACGATCGACAGGAGGACCGATGGGTCGCAAGATCCTCTTCATCACGACCGACCAGCAGCGCTACGACACCCTCGGCTGCAACGGTGGCACGATCGCTCGGACACCGGTCGTCGACCGGCTGGCCGCCGGCGGGATCCGCTTCGAACGCGCCCATCCCCAGTCCGTCGTGTGCATGCCGTCTCGCTCCACGATCCTGACCGGGCAGTACCCTGCCACCCACGGGGTCTGGATGAACGGGGTCCCGCTCCCACCGGACGCCCCGTCGGTGGCCGACACCCTCCACGACGCCGGGTACCGGACGGCGCTCGTCGGCAAGGCCCACTTCCAGCCGTTCCTCGATCCGCTCCTGCGGTTCGAGGAGAACGCCATGAGTCGGACCGGTCTTCCCGGGGGCATGACCTACCGCGGGTTCGAGCACCTGGAACTGGCCGCCCACGGCCCGACAGGGCCGCTCCACTACGCCCGTTGGCTGGCAGCAGAGCATCCCGGGGCGATCGCCGGCTTCTACCGGGTGCTCGACGCCTCCTTTCAGGTGAACGGGGCCGGTGGTGGGGAGACGTCTGCTCCCCAGGTGCAGGAGAACCCCATCGAACGCGGCTGGTACCACACGGACTGGGTGGCGGACCGCACGATCGCGTGGCTCGACTCCCTGGCGGCCGGGGACGACTGGTTCTGCTGGATGAGCTTCCCCGATCCCCACCACCCGTGGGATCCGCCCCAGTCCGAAGTCGGGCGGATCGACTGGCGTGACGTGCCCTTGCCACCGGGATACCCGGAACGAGCGGAGGACCGGGCGCGGATCATCGACGCCAAACCCCGGCACTGGCGGATGTGGTACGACGGCACGCTCGTCACGAACTTCGAAGCTCCCGCCCGGTGGGTTCCCGCCACGCTCTCCGCCGACCAGGTGCGCGAGATCACGGCCCGCAACGCGGTCGAGTGCGAGCTGATCGACGAGGCCGTCGGCCGCGTGCTCCAGGCGATCGAGGGACGCGGTTGGGCCGACGACGTCGACGTGGTCTTCACCACCGACCACGGCGAGCTGGGTGGCGACTTCGGGCTCCTCTTCAAGGGCCCGTACCACGTCGACGGCCTGATGCGCCTCCCACTCGTGTGGCGGCCGGCACCGGGCTGCCGCCTCTCCCCCGAGGTGGTCACGAGGCCAGTGGGCCTCGTCGACCTGGCCCCGACGTTCTGCGCCATCGCCGGGGTGGACGCTCCGGGCTGGATGCAGGGTGCCGCGTTGCCCGTCTCCGACACCGACGCCGACGCCCGCCGGTTCGAGCGGGTCCTCACCGAATGGGACAGCGAGCTCTTCGGCATCGACGTCCACCTCCGCACCGTCATGCGGGATCACTGGGTGTGCACCGTCTACCGGCCCGGCACGTGCCACGACGGCACCGAGGGCGAGCTCTACGACCTGGACGGCGACCCTCTGCAACAGCTGAACCTGTGGGACGACCCCGCCCGCCGGTCCGAGCGCGACGCGCTCGTCGCCGACCTGGCGGACCACGAGCCCCGGGCAAGGGATCCCCGTCCGCTGCTCGAGGCACCGGTGTGACACGCCCCGGTCGAGCGGAGCAGCGGGTGCCGGGGTGATCAGCCCCGGTCGGGTCGAACCGACGGGCGGGCGCTGACAACCCACGCGGCGCCGTCCATCGAGAGGCCCCCGAACGGATCGTCGCCGACGGTTCGGTAGGCGCTCGCGGCCTCCACGATGGACGCCACGGCCTGGTCCTGGCGGTGGCTGTCCGAGTCGAGGAACGGCTGGCGGGCAGGACCCATCACCAGCCTCTGGCGCACCCAGTCCTCGAGCCTCAGGCCGGCACCCAGGTGGAGCTGCCGTTGGCACGACGAGATCTCGATGGCGGTGAAGCCGGCGCCGGAGAGCACCGCATCGATGCGCTCGCGGTCGGCGAATGAGAACGGACCGGGGACATCGTGAGGCGGGGCAGGGAGGTCGAAGAGCTTCGCGGCGGCACGGTTCACGAGCGCCATCCACGGGTTGGCCGACGGCGCCTGCCAGCAGGCGAACACCAACCGACCTTCCGGGCGCAGGGCGCGGCGCAGGTTGGCGAAGCCGGCGACCGGATCGGCGAAGAACATCACCCCGAACCGGCTGAAGACCAGGTCGAAGGCGGCGGCACCGAGCTCGGCGACCTGGGCATCGTCCCGGCGGAGCTCGACCTGGGACAAGCCTGCCGACCGCTCGCCCGCTCGGGCCAACATGACCGCGCTCAGGTCGACCCCCACCACCTGGCCGTCCGGTCCGACCGCTGTGGCGAGCGCGAGGGTCGTCGAGCCGCAGCCGCAGCCGACGTCGAGGACGCGCTCTCCTGGCACAGGAGCTGCCACGGCCAACGCTGCATCCCCGAACGGACTGGTGTGGCGGTCGGACTCCTCCTCCGTCTCCACCCACAACGGCCCGGCCACGTCGTTCCAGAACCGGTCCTGGTCCTCGTTCGCGATCGCTCCCCTGGTCATCGTGGCTCCCCGATCCGACGCACCCAGCTCCCGGCACCACACCCGGTCGGTGCACCGTTCCGGATCGTAGCGGTCGGTGGTCGAGGCCGGTGGTCGGCGTCGGTGGTCGAGGCCGGTGGTCGGCGTCGGGTGTCGAGGCCGGTGGTCGGCGTCGGGTGTCACCGCGAATGAGCGTAGATACAGCTACGTTCTAGAGATCATCGGACGACGACCCACGGAAGTACCACGATGACATCCCGAACCCAGAGCCAACGTGCCAGAGACGTCGCGGGAGCCGCGGCGGGGGACGCGCCGGCATGATCCGCCGGGGGCAACGTTGAGCACGGATGCCGGTCCCGGCCCGGGGGCCGAGACAGAGCCCGATCCCGGCCCGCAGGGGGTGGGGTTCCTCCTCGGCGTCGCCCACCGGGCCCGCCGCCGGGCCTGGGAAGCCAGCCTGGCCGATCTCGGTCTCACCGCACCCCAGGCCGCTGTGCTCCGCCTCGTCGGCGCCCGTCCCGGTAGCGGGGTGCGTCGTCTGGCGCGTGCGCTCGGCACCGACCCGATGAACAGCCGGCGCATCGCCGAAGCCCTGATCACCGCTGGTCTCTGCGAGGCGCGTCACGACCCGCTCGATGCCCGACGCCGCCCGCTCTACCTGACAACGGATGGGCAGCGGCTGGCCAGCGAGGTCTCCCGGAGGGCTCGGCAGGACGAAGACCGGCTCCGAGCCGCCCTCGGCACCCGCCGGTACGCTGAGCTCCTGGACAACCTCCGGGTCCTCTCCTCCGACGTGGAGTCGAACCCGTCGGGTAGGCGACGCTCCCCTACGGCGCCTCCGGAGCGTCTGCCATCCCCTCGGAGTAGGGAACCGGGTGGTTCCCTCCCAACTCCACGAAACGCTCGTTGAGGGCGTGGGCGATCACGTCGTGGTCGTGGCCGGTCGGCCAGAGGGCGCCGTAGAGGACCGCCTCCAGCTCCAGTGCCGTGCTCATGCCCCCCAGCTCGAAGTAGCGCAGCCAGAGCTCCCCGTGGGTGAGCTTGGCCTCCCGGCGGAACCGTTCGAACATGTCGGGAGGCCGCTCATCCATCGGCGCTATCGCCCAGCCCCTCTCCCGACGAGGCCCGGGGGCGCAGGGCAGCAGCCGCCACCATCCGAGCCCCCTCCCGGAGGGGCGTGCCGGTCTGGATCGAGGAGCGGAGGAGGACCGTGTACGCCGCCTCGGCAGAGAGGCCGTGGTGCGCCATGAGCACCCCTTGGGCCTGCGAGATGACGGCCCGGCGCTCCAGCGCCTCGGTCAGCCGACCGGCCAGCTCGTCGCTGTCCACACCGGCGCCCGCCTCGGTGAGGATCGCCGAAGCCCCCGAAGCGAAGGTCGCCGCCAGCTCGCGGTCCCGGGGGGTGAAGGCGGCGACGGCACGGGAGTAGATGTTGAGCGCGCCCACCGGACGCGCTCCGGCCAGCAGCGGCGACGATAGGATGGCGTTCGTCCCGAGGGCCCGTGCCCTCGGGACGAACGTCGGCCAGCGTGTCTCGTCGCCGAGCGCCTCGGCATGGAACCAACGCCCCTCGACCGACGCGTCCACGCACGGTCCCTCACCGGTGTCGTACTGGTCGGTGTCCATGTCCAAGATGGTCTGATCGGTGGCCGCCACCGTGGAGAGACGACCGTGACGGCGGAGTGACACGCTGACCCCGTCGGCACCGCCGACGGTGGCCTGCGCCAGGTCGACGACCAGGCGCAGCGCACCGTCCACCACGTCGTCGTCGGCCGGCACCGCCGTGATCCTCCGGAGTGGACGCACCACATCGGAAAGGCCGGTTTCGCCACCTCTCCCCGACCCGCGCACCACCTCCTCTGGCCCGAGATGACCGGCTGGTGCCAGTACCGTCACCGGCCCCGTCCTGGACGGCTCGGGGCCGGTGACGGGTCGCTCCTGCTCCAGATGTATCAAGTCGCTAATGCCGCTCGTCTCCAAGAGATGACCGACCATGGCCGACGGCGACCGGACGGTGAGCACGGCACCCACTCCGGCCAGGCGCCGGATCGCCGAAGCGATCGACCGCAGCCCCCGGGCGTCCAGGAAGTCGCACTTCGCCAGGTCGAGCACGACGGCTCGGTGTCCGCCGTCGATCACCGAGCTCACGATGGCGTCGACCATCGGTCCGGTCACGAGGTCGACCTCGCCGGTGACGCCGAGCACCGTGTAGTGATCTCCGAAATCCACGGAGACCCCGAACGGCCTGACGTTGTCACCTTGCGTCGTCACCGAGAGCCAACGATCTGGTTGGCCACCGTCTCTGCGGCCAGCCGGCACCCGCGCACGCCGAGCAACGCACCGCCCCACCGGCGAGCGCCCGGCGCCGCGGAAGGGGACACGAGGGTTGGCGAGTTCCAACGAGCGAGGGTTTCCCGCCACAAGACGGGAGAGGGACACGACATCGAGCCGTCGCCTCCGGGGTAGTAGCAGCTACACGAGCCGCTCCGATCCCTCGCTGTCGAAGGTAGCCCCACCCTACTCCCCGACCAGCGGATCCGCTACACGCCGCTCCAGGCAGGACAGAGCGCGGGTCCGTCGTGGCCGGTGGCGGCGCGGCCTGGTCCGGCGTGGCCCGACGTTCGGTGGCACGGCACCGCCCGCGTTGCCTCGGACAACCCATCTGGTAATTTCCGTGTACACAAGCGAACGGGGAGACATGGTTGAGGGCGGGGAAACTGCGACCGAGGAGGATGGCCCCGCCGCGACGCTGAGCGCGGAGGTGTCGAACGTGGCGCTGACCCTGTTCGCGGCAGGCAGCGTCGTCGACACCCTGGGGGAGGTGGTGCGCCTGGCAGTGGATACCGTCGAAGGGTGCGACCACGCCGGGGTCTTCGTCGTCGAAGGAGGCGTGGTCACGACACCGGTGAGCACCGGCGACGTCGTGGGAGAGGTCGACGCCCTGCAACATCGGGCCGGCGAGGGCCCGTGCCTGGACGCCATCGCCCATGGCATTCCCGCCTACGCCGAAGACCTTGCCGACGATCCACGCTGGCCTGCCTTCGCCCCCCAGGCGGCAGCGCGCGGGATGCGGAGTCTCCTGGCGCTGCCGCTGTCGTCCAACGGCATCGGGGCGCTCAATCTCTACGCGTCGTACCCGAACGCCTTCGGGGTCATCGACCGGGGCCGGGGCATCCTCCTGGCGTCACTGGCCGGCATCGCCCTCACCTCGGCTCGCTCCCACGAGGACGAGGAGCGCCAGACCGAGCACCTTCGCGCCGCGCTGGCGACGAGGGAGCTCATCGGCCAGGCGCAGGGCATACTCATGGAGCGGGAACGGATCACTGCCGACCAGGCCTTCGACATCCTGCGCCGTGCCTCCCAGCACCTGAACCGGCAGCTCCGGGAGGTGGCCCAGGACCTGGTCGAGACCGGCGAGCGACCCGACACCGGGAATGGCGGGACCGCGCCAGCTACCTGAGCCCTCCAGCCGGCACTGCCCGCTAACGTCGGGCTATGGCACCGGGCACCTCGACCACCTGGGATGTCGTCGTGATCGGGGGAGGTCCCGCCGGCGAGAACACGGCCCAGTACGCCATCCAGGGTAGCGACCGCACCGCCGTCATCGTGGAGCGCGAGCTCGTCGGCGGCGAGTGCTCGTACTGGGCCTGCATGCCGAGCAAGGCGCTCCTCCGCCCGATCGAGGCGCTCGGTGTCGCCCGCTCGCTGTCGGGTGCCGGTGCCGCCGTCACGGGCTCGATCGACGTCGCCGCCGTCCTCGACCGGCGCGACCGCTTCACGAACCATCACGACGACACCTCCCAGGTGGCGTGGGCCGGCAGTGCCGGGATCGACGTGGTCCGGGGCCGGGGCCGTCTGGCCGGGCGCAACGCGGTCACCGTGACCGCCACCGATGGGTCGATCCGAACGCTCCGCGCCCGGCATGCCGTGGTGGTGGCCACCGGCACCACCGCGGCAGTGCCGCCCGTGCCGGGGCTGCACCGGGCGTTGCCGTGGACGTCGCGGGACGTGACCAACCTGCACGAGGTCCCCCGCCGGGTGGCGATCGTCGGCGGCGGGGTCGTGGCGTGTGAGTCGGCGACCTGGCTCCACGGGCTCGGATCCGAAGAGGTGACGGTGATCGAGCGCGGACCACGACTGCTCCACCGACAGGAACCCTTCGCCGGCGAGCTGGTGAAGGCCCGGTGCACCGAGCTGGGCATCCGCATCCTCACCGGTGCGACCGTGGAGGCCGTCAGCCGCGACACCGCCACCGACACGGGAGAGGGCTACCTCCATGGCGGTCCTGCAGTGGTCCTGACCGGTGACGGGTCGATCGAGGTCGACGAGATCGTGGTGGCGACCGGGCGCGTCCCGGCGTCGACCGACCTGGGGCTCGAGACCGTGGGCGTCGAAACCGGAGCGGGCCGGGGCTTTGTCGCCGTCGACGAGCACCTGGGTGTGGTGGGCGTCGACGGTGACTGGCTCTACGCCGTGGGGGACCTCTGCGGCCGCGCCCTACTCACCCACATGGGCAAGTACCAGGCTCGCGTGGCGGGTGACGTGATCGCGGCGCGGGCCGAGCGTCGTCCGCTCGACGGGTCGCGGTACCGGGACATCGCCGGCCGGGACGCCGTCCCGGCCGTGATCTTCACCGACCCTCAGGTCGCCTCGGTCGGCCTGACCGAAGCGACCGCCCGGGAACGGGGCATCGCCGTCGAGACGGTGGAGTACGACCTCGGATCGGTCGCCGGTGCCGCCCTGGCGCGCGACGGCTACACCGGTCGCGCCAAGCTCGTGATCGACCGGTCGAGCGACACCCTGGTCGGCGCCACCTTCGTCGGCGACGGTGTCGCCGAGCTGCTCCACTCCGCCACGGTCGCCATCGTGGGGAACGTCACCCTTGAGACGCTGTGGCACGCGGTGCCGTCCTACCCGACGGTGAGCGAGGTGTGGCTCCGGCTGCTGGAGGCCCGCCGCTGAGGACAGACGGTCAGGTCAGCCCAGGCGGTCAGGTCAGGGCAGGCGGGCTGGCCCGACGCTGCGGGCTGGCGGTCAGCCCAGCTTCTCGAAGCGGGACGCCAGCGCCGCCGGGAAGCCGATGTCTCCGGTCGCCACTGCCTTGGACAGCGGCACCGCCAGCTCCCGCAGCCGGGTGCACCCCTCCTCGCCGATCGCCTCGTAGGGGAAGGTGGCGAGCTGGTCGGTCCGGTCCTCCACCGACTGGCGATGCGCACGGCCGGCGGGGCTGAGGCGGAGCTCGTCGCCGTCCTCCAGCCATCCCCGCCCCCGGATACCGGCTACGCCGGCGGCCCACTCCTCGTCGCTCCACTCCCGCATCGACTGGAGCGTCTTCGCCGGCACCTCCCCGGTGGCGGCGTGGACGATGAGGGCGTCGAGGCCGTCGAGACCCTCAGTGAGGAGCAGCGACACGTGGCCGTCGCCGCGGAACTCCCGCAACAGCGACTGGGCATGCCACAGCACCAGGTGCGCTTCGTCGGGCCACGGCAGGCTGCTGTGTGCGGCGAACAGGGGGCGGCCCTGCGGGCGCTCTGCTGCCCGCTCCGCCGCCCGGCGGGCGAGGGATGCCGCCTCACGCACCTCCGGACCGGAGACGGCGTCGCCCCACGCCTGGCGAAGCGACCGGTCGACGGCCTCCAACCGGGCGGCGAGAATCGCTTCCGGCGCGGCGATCTCCCACGCTGCGGGGATGACCCGCCGGACGGCGTTCGGGTGGAAGTTGAAGAAGGTGGCGATGGTCACCTCGGCCGGCACCGGCCCCATCGCCGCTGATCTGGAAGCGAAGTAGCCCATCCGCTGATCGGTGATGCCGAGAGCGGCGTACGCCTCGCGGCCGTAGGGCGTGAAGTAGATCATCCCGTGGATGGTCTCGGCGCTGAGATGGGTGCGCCGGGCGGTCTTCGGTTCGACGGCGCTCACCGGTGCGTACCGGTCGGGTCGGGCTGCATGACGTCTCCTCGTGATCTCGGTCCGTGGGCACGCCCGGAACCCGGTGTCCGGCGGGAGCGCTCCTGGATGTCATAGCACCGTAGACCGACAGGATCCCGGACCACCCGCGGCTCAATCGCGGCACCCGAAGGAGACCCCGTCGAAGGTGCCCGAGGAGTCGGAGACAGCCGCCCGGTGCGACGACCCGACCGCGGCACGGTAGGCGTGGTGGGCGCCATTGCGCTGGCTAGGCAGCAGCGCCTCGCTCGTGTCAGGACACCCGCTCGAAGACGGCGGCAATGCCCTGGCCGCCACCGATGCACATGGTCTCCAGCCCGAAGGTGGCGTCCCGGCGGACCATCTCCCGTAGCAGCGTGGCAAGAATCCTGGCTCCGGTGGCGCCGATCGGATGCCCCAGCGAGATGCCTGAGCCACGGACGTTGACATGATCGTCGTCATCGTCGACTCCCCACTCCGTGGTGCAGGCGAGCACCTGGGCAGCGAAGGCCTCGTTGATCTCGATGAGGTCGAGGTCGCCGAAGGTAAGACCAGCCCGGTCGAGCGCACGAGCGGTGGACGGAACTGGCCCGAGCCCCATCATCTCGGGATCCACGCCGGCGACCGCCCAGGAGCGAAGCCGCGCAAGTGGCTGGAGCCCGAGCTCGCGAGCCGCGTCGGGGTGCGTGACGATGCAGGCCGCGGCGCCGTCGTTCTGGCCGCTCGCGTTGCCGGCCGTCACCGTGGCGTTCGGATCCTGGCGTCCCATCACCGGCCGCAGCCGAGCGAGGGCGTCCAAGGACGTATCGGCCCGAGGATGCTCGTCGCGATCGACGACCTGCTCCCCGCGTCGGGTGACGACGCGGACCGGGACGATCTCCTCGGCGAACATCCCAGCCTCCTGAGCGGAGATGGCCCGCTGGTGGGAGCGGAGCGCCAGGGCGTCCTGTCGCTCGCGTGAGATGTCGTAGGCCCGGCGTAGGTTCTCGGCGGTCTCGATCATGCCCCCCGGCACCGGGTGGTTCCGGCCACCGGCAGTGACCCGGCCACGCGCCAACCGATCCACCAGCCCGACATCCCCAGCCCGGGCACCCCAGCGGGTAGCGGTGGAGTAGTACTCGGCCTGGCTCATGCTCTCGACCCCGCCGGCGATGACCAGATCGCTGACCCCGGTCTGGACCTGCATGGCGGCATACGCAACCGCCTGCAGGCCTGATCCGCAACGCCGATCGATCTGCAGCCCGGGCACGGTGACGGGCAGTCCGGCGTCGAGGGCTGCCACCCGCCCGATAGCCGGTGCCTCACCGTTCGCATAGCCCTGAGCCAGGACGACGTCGTCGAAGCGATCACCGGGGATGCCCGACCGCTCGACGAGCGCCTTGACGACCGTCGTGGCAAGCTCGACAGCCGGAACGTCCCGGAGCGCCCCACCAAACCCACCCACCGCTGTGCGCAGCGGGTCACAGACAACTGCCTCTCTCATGGGTGGTTCCTTCGGTTGCAGCGACACGGACACGACATGGAAACACCGCACACACAAGGGTGCGGTCCGGACTCTTCGTGGCCCGACGTTATCGCCGGGGGCGCGACGCCACAACCCTCGACCACCAGCTGCCGGCCTCAGCCAGTAATCCCAGTGATCCCAGGTCACAGGCTCGCGCCGTCACACGATCCTCTGGGCCCGTCCGACCGTTTTACCCAGGTCAACACCGCTTTCCGCGTTACAACCGTCTTGCGTGCCTACCGACCCAGGAAGTCCGGGTTTGACGCTCACCGGCGGAACCGGCCGTGTCGGACTGCCCGTCTCGAAAGCTGTCGGCGCGTAGGGCCGTGGGCGCATCCCGATCTCAGGGCGCCAGCCGCGTCATCGTCGTCACGGCGTCGTAGGACTTCGTCGGCCCGCGTACCCGCCAGCACTCCTCGACCAGATCCGAGGAGATGACCCTGGTGGAGATCTCGTAGAGGTCGGCCGCGCAGGGATGTCGCGCCGTCCAGCTTCCGGCGGTCAGGTCGAGATCGATGTAGGGCCGTCCGTCACAAAAGGAGATGGCAACGGATCTACCTTCAGGGCCGGCCGCGTAGTCGAGTTGGCGAGTTGCCGAGCCCGAGTACGTACCGAAGCGAAGGTTTCCTGTCTCTTCGTAATGCGCCCACCGCCGTCGAGGCGACACGTCGGAGCAGGGCCGCGCGGCGAGCACCCCTACACCGGTGAACGTTCCGCACGCGCCGCCGCCGTGGACGAGCGACCGATGGATTGACCATCGCCCGAGCAAGAACACGAGTGTGTTGTCAACGTCCACTGCTCCATCCTCTCGCGTCGATCGTTCGTGGACGACAACTCTTACCGGTTACGATCCCGTCGTCTCCGTAGCCTGGCGTTGCCGCCGCGTTACTCTGCACCCTGTCCGTACCGCGTACACCGTCGAGGAGGTTCAGCCGAGATGTCCGACGTCGCCGTTCTGAAGCCGCGAGAGCCGTTGGTGCTCGCCGATCTGGTCCCGGGGTCAGTGCTTCGCGATATCGCACTTGTGGTCGGTGCGGCCGGCTTGGTGGGCCTGCTCGCCCAGCTCTCCATCCATCTGTCGTTCACGCCCGTGCCGATCACCGGGCAGACCCTCGGCGTGCTCCTCGTCGGCACGACACTCGGCTGGCGGCGGGGGCTCGCGGCGATGTCACTGTACGCGGTGGCCGGCCTCTTCGGCGTACCGTGGTTCGCTGCGCATTCGAGCGGCTATGTGGGGGCATCGTTCGGCTATATCGTCGGCTTCGTTGCTTCGGCCGCGCTGTGCGGCTATCTCGCCGAGCGCAAGGCGGACCGGACATGGCGGACGTCGGTTCCGGCCATGCTCGCCGGAGAGGTGGTCATGTACGCGATCGGGGTGCTCTGGCTCGCCGTCAGCCTGCATGTGGGGATAGCGAAGGCGGTCGCCCTGGGCCTCACACCCTTCATCATCGGCGACGCCATGAAGGCCGCGCTGGCTGCAGGACTCCTCCCGGCGACCTGGAAGCTGGTCGGCTCCCGCCACGGGGGCTCGTAGGCATTCCCGCTGAGGTCGCGGCTCAATCTCGGCGCCCGAAGGAGACCCCGTCGAAGGTGCCGCCGCTCCGCCACCGGTCGATGTGGTCGAAGTACGCCAGCGGACCGCCGGGGTGGCCGGTCATCCCCAACCGCTCCTTCGGCCCGAGCACGCGGCCCTCGTTGTTGTAGTAACCCGGGGTGCAGTCCGGATTTCCGAGGAAGCCTCGTTCGCTGCTCTGGAGCAGGTCGATCCAGGCCGCCTCCGCCTCCGCAGTGGCCTCCACCTCCACCGCTCCGATTGCCTGGGCGTGGCCGATCACCGCCGCGATCGTGGTCGCCGCCTCCACCAGGTTGTGGGTGACGTTGGAGACCAGGTTGCCACCCTGGGCGAACCCGACGATGAAGGCGTTGGGGAAGCCGTGCACGTGGATCCCGTGCAGGCTCCGCATCCCCTCGGCCCAGTGCTCGCTCAGGGTCTCACCGGCCCTCCCGACCGTCTCGAAGCCGGCCCGGCGGGCATAGTCCGTGCCCACCTCGAACCCCGATGCGAAGATCAGGCAGTCCAGCTCGTAGTGGGTCCCGGCCACCCACACCCCGGTCTCGTCGATCAGGTCGACGCCCCTGCCGTCCGTGTCCACCAGGTGGCACGTCGGCCGGTTGTACGCCTGGAGGTACTCGTCATGGAAGCACGGGCGCTTGCAGAGCTGCCGGTACCAGGGCTCGAGCGCGGCGGCCGTGGCCGGATCCTCGACGACGGAGCGGACCCGGGCGCGGATCTCGCACATCTTCTCGTCGTCGCTGTCCTCGTAGGCCAGGCGCATCGTCTCTTGACCGAGGGGGGCGCCCTCGTCCACCAGGGCCACCACGCGGTCCCGGATCCGCTGGGAGATGTCGGTCCAGCCGTCCATGACCAGGTCCTCATCGGCGAACCCGCCAGTCTGGAGCGTGCAGAAGTTGCGTAGCCACTCCCGCTGCCATCCGGGCGGGAGCGTGGCGAACCATGTCGGGTCGATGGCGTGGTTGCCGCGCACGTCGATCGACGACGGCGTGCGCTGGAAGACGAACAGCTCCCCGGAGTCGCGGGCCAGGTGGGGGATGCACTGGACGGCCGTCGCCCCGGTGCCGATGATGCCCACCCGCTTCCCGGCCAGGCGGACCATGGGTGCCCCCGACGGGTCGCCCCCGGTGATGCCGTACCCCCACCGGCTGGTGTGGAAGCACTCCCCGGCGAACGTCTCGATGCCCGGGATCCCGGGCAGCTTCGGCCGATGCAGCGGACCGGTCCCCATGGTCACGAAACGGGCGCGGATCTCGTCACCCCGGTTCGTGACGACGATCCACCGGGCGGTGCCGTCGTCCCACGTGACCTTCTCGACCTGGGTGGAGAGCAGGGCACCCCGGTAGAGGTCGAAGTGCTGGGCGATGCGCTGGGCGTGGGCGAAGATCTCCGGTGCGAACGTGTACTTCATCGTCGGCACGTGCCCGGTCTCCTCCAGGAGCGGGAGGTAGACCATCGCCGCCGTGTCGCACATCGCGCCCGGGTAACGGTTCCAGTACCAGGCCCCTCCGACGTCGCCACCGCCCTCGATGAGCACCAGGTCGTCGATCCCGGCCTGGCGCAGGTGGGCCCCGGTCGCCAGGCCGGCGAAGCCGCCCCCGATGACAGCCACCGTCACCTCTTTGCGGACGGGGGACCGCTCCTGGCGCTCCACGTACGGGTCGTCCAGGAAGTGGGCGAACCTCCCGGTCGGCTCCCGGTACTGGTCGTTCCCGTCGGGCCGGATCCGCTTGTCCCGCTCGATCCGGTACCGGGCTCGGAGCGCCTCCCGGTCGACTGCCCCGGGCACGGCGGTCATCGGTCTGCTGTTCCCGTTCCGGAGGCCGATCCGACACCCGACCAGTACCGGTCGTGCAGGAGCCGCTTGTAGAGCTTGCCGGTGGGGTGGCGCGGTAGCTCGGCCTCGAAGTCGACGGACCGCGGGCATTTGTAGGAGGCGAGCGATGTCCGGCAGTACTCGATGAGCTCGCGCGCCAATCCCGGATCGGCTTCCTCCGGGTCGACCAGCTGGACGACGGCCTTCACCTCTTCGCCCATCTCCTCGTTGGGCACCCCGAGCACGGCGGCGTCCATCACCTTCGGGTGGGTGACGAGCAGGTTCTCGACCTCTTGGGGGTAGATGTTCACCCCACCCGAGATGATCATGTAGGCCTTCCGGTCGGTCAGATAGAGGTAGCCGTCCTCGTCGACGTAGCCAACGTCACCCAAGGTGGACCACCCCCGTTCGTTGCGCGACTCCGCCGTCTTCTCGGGGTCGTTGTGGTACTCGAAGACACCACCACCTTCGAAGTAGACCGTGCCGGGCTCACCGGGGGGGAGGAGCTGCCCGTCGTCGTCGAGGATGTGGACCGTGCCCACCAGGGCGCGACCGACACTGCCCCTGTGGGTGAGCCACTCATCGGACGAGATGGCGGTGAAGCCGTTCCCCTCCGTCCCGGCGTAGTACTCGTGGAGGACCGGTCCCCACCACTCGATCATCTGCTCTTTGACCGGGATCGGACAGGGCGCGGCGGCGTGCACGGCGACCTGGAGGCTCGAGACGTCGAAGGACCGACGGAGCGTGTCGTCGAGCTTCAGCATCCGCACGAACATCGTCGGGACGAGCTGGGTGTGGGTCACGTGGTACCGCTCCACCAGGCGGAGGAACTCGACCGGGTCGAAGGACTCCATGACCACCACCGTGGCGCCGGCCCGCAGCCACGCCATGGTGAACCGGAGGGGCGCGGCATGGTAGAGCGGTGCCGGCGACAGGTAGACGCTGTCCGCCGTCAGCCCGTACAGGGCGGCGGCCAGCACGGAGACCCCCGAAGCGGTACCGATCGGCACCGCTTCCCGCAACGGCACCTTCACGCCCTTCGGTCGCCCGGTCGTACCCGAGGAGTAGAGCATGTCCTGGCCTTCGGACTCGTCGGGGAGCGGGCCGGTCGGCTCGGCGTCC
This sequence comes from Acidimicrobiaceae bacterium, assembly GCA_027365145.1. GTDB lineage: Bacteria > Actinomycetota > Acidimicrobiia > Acidimicrobiales > RAAP-2 > JAKADK01. The sequence goes on along the minus strand of DAHXOA010000104.1, from coordinate 8,518 downwards.
CGGGCGTTCTCGTACGAGTCGAACCCCGGGGCCGTCCCGCCGCAGAGCAGCCGGGTGTGGACCCCGGGCGCGGCGGCGACGGCCTCGGTAGCCACATCGGCCTTGGACCGCGAGGAGACGAGAACCCGGGCCCCGGAGTCGTTCAGGATGTAGGCCACCTCGCCCGCCGTCAGGCGGGAGCTGATGGCCGTGTAGTAGAGGCCAGAACGCTGCGCCCCCCAGAGCACCTCGAAGTACCGGGCGTTGTTCTCCATGAACACCGCCACGACGTCACCCCGCTGGAGGCCCAGGCGCCGGAAAAGGTGGGCGACCTGGTTCGAACGGCGGTCGAGCTCCGCATAGGTGACGGTCTCCCCGCTGGAGGCCATGACGTAGGCCGGCTTGTCGGGTGTGGTCGCAGCGATAGCCCCCGGGTACATGCCGGGACCCTACCGCCCCGATTGCCTGCCGACCAGATCGAAGCGGTCCAGCATCATGACCGTGTCCCACGCCGCCACGAAGTCGCGCACGAACTTCTCCCGAGCGTCGTCGGAGGCGTACACCTCCGAGAGCGCCCGGAGCTCGGAGTTCGACCCGAAGACCAGGTCGACGGCGGTTCCGGTCCACCGGAGCGCTCCCGTGGCGCGGTGCCGGCCCTCGAAGACGTGTTCGGTGGCCGACGGGCTCCACACCGTTGCCATGTCGAGGAGGTGCACGAAGAAGTCGTTGGTGAGCGTCCCGGGCCGATCCGTGAGAACTCCGTGGGATGTTCCCGCGGCGGTGACGCCGAGCGCCCGCAGGCCACCGACGAGTACCGTCATCTCGGGAGGGGTCAACGACAGCAGGCAGGCCCGGTCGACCAAGAGGTGCTCTGGCGCCGCCTTCTCCCCGGTACGGAGGTAGTTGCGGAACCCGTCCGCCGTCGGTTCAAGGACGGCGAAGGATGCCACGTCCGTCTGGTCCGGCCCCGCGTCGGTGCGCCCCGGAGCGAAGGGGACCGTGACGGGGAACCCCGCATCCGCCGCCGCTCGCTCGACGGCAGCACACCCGCCGAGGACGATCACGTCGGCGAGCGAGACCCTCGTCCGGCCGGGCTGCCCGGCGTTGAAACGGGTCTGGACCTGCTCCAGGGTCCGGAGCACGGTGGCCAGCTCCGCGGGAACGTTGACCTCCCAGTCTTTCTGCGGGGCAAGGCGGAGGCGCGCCCCGTTCGCTCCCCCCCGCTTGTCGGTACCGCGGAACGTCGACGCCGAGGCCCACGCGGTGGAGGCCAGCTGGGCGACCGACAACCCCGACGCCAGCAACTCAGCCTTCAGCGTCGCGACGTCGGCGTCGGACACCCGGCCGAAGTCGACCGCCGGCACCGGGTCCTGCCAGATGAGCGGCTCGGCGGGCACCAACGGGCCCACGTACCGGGAGACGGGGCCCATGTCACGGTGCGTGAGCTTGTACCAGGCACGGGCAAAGACGTCGGCGAACTCGTCGGGATTGGCGTGGAAGCGCTCGGCGATCGGTCGGTAGTGCGGGTCGACCTTCAGCGCCAGGTCCGTCGTCAGCATGGTCGGGGCATGCCGCCTGGAGGGATCGTGGGCGCCAGGCACGGTGCCCTGGGCCGCGCCATCCTTCGGTGTCCACTGCTTCGCACCGGCCGGGCTCGTGGTGAGCTCCCACTCGTAGCCGAAGAGGTTGTCGAAGTACCCGTTGTCCCACCGGAGAGGTTCGGTGGTCCAGGTGCCCTCCACGCCGCTGGTCCAGGTGTCGTCTCCGCTCCCCGTCCCGAAGGTGTTCTTCCACCCCAGCCCCTGCTCCTCCAGGGGGGCGCCCTCGGGCTCTGGGCCGACGTACCGGTCCGGGTCGACGGCGCCGTGGAACTTCCCGAAGGTGTGCCCGCCGGCCATGAGCGCGACGGTCTCCTCATCGTTCATGGCCATCCGAGCGAACGTCTCGCGGACGTCCCGTGCCGCGGCCAGCGGGTCGGGGATCCCGTTCGGCCCCTCCGGGTTGACGTAGATGAGACCCATCTGGACGGCACCGAAGGGGTTGGCGAGCTCGCGATCTCCGCTGTAGCGCTGGTCGCCCAGCCAGGTGTCCTCGGGTCCCCAGGAGGAGTCGTCTTCCGGCTCCCAGATGTCGACACGGCCGAACCCGAAGCCGTAGATCTTCACGCCCATCGCCTCCAGGGCGCAGGTACCGGCGAAGATGATGAGGTCACCCCAGGAGAGGCTCTGCCCGTACTTCCGCTTCACCGGCCACAGCAGCCGGCGCGCCTTGTCGAGGTTGGCGTTGTCGGGCCAGCTGTTGATCGGGGCGAAGCGCTGGTTGCCGGTCCCACCGCCTCCACGACCGTCGGCCACGCGGTACGTCCCCGCACTGTGCCACGCCATCCTGACGAACAGCGGGCCGTAGTGACCGAAGTCGGCTGGCCACCACTCCTGAGAGGTGGTCATGACCTCGACGATGTCCCGCTTCAGCGCCTCGACGTCGAGAGTGGCGCACGCGGCTGGGTAGTCGAAGTGCTCACCCAGCGGGTTGGAACGGGCGGAGTGCCGGCGGAGGATCCCCAGGTCGAGCTGGTCGGGCCACCAGTCCCGGTTGGAACGCCGCCCCATCGCCGTGTGTACCACGGGGCATCGGTTGATCGGTTCACTGTCGGACACGTCGGTCCTCCTCCTGGTTCGGTGCAGCGGTGCGGTTCGGTGCAGCGGTGCGGCCCACCGTTGCCTTCCGGCGGGCCGGCACGATGCGCCCCGGCCGGTCCGGGGTGGGCGCGTCCCCCCGGGGACCGAGGCGTCGCGAAGAAGAGGGCGGCGGCGGCGAGCCCTGGCATGCCGGACAGATACCCCAGTAGGTCACCTCGGCCTCGTCGAGGGCGTAGCCGTGGGTGTCCGAGGGCGTGAGGCAGGGGCGCCGGCCCACTGCACAGTCCACGTCCTGTATGGCGCCGCAGGTGCGGCAGACCACGTGGTGGTGGTTGTCGGCGACGCGAAGCTCATAGAGAGCGACGCTGCCGGCGGGCTCGATGCGGCGGGCGATCCCCGCCTCGACGAACGCGGCCAACACGTTGTAGACGGCCTGTGGCGACGTGGCTCCGAGCTCACCCCGGACCTCTCCGATAACGGTGTCGGTGTCGGCATGGGAACGGCGCGCCAGGGCGGCGAGCACGGCCAGCCGGGTGGCGGTGACACGGAGCCCGACCGATCGCAACCGCGCCACGAACTCCTCCCGGGAACGCTCCACACTTCCACCTCCTTCCGTCTCCATTCTAGATCTATTCGTTTACTAGAGTCAATCTATTTTATATGCAGGGACAGCGAGGCGACGGGTTCCAGAAGCGACGCATGCCACCCTTGACTATTTCGACTTACGGAATAGTCTGGAGGGAGCCGACGACGGGAGCGGAGATGGGAGCTGGAGCGGAGATGACCTCGAAGCGGCTGGGACGCACGCAGGACCCGACCATCCTCGTGCTTGTCAGCCTGTCGGGAGGGCCCAAGCACGGCTACGCCGTCATCAAGGACATCGAGGCGATGAGCGGCGTGTCGTTCGGTCCGGGCACGCTCTACGGAGTCCTCGCCCGGCTCGAAGAAGAGGGGCTGGTCGAACCGCTCCCTGCCGACGGTCCCCGGCGGCCCTACCGCATCACGGGAACGGGCGCTGCAGTCCTACGCGCCCGACTGGAGATCACCGTCAAGGTTGCAGAGGTTGCGTTCAAGCGGCTGGGTGAGCTGGGAGCGTTGGGCGCGTGAGGGGAACCCTCGTGACCGAGTTGGCGCTCCGCTCCTATCCCACTTGGTGGAAGGACAGGTACGCCGACGAGGTTCGCTCGGTGACAGCCGACCTCCGGGCCGAAGGGCGCTCGGGGACCCGGCTCGCGCTCGATCTTTTGCGAGGATCGATCCGGGCGAGGACCCGGACCGGAGGGATGCCCCCGGTCTACCGCCTATGGGCGACCCGGACCCGCCTGTCGATCGCGATGGCGACGTTGTCGTGGTTGGTGGTTGCCCCTCTGGTGCTGATGACCATGGGCTCCCCGAGCCTGCATGCCACCGGTGGCAGGGTGGTCTCCTTCGCCGACGGGCCGTTCCTGATCGGCAGCCAGCTCCAGCTCTTCCCGGCCCACGTGGGACTCCCCCGCCCCGCGCCCCCGGTGACCCCGGCCGGCACGATCGTGCTGTGGGCCGGCCTGGCCGTCGTCGCGCTGTTCCTCGTCACGCTGGTTGTCCTGGCCGTCGGATGGAGCCGGCTGACCACGGGCATCCAACGGTCGTCCTCACCTCACCGCCGCAGCGCGTTCCTCCTGGCCTGGAGCCCCGGTTTCGCCCTCCTGACAGACGTCGGCCTGGTCGCTGCGCTGACGGTCCTGCACCCCAGCCGGTACCACTCGACGACCGGCGGCGCGATGGTGCCGGTGAACGGCGATCCCGCCGCCGTCCACGTTTTAGCGGTGGTGCTCGCCATCACCGCCATCGCGGGCTGGCCGGCCTCCATCGCCGGCGTGGCGGTGGCGGTGAAACGCGCCGACCTCGCGCCTGTCGATCTCCGTTTCGGCCGGACCGTGTCCGTCGTCGTCTCTGCCCTCCTCGTTGCGCTACTGGTCGCCTACGCGACCTGGGGAGTCGGCCTCGTCGCGCAGGCCCGGCAGGCAGCCGGCGGTGGCTTCACCACGATCACGTACCCCAACCAGGCACTCTGGCCGCTGATGCTGCTCACCCTCGCCGGCGCCGCGCTGTTGGCGGCAACAGGGGCGAAGGTGGCAGTTCGAACGTGGAGGATGATCTCTCCGGAGCTCGGATGACCGGCGATCGCCGAGGCGCCGGCGATCGCTTCACCGGTGGGGATCATGGGCGACGACAGCACGCCGGATCTCGACAGCGTCAGGGACGACCTGTCCATTTCGGGGGCCGTTTCTCGATGAACGCGGCCATGCCCTCCTGGGCGTCGGGGATCTGGCTGGCGGCCGACATCACCTCGACGGCGTACGCGTACGCCTTGGGTTGGTCCATGTCGATCTGGGCGTAGAACGCCTGCTTGCCGATGCCCTTTGCCGCCGCGCTCCCCCGAGTGGCTCGGGCCAGGAGGTCGGCCGTCGCTGCGTCGAGCTCAACTGCAGGCACCGCCCGGTTGATCAACCCCCATGCTTCGGCGGTGCGGGCGTCGATCGGGTCACCGGTCATCGCCATCTCCAACGCCCGCTTCATGCCGATCGACCGGCCCACCGCCACCATCGGCGTCGTACAGAAGAGGCCACCCTTCCCTCCCGGCGTGCAGAACGCGGCGTCAAAGGACGCGACGGCGAGGTCACAGGTGGCAACCAGTTGGCACCCGGCCCCGGTGGCCAGCGCGTGCACCCTCGCCACCACGGGCTGGGGTATGGACTGGACCGTCTGCATCATCCGGGTGCACACCGCAAAGAGACGGCGGACCTGTTGGAGGTCCTGACCGGCCATGTCGGCGAAGTCGTGGCCGGTACAGAACACCGGTCCTTCGGCGGCGAGGACGACCCCGGTGGCATCGCTCTCGCCGGCCAGCTCGAAGGCTCGGGTCAGCTCGACCAGATGCCCGAGCGAGAGCGCGTTGCGCTTCTGCGGGTGGTTCATCGAGATCGCCACGGTGTCGCCCGTCCGCTCGGTCGTCACGTAGCGGAACGCAGGGTCGGGCATGACGGAACCTCCTCGAACGGCAACGAAAGCTTACCGCAGGACCTGCGCACATCGGCAACCAGCCCGGACCGGCACACCTGGCGTCTGGACCCCAGGTGCTACCCTGGAGACGCGCTACCGGCATTGGAGGTGCGCATGTGGGTTGTCGCTGGAGTACTTCTCGGGCTCGTCCTCCTGTTCTCCCTGCTCGGGTTCCATCTTGGGCCCCACGCACACCTGGTTGCGGGCGTGGTCGGCGTCTTCGTCGTGGCATGGCTTGTGCTCATGGCGTTGGACGGGCGGGCTGATCCGCTGCTCTGGGCCCTCGGCGGCACCGACGCCGTGGTCACCGTGGGTCTCGGTGCCCTGGCATGGCGGGGCCTCTCCTCCCGGGGCACGGATGCGTTGGCACAGCACGTCGTCCCCCTGGAGAGCGCCGAAGGCGTCGCCGTCGGTGACCTCGATCCTCGTGGCACGGTCCGCGTGCACGGGGAGGACTGGTCGGCGGTCGCCGTGAACGGCACGGTGCGGTCAGGGAGCGCGGTACAGGTCCTCCGGGTGGAGGGGATCCGTCTCCACGTGTGGGGCGAGGCGGTCGCGCCCGACGACGAACCGTCCGGCACCGGCGCGGGCACCGGTCCATCCTTCCACCTGGACCCCTCGCTACCCGGCGACATCTCTTCGATATCCGGCAATGCATCGGCGGTCGAGAGAGAGGTCCCCTAACTATGGACGTTGGCTTCGTCGTAGCCGTAGTGGTGTTGGTGGTGCTGATCGGTCTGGTCCGTTCCGTCAAGATCATCCGGGAGTACCAACGGGTCGTGCTGTTCCGGCTCGGGAGGGCGGTCGGCACGAGAGGGCCCGGGCTCGTCTTCATCAATCCGCTGACGGATCGCGTCAGCTTGGTGGACCTGCGTGAGCTGTTCCTGGAGATTCCCCACCAGACCGCCATTACGAAGGACAACGCCTCGATCTCGATCGACTTCATCATCTTCTACAAGGTCGTCGACTCCTCGTTGTCGGTCCTCCGGGTGGAGAACTTCGCGGCGGCGGCCCAGAACGTGGCGTCGACCACCCTGCGCAGCGTGGTCGGGGACATGTCCCTCGACGACGTGCTCTCCAAGCGGGAGGAGATGAACGCCTCACTACGTATCCGCCTGGACGAGGTCACCGAGCGGTGGGGCGTCAAGATCACGACCGTCGAGGTCCGAGAGGTCAACCCTCCGCCGGGAGTGCTCGACGCCATGACCCGCCAGATGTCGGCCGAACGCACGCGGCGAGCAGCGGTCACCGAGGCCGACGGTCAGAAGCAGGCAGCCGTCACCCTGGCCGAGGGGACCAAGCAGGCGGCGATCCTGGCCGCAGAGGGAGAGCGCCAGTCGGTCATGCTGCGGGCCGAAGGGCTGGCCGCCGGGCTCACGACGATCCTCGGCGTGGCCCACCAGCTCGACGCCAACACCATGCAGCTCCAGTACCTCGAGACGTTGAAGCAGGTCGGCTCGTCGCCCTCGACGAAGATCGTGCTCCCGATGGAGCTGGGGGGCCTGGTCAACACCATCCGGAACCTGCTCCCCGTCGAAGGGGAGCGCGCGGCCCAGAGCTGAGTCAGGTCGGCTCGGCGGGCAACAGGAGCCGCCCCGCTCGCTGGCCGCTGGCGATCAACGCGGTCGGGCCGGTGCCGGACAGCAGCCGGCAGCGCAACGGTCCGGGGCCGGGCCGAAGTTCCCCACAGCCAGGTGGGGCAACGAAGGGTCAAGCCGCTCCGCCACCAGCGCGCGGATCATGTCCACGAAACGGGGATCGGTCCCCGGCGTCGCCGCTCGCAGCACCCGGTGGCCACGGTCCGACCCGGCCGCGAGGGCCACCGTGTCCAGGTCGTAGACCACCTCCATGTGGTCCGACACGAAACCGATGGGCGCCAACACCACCGTGCTGCCCTCTGGCAGCTCGGCCATGGCGTCGACCACGTCGGGCGCCAGCCACGGCTGGGACGGCGGTCCCGACCGGCTTTGCCACACCAGGCGCCAATCGCCGTCGGGGACACCGGCGCCGGCAGCGACCAGACGGGCCGTCTCGGTCAACTGCGCCACGTAGTCACAGGTCGCCGCCATGGCCTCGGGGATGCTGTGCGCGGTGAACAGTACGTGCGGCGCACCCGACCGTGAAGACCGGGAGGATGCCGGCAGTGATCCAGATGGCAGCGCATCCGACGGCAGCCATCCATCCGTGGAGGCTTCCTCCAACGAGTGGCGGAGCGACGCCACCCACGTCTCGACGAAGCGGGGATGGTTGAAGAAGAGGCGGAGCTTCTCGACGACAGGGGCACCAGCCCCGACAGCAGCCCGAGCGGTGGCGATGTCGTCGAGATACTGCCGGCACCCACTGGCAGACGCGTAGGCGGATGTGACGAACGCCAGTGCCCGTCGCCTCCCGTCGTCACGCATGCGGGCCAGTTCGTCCGCCAGCATCGGTCGCCAATTGCGGTTCCCCCAGTAGACCGGGAGATCGATCCCGGCAGCGGCCAAGGCGGTGCCCACGGCGGCGACCAACGCCCGGTTATGCCCGTTGATCGGGGAGACCCCGCCGAAGTGGTGATAGTGCTCGGCCACCTCGGCCATCCGCTCCTCTGGCACGTCCCGACCGCGCAGCACGTTGCGGAGGAAGGGAAGCACCTCGTCGTGGCCTTCCGGGCCGCCGAACGACACCACCAGCAACGCGTCGTAGGGGTGGTCAGCGGCGCTCGACTCCGCGAGGATCGGCCGCGCCTCGTCCACGTCGCCGGCTGTATCGTTCGGCTGCTCGTCCACGGCGGCAGCCTACCGAGCGGCTCCTACCGATTAGCGCCGAGCCGTGGCCGTTGCCGTTGCCGTTGCCGTTGCCGTGGCCGTTGCCGTGGCCGT